>NZ_CP041348.1:280000-580000 GCF_009834365.1 Komagataeibacter xylinus | reverse complement strand
CAATCCATGAAATTTTAAAACCAGCCTCCAAACCTGCTAAAAATCAAAAGAAAGTTTTTGGTGAAGCTTTTTCCAAAAAGCTTCAAAAGATCCCGTTTTTCAAGATATCATACGCCAGTATCATGCAACCGGGACTGGTATTGGTCATGATGCTTCCCAATCTATGCAGATACAGCCCATAATCAGGGCATGGTTGCACCACGCACAGGCAGGAGCACATGGCAGGCAGGCGAGACAGCATGGATGAGGGCCCGGCGGACCTGTTTGGCAACACGGCTCCGCAGCCTGCCGCGCGTGGCCCGGTCGCGTTTCCGCAGGCACCCTCGGCCCAGCCCGCCCGCAACCAGCCTTTGGCCGACCGCCTGCGCCCCACCACGCTTGATGAGGTGGTGGGCCAGGACCATCTGCTCGGCCCCGATGGCAGCCTGCGGCAGATGCTCGCGCGTGGCTCGCTTGCCAGCCTGATTTTGTGGGGCGGCCCCGGCGTGGGCAAGACCACCATCGCCCGCCTGCTGGCCGCTGCCGCAGGGCTGCGCTTCGTGCAGCTTTCCGCCGTGTTCTCCGGCGTGGCCGATCTCAAGCGCGCGTTTGAGGAGGCCCGGCGTACGGCGGCCTCGGGCGGGGGCACGCTTTTATTCGTTGATGAAATCCACCGCTTCAACCGCGCCCAGCAGGATGGCTTCCTGCCAGTGGTGGAGGATGGCACCGTGGTGCTGGTCGGCGCCACGACCGAGAACCCGTCCTTCGCGCTCAACAGCGCCCTGCTGTCGCGCTGTCAGGTGCTGGTGCTGCACAGGCTCGATGATGCGGTGATGGAGCAGTTGCTCGACCGCGCCGAGGCCACCACCGGCAGGCCCCTGCCGCTCACGCCCGAGGCCCGCGCAACCCTTCGCGCCATGGCCGATGGCGACGGGCGTTACCTGCTCAACATGGTTGAACAGCTTCTGGCCCTGCCGCCGCAGCGTGAGGCGCTTGATCCCGCCGCCCTGTCGCGCCTGCTCGCCCGCCGCGCGGCACTGTATGACAAGGACCGCGAGGAGCATTACAACCTCATTTCGGCCCTGCATAAATCCCTGCGCGGTTCCGACCCCGATGCCGCGCTGTACTGGTTTGCCCGCATGCTCGAGGGCGGCGAGGATCCGCGCTACATCGCCCGCCGCCTGACCCGCTTCGCTGCCGAGGACGTGGGCATGGCCGACCCGCAGGCCCTGCCGCTGGCCGTTGCCGCGTGGGAGACGTTCGAGCGCCTTGGCTCGCCGGAGGGGGAACTGGCCCTTGCGCAGCTTGTGGTGCATCTGGCCACGGCGCCCAAGTCAAACGCGGTATACAAGGGCTACAACATGGCCCGCCGGGCCGCGCGCGCCACTGGCAGCCTCATGCCGCCCGCCCATATCCTCAACGCGCCGACCGCGCTGATGAAGGATATCGGCTACGGCAAGGGCTATGAATACGACCATGATACGGAGGGCGGCATATCGGGGCAGAACTACTTCCCCGATGGCATGCGCAGGCCAAAACTGTACCAGCCGACCGACCGGGGATATGAACGTGAAGTCGCGCGACGGCTGGACAGTTGGAACAGAGTGCGCGAAAGCCGTGGGTCATGAGTGTCGTTACCCTTACCGTCAGTGATGACGAAGCCGATATCCGCCTCGACCGCTGGTTCCGCAGGCATTACCCGCACCTGACGCAGGGTGCGCTGCAAAAGCTGTGCCGCACGGGGCAGGTGCGCGTGGATGGCAGGCGCGCCACCGCCGCCACCCGCCTGGCACCCGGGCAGGCCGTGCGCGTGCCGCCCATCCCCAATGCCAGCCGCCCGCCGCCGCTCGCGGTCAAGCCGCTCGATGAGCGGCAGGTGCGCGAGATCAACAAAATGGTCATCTACCGCGATGACCACGTGATCGTGCTCAACAAGCCCGCGGGCATTGCCGTGCAGGGTGGCCCCGGCATTACCCACCATATCGACGCGCTGCTCGAGGGGCTGCGTGAAAACCCCGATGATCCGCGCCCCCGCCTTGTCCATCGTATTGACCGTGACACGTCGGGCCTGCTGCTCGTAGCCCGCACGCCGGGCGTTGCCGCCAAGCTTGCTGCCGCCTTCCGCGGGCGTGACGTGCACAAGGTCTACTGGGCCGTGGTGGTGGGGCGGCCTTCGCCTGCTACCGGCATCATCGACCAGCCCCTGACCAAGCTTGGCGCGGGTGCTGGCGCCATCAGCGTGGTGGCCGAGCGTGGCGATGCGGATGCAGTGCATGCCCTGTCGGAATACGAGGTGCTTGATGCGGCGGCGCGCAAGATGTCGTGGCTGGCGCTCTCGCCGCTGACAGGTCGCACCCACCAGCTGCGCGTGCATTGCGAGGCGCTGGGCAACCCGATACTGGGCGACCCGAAATACGGCGGTGATGCGGCGCATGTCGCAGGCTTTACCGACAGGCTGCACCTGCACGCCCGCAGGCTCGAGATACCGCACCCCGCTGGCGGCACGCTGGTGGTCGAGGCGGACCTTTCGCCCCACATGCGCGAGACATTCAGGCAGATCGGGTTCGTTGCCCCGGCCGCCGCCCCGGCACGGCGCAAATAGCGCGGCCCGGCACCACAGGACAGGAAGAAAAATGGCACAGAACGGAAATGCAAAACGGATCCTGATCGGGGGCGCGGTCGCCCTTGTGGTGATAGCGGGCGGCGGGGGGCTGGTGCTCAAATCCATGCTCGACCCCGATGCCGTGCGCGCCAAGGCCATTGCCGCGATTGAAAAACAGACCGGCCGGCAGGTCCGCATGGGCGCGCTGGACTTTCATGTCTTTCCCACCCTTTCGCTTTCGGTGAAGGATGTGGGCCTGTCGGACATGGCGGGCGGGGCCTATACCGACATGGTCACGGCCGACAGCCTGCAGGCCAGCGTGGGCCTGATGGCGCTGCTGCACCACGAGATCCAGCTTGATGGCCTCAAGCTCGATCATCCGGTCATCCACCTCGAGCGCACCGAGCAGGGCATGGCCAACTGGCGCCTCACCCCCACCGGCGCGCAGGCCACCGCGAAGCCCGATGCCACGACCCAGCAGGCGGCATCAGACTGGAAGGTGCAGATCGGCAGCATCCGCATCAGCAATGCCGATGTGGACTGGGATGACCGCCTTTCGGGCAGCAAGGGCAAGGTGGTGCTCGACCACATCAACCTGACCGATGTGGATGGCAGCAAGCCCGAGATCGACGTGGCGGGCCACAACGATACCGGCAGCTTTACGCTGGCGGGGCATACGGGATCGATCAACCTCACCTCCACCGCACGCTCCGGCTGGCCGGTGGCGCTCAAGGCGGCCTTCAAGGCAGGCGGCGAGCAGGTGGGGCAGGTGGCACTTGACGGCACCGTGGCTGATCCTGACCACATGAAGGGCTATAACGTCACGGTTGATGGCAACATCGCCAGCCTCAAGGCGATCGACGCCTTCGTGCCGGGGCTGAGCCTGCCCGACGTGCGTCGCCTCACGCTCAAGGCTAATGTGGTTGACGGCAGCGCTGCCGACAAGGAAGGCAGCGTGCCACTGCTCAATTCGCTGCATCTCGACACGGGCGCGGTCGATGCGGGGCAGTACCTGTCGGGCCTGACCCTGCAGGGCCTGTCGATCGATGCGCCGGGGCCGAAGGATGCGGTCACCATCAACAGCCAGGGCCAGTGGCAGGGCAAGGGGCTGAAGCTGACCGGCACGCTCGGCTCGCTGCAGCAGCTTGATGCGGCGGTGATGTCGCACCTGGCCGAGGCGCTGCCGCTGTCGCTCGACCTGTCGGGTGATCCGGGCTCGCTGCGGGTGGCGGGCACGCTGGGCGGTTCGCGCGCGGTGGTCAATGTCACGGCCTCGGCCGGGCAGCTTCCGCTGCCCAATGGCGCGGTGCTCGATCATCTTGATGCCTCGACCCATCTGGTGAGCGAGGATAACGGCGCGCATTTCCAGCTTTCCGATCTGGTGGTCAAGAGCACGCAGCTTGCGCTCAAGGGCGGGCTTGACCTGTCCGTGCATGGTGGCACAGGCGGTGTGCCGCTGGTCAGCGGCACGATTGATGCAAGCTGGCTCAATGCGGATGCCCTGATGGGCCCGCCCGCCAAGGCGGATGCAAAAGGGGTCACGGCGGCTCCCGCGCAGGCCAAGGCGAATGACGATGCCCTGCCGTTCGATGAGCTGCGCAAGCTGGACATGGACCTGCGCCTGACGGTCGCGCAGATGGAATTCGAGGGCGATACGTACCGCAATGCCCTGACCCACATCAACCTGCGCAGCGGCGTGCTGAAGGTTGACCCCCTGCAGGCCGAAGGCACGGGCCGCCGCCTGTCGGGGCAGTTCGAGGTCGATGCGACGGCGGGCAGGACCCCCACCGTTTCCGGCACGATCGGCACGCTGGTGCTGCCTGCCGCCTGGCTGGAGAGCAAGGCCGGGCTTTCGAACATGGTGCAGGGTGCTCTGCAGGTCGTGGGTTCGGTCAAGACGCAGGGCAACACCCGCACCGAACTGCGTAACGGCATGAACGGGCATCTGGGCGTGTCGATGGTCAATGGCACGGTCAGCGGCAGCGCGCTGGGCGAACTGCTGGGTGATGCTGCACGTGGCGCACTGGGTTCCGGCCCGATTGCGCTGCGCTGCTTCGGCCTGCACATGGCCATGGCCGATGGCACGGCCAATGTCGATACCATCGGCGTGCAGACCAATGCGCTGACCGTGACCGGCAAGGGCACGGTGGGCATGGCGTCGCAGGCGCTTGACCTGCATCTGGTGCCGCAGCTCATGATCAGCGGCACCGGGGCCTCCGTGCCGCTGCGCGTGGGTGGCACGCTCAGCGCACCGCGCCCCAAGATGGATGCGGGGTCTGACGGGCGCTACGCCATCGGCCTGCTGCTCGGCGGCTCGAACAGCAACGCCGTGGCCGATCCGTGCCCGGCCACTCTCAAGGCCGCGCGTGAAGGGGCAACCGGCCCCGAGCCCACCACGGCTGCGCCCAAGGCGGAAGGTGGCGCCAATGGCGCGGCTGGCCTGCTGAACAACTCCAAGGCCTCGCCTGATGTGAAGAAGGTGGGCGGGCTGCTCAAGGGGCTGGGCATCCTCAAATGATGAAGGACGGCGTACGCCCCCCCACGCCCCAGACCGCAGGCAAGCGCAGGCGGTTCTGGGTCGCGGCCGCGATCAGCCCGGTGGCCGGTGGCGGTTTTACGGTGGAACTCGACGGGCGGGGCATCCGCCTGCCCGGTGGCACCGCGCTGTGCGTGCCCTCGCGCGCGCTGGCACAGGCCATTGCCGATGAATGGGCGAAGGCAGGTGGGGAAAAGGGCGGTCATTTCACGCCCGATGACCTGCCCATGACGCGCATCGCGGGCACCATGATCGAGCGCGTGGCCCCTGATCCCGCAGCACAGGTCGCGGCCCTGCTGCATTACGTGGATGGGGAACTGCTGTGCTACCGCGCCGATTATCCTGCCCCCCTGTGCCGCGAGCAGCAGGCGTTATGGGACCCGCAGCTTGCGTGGCTGCGCGCGCGTCATGACATCGACATGGCGGTGACGACGGGCATCATGCCGCTCGTGCAGTCACCCGCCGTGCATGACGCGTGGCGGGCGCTGCTGACGCAAATGGATAACGCCACCCTTGCCGCATTGGGGGTGATGGTGCCCGCAATGAAAAGCATCGTGCTGGGGCTGGCGGTGGTGACCGGTGCACTCCCCGCGGCCAGGGCGGCCGAGATTGCCAGCGTGGATGAGCGCAGCCAGATGGAAATCTGGGGCGAGGACGCGAAACTGCTTGAAGCCCTGCGCCTGCAGGCGGTGGAAGTGGAGGATGCAGCGCGCTTTCTCCAGCTCTGCCGGGCAGTTTGAAACCACCTTAATGATAAAAGTTTCTGGTGAAGCCTTTTTCAAAAAGCTTCAAAAAAGGCCGCCTTTATTAAAATAAAGGCGGCCCAAAAAGCATTTACTGTCCGTTTTATCCGTGCCTCAGGGCACCAGCACCGTGGCGCTGGCCAGGCAGGCAATGCCTTCCTCGCGGCCGGTAAAGCCGAGGCGCTCGGAGGTGGTGGCCTTGACCGAGATGCGGTCGACATCAACCTTGAGCAGTTCGGCAAGGCGGGCGCGCATCGCCTCGGAATGCGGGCCGATCTTGGGGCGCTCGCAGATCAGCGTCACATCGGCATTGACCAGCATGCCGCCGCGCGCGCGAATGCGTTCGCCCGCATGCACGAGGAAGCGCGCGCTGTCGGCATCCTTCCATTCATTCTTGCTGGGCGGGAAGTGGCGGCCGATATCGCCCTCGGCCAGAGCGCCATAAATGGCATCGCACAGCGCATGGATGCCCACATCCGCATCGGAGTGGCCCGCAAGCCCGCGCGTGTGCGGCACGTTGATGCCGCACATGATGAGCGGGCGGTTCTCGGCAAAGGCATGCACATCGTAGCCCGTGCCGGTGCGCGGCAGCAGGGTCGGGCCGATCAGGCGTTCCAGTCGCACCAGATCCTCCTTGTAGGTCAGTTTGATGTTGTCTTCCGCCCCCGGCACGATGGCCACGGGGTGGCCCGCGTTTTCCAGCAGGGCGGCGTCATCGGTGGCGTCGGCGGCTTCGGCCGCGCGGTGCAGGTCGCGCAGCAGGCCAAAGCGGAAGCCCTGCGGCGTCTGGGCACGGAACAGGTCGGTGCGCGGCACGGTATCGGTAATGATGCCATCCTTCGCGCGCTTGATGGTATCGGCCACCGGCACGGCAGGGATCACGCCCGCATGCTCGGCAAGCGCTGCGATCACGCCCTGCGTCACGCTGGCGGGCACGTAAGGTCGCGCGCCGTCATGGATCAGCACAAGGTCGGGGCGCTCAGCCTCGGGCAGGCGGTCAAGCGCCTCAAGCCCCGCGCGCACGCTGGCCTGGCGGGTCTCGCCACCGGGCACCACGGGCAGGATGACGCAGCTTTCAGGCGCAAAGCCTTCAAGCGCACGGGCGAGCAGGGCTGGATCGCCTACCGGCTGAATGAGGCCGACATGAGGGGCAAGGGCATCCGCCGCGTGGCGGATGACGGGCCAGCCGCCGAGCGTGACATACTGCTTGGCGACGGGGGTCGCGGTCTGGGCGCTATACCGGCTGCCCTGGCCCGCGGCGAGAAGAATGGCTGCAACACGCATGATGCGGAGCAATGCGGCCATGTGGGCCGCGCGTCAAGCATTGTGCGCGGGCAGGGGCAATGTCGGGTCTGTTTCGGCCGTCCTTTCGGGTTGTCACGCGCGGGCAAAAATGTTCCCTGCATGCACCGAAGCTGATTGCACGGGGCAGCGGGAGCAGGTATTCTGCCTAAATCATAAGCATTCTTGATGGATAGTGTAGCTGGCCTGTTTCCACGTTGCCGCATGCGGCTGGAAAGCCGGCGGGGAAGTAGGGTTCATGTCGTCTCAACTGCTCTCGCCCATTGATCTGGGTGGCGGGGTCATTCTCAGGGCGCCGGTCATTCTGGCCCCCATGGCGGGCGTGACCGACCTGCCGTTCCGCAGGCTGGCGCGCAGCCTCGGCGCGGGGCTGGTCGTGTCCGAGATGATCGCGTCATGGGCCATGATCCGCGAGAACGAGACCACGCTGCGCATGGCCGAAGTGGCGGATGATGGCCCAAATTCCGTGCAGCTTGCCGGGTGCGACCCCGAGGCGATGGGCCAGGCGGCCCGGATTGCGGTTGATCGCGGGGCGGACATCATCGACATCAATTTCGGCTGCCCGGTCAAGAAAGTGGCGGTGGGCCAGCTTGCCGGTTCCGCCCTGATGCGGGATGAGGCGCATGCGGGCCGCCTGCTTGAAGGCGTGGTGCGCGCGGTCAATGTGCCCGTTACGCTGAAAATGCGCATGGGCTGGGATCATAACAGCCTCAACGCCCCTACGCTGGCCCGAATTGCACAGGAATCGGGCATTCGCATGGTAACCGTGCACGGTCGCACCCGCCAGCAGTTCTATAACGGCACGGCGGACTGGCACTTCGTGCGCAATGTGGTCGATGCGGTGGACCTGCCGGTTATCGTCAATGGTGATATCCTGAGCGTGGAGGATGCCCGTGTGGCACTCGAGCGCTCGGGCGCGCAGGGTGTCATGATCGGGCGCGGCTGCTATGGCCGCCCGTGGTTTCTGGCCCAGGTGGCACGCGCGCTCATGCATGGCGAGGATATTCCCGAGCCGGATCTGGTGGCGGAAAAAGCCATTGTGCTCAGGCATTACGGCATGATGATCGACCATTTTGGCGCCCATCCCGGCCTGCGGCTCGCGCGCAAGCATGTGTCATGGTACTCGGCGGGGCTGCCCGGTTCGGCAGGCTTCCGCGCTGCCGTGAACAAGATGGACACGGTCGATGGCGTGATCGGCATGATCCATGAATTCTATGACGGGCAGATCGCCGCAGGCCATGTGCGCGGGCCGCGCCCCTCCACCGTGGAGGCGGAAAGGGCCGCAGCGCGCGCGGCATGAACCATACCCCGCCCGCACCCTCCGGCCATGTGCCCTGCGCGCCCGATAACGTAACGGGCAACGGGCGGGTCATACTCGATTCGCTGGCGCTGCCGGTGGTGGTGGTGCGTGCCGATAACGCCATTGGCTACGTCAACAGCGCCGCCGAGCCATTTTTTGGCATGTCGCGCGTGCATCTGGTGCAGATGCGCCTGACCGACATCCTGCCCGGTGACAGTCCGCTCTTCCTGCTCATGGAGCAGGTGCGGGCACAGGATCACACCGTGGTCGAGCACGAGGTCACGCTGGAAAGCCCGCGCCTGCGCCATGAGGGCGTGACCGTGCAGGGTGCCCCCGTGATGGAGGAGCCGGGCTCTGTCGTGCTGACATTCCATGATTTCTCGGCCGTGAAGGTGCTCGACCGTCAGCTCACCTTCCGCTCGGCGGCGCGCAGTGTTGCTGGCATGGCGGCCATTCTGGCGCATGAGGTCAAGAATCCGCTCTCGGGCATAAGGGGGGCAGCACAACTGCTTGAAACCTCGGTAGGCGAATCAGACCGTGAACTTGCGGTGCTGATTCAGGATGAGGTCAACCGCATCCGCGACCTCGTGGACCGGATGGACATGTTCAGCGACCGCCCGATCGAGCGCAGGCCGGTCAACATCCACCGCGTGCTCGAGCATGTGCGCAGGCTGGCCCAGCAGGGCTTTGCCGCCGATATCCGCTTTGAGGAAGTGTACGATCCCTCGCTGCCGCCGGTGTGGGGCAACCGCGACCAACTGGTGCAGGTGCTGCTCAATCTGGTGAAAAACGCCGCCGAGGCCCTGCACGACCACCCTGAGGGCGATGCGCCGCCACAGATCACGCTCACCACCAGCTACCGCCCCGGCATCTGGGTTTCCACCGGGGCGGGCAGCCAGCGCGTGCAGCTGCCGCTGCTGGTTTCGGTGCGTGATAACGGGCCGGGCATTCCCGAGAACATCCGCCCGCATCTGTTCGAGCCGTTCCTCACCACCAAGACCACGGGCAGCGGGCTGGGGCTTGCGCTGGCAGGCAAGATCGTGGGCGACCATGGCGGCGTGATCGAGGTGGAAAGCCGCCCCGGCCGCACCGAGGTCCTGCTGCACCTGCCTGTCGTGACCGAAGACCGCGGCACGCCCTGAAGCCCCGCCAGAGTTGAGAGATTTATAGCGTATGTCGCTGCCGACCATTCTTGTTGCCGATGATGACCGCTCCATCCGCACGGTGCTGAGCCAGGCGCTTGGCCGCGCGGGCTATCAGGTCCGCGCCACGGCCCAGGCCTCCACCTTGTGGCAGTGGGTGGAGGAGGGCGAGGGCGACCTCGTGATTACCGATGTGGTCATGCCCGATGAGAACGGGCTGGACCTCATTCCGCGCATCCGCCGCATCCGCCCCGACCTGCGGGTGGTGGTCATGAGCGCGCAGTCCACGCTCATGACGGCGGTCAAGGCAACCCAGCGCGGCGCGTTCGAATATCTGCCCAAGCCGTTTGACCTCAAGGAGGTGCTGGCCGTCGTGGCCCGCGCGCTGGCAACCCCCGCCATGCCGGTGCAGCCCGCAGCCGTCGCCCCCCGGCCCGAGGAGCAGATGTCGCTCATCGGGCGTTCGGTGGTGATGCAGGACATCTACCGCATCATTGCCCGCCTCACGACATCGGACCTGACCGTGATGATTACGGGTGAGAGCGGCACCGGCAAGGAACTCGTCGCCCGCGCCCTGCATGATTACGGGCCGCGCCGCGCGGGGCCGTTCGTGGCCATCAACATGGCCGCCATTCCGCGTAACCTGATCGAGAGCGAACTGTTCGGCCACGAGCGCGGGGCCTTTACGGGGGCGACGAGCCGTGTGGCGGGGCGCTTCGAGCAGGCTGCGGGCGGCACGCTGTTCCTTGACGAGATTGGCGACATGCCACCCGAGGCCCAGACCCGGCTTTTGCGCGTGCTGCAGGATGGCGCATTCACCACAGTGGGCGGCACCGTGCCCATACGCGCCAATGTGCGCATCATCGCCGCCACCCATCGCGACCTGCGCCAGGCCATCCGTGAAGGCAACTTCCGCGAGGATCTGTATTACCGCCTGAACGTGGTGCCCATGCGCCTGCCGCCGCTGCGCGAGCGGGTGGAGGACATTCCGCTGCTGGCGCGCCACTTCCTTAACGAGAACGCCGATGGCGCGGGCAATGTGCGCGTGCTTGATGAGGAGGCGATGGCCCGCCTGCAGGCCTATCGCTGGCCGGGCAACGTGCGCGAGCTTGAAAACCTGATGCGCCGCATCACCGCACTCCACCCGCAGGAGAGCATCGGGGCCGACATCATCGATGCCGAACTTGCCGAGGTGAGCAGTTGCGGCGCGCCGGGCGAGGGGGGCAACAGCACCGAAACCCTGGCCGAGGCGGTCGAGCGGCACCTCAGGCGCTTCCTCGCCGCGGGTGCCGGGCAGGATGACATGCCCATGAGCGATATCTATGACAAGGTGATTGCCGAGGTGGAGCGTCCGCTCATTGCCATGATGCTCTCGGCCACGCGCGGCAACCAGATCCGCGCCGCCGCCATGCTGGGGCTGAACCGCAATACGCTGCGCAAGAAAATCCGCGATCTCGACATTCCCGTGGTGCGCGGGGGGGCATGACCACGCCCGCCCCGCCGCGCACCGGCGTTGCCTACCGCCTGGCGCAGCGCATGCTCGACATGCTCGTGCGCCGCAACGTGGCCCTGGTGCTGGTGCTGCTCGCACTCGTGCTGGGTGTGGCGACCTTCGTGGTGCTGTCGGGCGGCAATTCGCTGGCCCACCACCCGCAAATCCAGGCGCTGGTGTTCATCCTCAACTTTCTGGTGCTGCTGCTGCTGGCCACATCGCTGACCGAGAAGGTGGGGCGCGTGCTGGCCGAGCGGCGCAGCGGGCTGGCGGGCGCGCGGCTGCATGTGCGGCTGGTCACGCTGTTCGGCATCGTGGCGGTGGCGCCCACCATCGTGGTGGGCACGTTTGCTGCCGTGTTCTTTCATTACGGCATCCAGATCTGGTTCAGCGACCGGGTGAACACCGCGCTGAACGAGGCGCTGGAAACCTCGCGCGGCTACCTGCAGGAGCATAACGCCAATATCCGCACGGAGGCCTTCTCGCTGGCCAACTATCTGGTCAGCGCCCAGACCGCGCTGGCCGGCTCGGGCGATGACCTGCTGCACAACCCCGATGCGCTCTCGCAGGTGCTGGATTCACAGGCCACCCTGCGCGGGCTGGACGTGGCGGTGGTGTACGACCCGTTCACCAACACCGTCGTGGCCTCGGGCGGGCTGATGGGGCGCGCGGCCAACATGAAGGACCTGCCGCCGCCAGCCGCCACCCTCATGGCCCGCACCAACGAGATCGCGATCCTGGATTCGGCGGATGAAAAGACCGTCCGCGCGGTGGTGACGCTGGGTGACACGCCGCCGCTCATGCTCATGATCGCCCGCCCTGTCGATCCCGACATTCTCGAGCACATGCACCGCACCGAACAGGTTGTGGCCGACTACCAGCGGCTCAATGGCAATCGCGGCAAGATCCAGTTCACTTTCGTGCTCATATTCGCCCTCGTGGCGGTGCTGGTGCTTGGTGCGGCCATCCTGATCGGGCTGATGCTGGCCAATCAGATCGTGCGCCCGCTCGGCCTGCTCATCCTGGCATCGGAGCGGGTGAGCAAGGGCGATCTCGACAGCAACGTGCCTGAGGGCGACCGTGATGACGAGGTGGCCAGTCTGTCACGCGCCTTCAACCGCATGACCACCCAGCTTGCCACCCAGCGCGCCGAGCTGATCCAGGCCAACAACCAGATCAATGAACGCCGCCGCTTTACCGAGGCCGTGCTGTCCGGTGTTTCGGCCGGGGTGATCGGGCTGGATTCGCAGCGCATGATCGAACTGCCCAACCGGGCGGCCAGCGTGCTGCTGCACCGCGACATGGCGGATTACGTGGGCCACCCGCTGATCGAGGTGGTGCCCGAACTTGCCGACATGCTTGACCGCATCGCCCAGGATGGCGCGCGTGAACTGACGGGCGAGGTGCAGGTGCTGGCAGGGGGGCGTGCCTGCACGCTGCTGGTGCGAATCGGCGCGGAAATGCAGGGCAGCGTGGCCGGTGTCTCGGCCGAGGGCTATGTGGTTACGTTTGATGACATAACAGCCCTGCAGGTGGCGCAGCGCAAGGCGGCCTGGGCGGACGTGGCGCGCCGCATCGCCCATGAGATCAAGAACCCGCTCACCCCCATCCAGCTTGCGGCCGAGCGGCTCAAGCGCCGCTTCCTGCGCGAGATTTCATCCGACCCCGATACGTTTGTGCAATGCGTGGACACCATCATCCGCCATGTGGGCGATATCGGGCGCATGGTGGATGAATTTTCCGCCTTCGCCCGCATGCCTCAGCCGGTGATGCGCAACGAGGATCTCTCGCGCATCGTGCGCGAGGCGCTGATCCTGCAACGCAACGCCCACCCCGAATTGGTCTATGATGTAAACCTGCCCGACCGGGGGCCGCTGGTGCGCTGCGACCGCAGGCTGGTGGGCCAGGCGCTGACCAACCTGCTGCAGAACGCGGCCGACGCCATTGCCATGCGCGCGCCGGGCGTGGCGCCGGGCGGGGATGGCGTCATTGGCCACATCCGTATTACATTGGAAAATGACGGCGCGCATGTTCGCCTGCGCGTCGAGGATGACGGGATCGGGCTACCGGTCGAAGATCGCGCCCGGCTGACCGAGCCCTATGTGACGCACAAGCCCAAGGGAACCGGCCTGGGCCTTGCGATCGTCAAGAAGATTCTTGAAGATCATGGCGGCAGCATCGGGCTTGAGGACAATGCCGGGGGCAGGGGAGCTGTGTCGACGTTGATTTTGCCGATAAAGGACGACCATGGGGCATGAAATCCTGATCGTCGATGATGAGCCGGATATACGGCTCCTTATCGAAGGCATTCTGGCCGATGAAGGATATGAAACGCGGCTGGCGGGCGATTCCGATTCCGCCATCGCTGCCTTCAGGGAGCGTCGGCCCGCGCTGGTGGTGCTCGATGTCTGGCTGCAGGGTTCACGGCTTGATGGGCTGGGCATCCTCAATGTGCTGCACAAGGAGGAGCCATCCGTCCCGGTCATCATGATCTCGGGCCATGGCACCATCGAGACCGCCGTTGCGGCCCTGCAGCACGGCGCGTACGACTTTATTGAAAAACCCTTCCAGGCTGACCGGCTGCTCGTGGTGGTGCGCCGCGCGCTCGAGGCCTCGCGCCTTGCGCGCGAGAATGCCGAGCTGCGCCTGCGCGCGGGTTCAGGCACCGTGCTCGAGGGGCGCAGTGCGGCCATTGCCGCCGTGCGCAACCAGATCGACCGCGTGGCGCCGACCGGCTCGCGCGTGCTGATCTCGGGGGCGGCGGGCACCGGCAAGGAAGTGGCGGCACGGATGATCCATGCCAGCTCCCGTCGCGCCGAGGGGCCGTTCATTGCGCTCAACTGCGCCACCCTTGCGCCGGGCCGGTTTGAGGAAGAGCTGTTCGGCATCGAGGGCAGCGATGATGGCACGGGTCGGCGTACCGGCGTGCTCGAGCGCGCGCATGGCGGCACGCTCCTGCTTGATGAAGTGTCCGACATGCCGCTCGAAACGCAGGGCAAGATCGTGCGCGCGCTGCAGGACCAGACCTTCGAGCGGCTCGGCGGCTCGCGGCGGGTCAAGGTGGATGTGCGCGTGCTCGCCACCACCAACCGCGACCTGCAGGCCGAGATCGGGCTCGGGCGCTTCCGTGAGGATCTGTACTACCGCCTCGCCGTCGTGCCGCTGCGCATTCCCAGCCTGCGCGAACGGCGCGAGGACATCCCCGAGCTTGCCCGCATGTTCCTGGACCGCGCGGCTGAAAACGCGGGCCTGCCGCTGCGCGAGCTTTCAGGCGATGCCATTGCAGCACTGCAGAGCTACGAGTGGCCGGGCAACGTGCGCGAGCTGCGCAACCTGATGGAGCGCCTGCTGATCATGATGCCGGGCAACAGCACCGACCCCATCCGGGCCGACATGCTGCCTTCCTCGGTGGGGGATGGGGCGCCCGCGCTGCTCAAGTTCGATTCTGACGAGGATGTGATGAGCCTGCCGCTGCGCGAGGCCCGTGACCTGTTCGAGACCCAGTACCTTCAGGCGCAACTTCTGCGTTTTGGCGGGAACATCAGCCGTACCGCAGGCTTTGTGGGCATGGAGCGCAGCGCGCTGCACCGCAAGCTCAAGCAGCTCGGTGTGACATCGGAGGATCGCAACGCAGGATGAGCTTTTGCCCACCTGACGCATGCCTGCTAGACAACGAACCGTGATACGGATGGTGGCAACGCCGTAGCATGACACGTGACTGTGCCGTGTTGATTTTCGCCCAACAAACAACAAGTAAGGCCCTGCCGTGGCAAAAGAACCTTCACAGAATGTACAGGACGTGTTTCTGAACCATGTCCGCCGGTCGAAAACGCCGGTCACCATTTTCCTCGTCAATGGCGTCAAGCTTCAGGGCATCATTACCTGGTTTGACAATTTTTCCGTCCTGCTGAGGCGCGACGGCCATACGCAGCTGGTCTACAAGCACGCGATCAGCACCGTCATGCCCGCCACCCCCGTCAGCCTGTTCGATCCCCCGGCTGAGGAAACGGAAGAACCGGCAGCCACGGATGGCAGCCCGTCGTGACGGTGGCGGCGCCTTCATCCGCCACGCGCGCCGCAGTCATCCTGCCATGGGAGCGCCCCGACCGGCACGATGATGCCCGCGCGGCCGAAGCCCGGCTGGAGGAAGCGGTAGGCCTTGCCGCCTCCATCGGGCTGGTGGTGGTGTGCCAGGCGGTGCTGCTGCTGCGCGCCCGGCGCCCTGCCACCCTGCTTGGCGGCGGACAGGTCGATTCGCTTAAAGAGACGGTCAAGGCCGACAACATTACCGTTGTCATCATCGATTCCCGGCTTACGCCCGTGCAGCAGCGCAACCTTGAGCGCGCGCTGGGCTGCAAGGTGATCGACCGGACCGCGCTGATCCTTGATATCTTTGGCGAGCGCGCGGCCACGCGTGAAGGCACGCTGCAGGTCGAACTCGCCCATCTGGAATACCAGCGCAGCCGGCTGGTGCGCACCTGGACCCATCTTGAGCGCCAGCGCGGTGGCTTTGGCTTCCTCGGCGGCCCTGGCGAGACGCAGATCGAGGCCGATCGCCGCATGATCGGCGACCGGATCGTGCGCCTCAAGCGCGAGCTTGAGCAGGTGCGCCGCACGCGCGGCCTCCACCGGCAGGCGCGCAGGCGGGTGCCGTTCCCCATCGTGGCGCTGGTGGGTTACACCAATGCGGGCAAATCCACCCTGTTCAACGCCCTGACCGGGGCGAGCGTGTATGCGCAGGACCAGCTTTTTGCAACGCTGGACCCCACCATGCGCGGCATCCAGCTGCCCTCGGGGCGGCGGGTGATCCTGTCCGATACGGTGGGCTTCATCAGCGACCTGCCGACCGAACTCATCGCCGCATTCCGCGCGACGCTCGAAGAGGTGGCCGAGGCTGACATCATCCTGCATGTGCGCGATGTCTCGCACCCCGATAGCGCATCCCAGCGCAATGACGTGATCGAGGTGCTTGAGGGCATGGCGCGCAACGGCACGATCGAGGCCGACTGGCAGGGCCGCGTGATCGAGGTGCTGAACAAGGCCGACCTGGTGGGCGGGCGCGATGCCGTGGGCGCGCGGCCGGGCAACGTGGTCATTTCCGCCATTACTGGCGATGGCCTGCCTGATCTGCTGGCTGCAATCGATGAACGCATGACCCGCGCGATGGAAGTGGTGCGTTATCGCGTGCCCATCGCCGAGGGCGCGGCTATGGCCTGGCTGCATGAGCACGGCGAGGTGACAGAGCGCAGTGATGGGGAGGAAGGGGCCGAGATGACCGTGCGCCTTTCGCCCGCCAACCGTGCGCGTTTCGAGATGCAGTTCGGTCGTGTCGTGACCTGTCTGGTCGATTAGGAACTGTAGAATAAGCGAGAGTTTGAGGGGGCCGTCTTTTTTCAAAAAGGCGGCATTTCCTGAAGCGTTTCCCGGAAAGCTTCGCCGGAAACTGCCTTATGACTACAGGATTCTTTCCAAACGGGCCGCACAGGTGGGCTTTTGGGGGAGCCGGCCATGATGGCGCGTGGGGTGGAAAAGTGGCGCCCGGCAGCGCAGGAATGACGGGTTAAACAACGGACAGAGGCGGAGGCAGCAATGACGCAACGGATCACACTGGCGGATATGCACAAGGTGGTGGCGATGATGCGTGAAGCAGCACAGCGCCATGTCATGCCGTCCTTCCGTTGCCTTGACCATGCCGATATCCGCAGCAAGAGCGGGCCGATGGATATTGTGACCGTGGCGGATGAAGCTACCGAGCGCGATCTGACCACAGCCCTGCAGGCCGTCTGGCCCAAAGCCCTCGTGGTGGGAGAGGAGGCGGTGGCCGCCGGCCCCGACCTGCTTGATGGTCTGGCTACGGCTGAACTGGCCTTTGTGATCGACCCCATTGATGGCACCGCCAATTACGCGGCGGGCGTGCCGCTGTTTGGTGTGATGGTGTCTGCCTTATCGGGTGGTGAAGTGGTTGGCGGGGCGATTGTGGACCCCATCTGCAACATTGCTGCCGTGGCCGCGCGCGGGCAGGGCGCGTGGCTTGATGATGGCAGGGGGGGCGAGCGCCGCCTGCAGGTCGCCCTCGCCGTGCCCGCACGCGAGATGGCGGGCAATGCCTCATGGCGTTATCTGCCGGCCCCCGTGCGCGACGTGGTGACCCATAACCTGCCCAAGGTGGCGGGATCGTGGGATTTCCGCTGTGCGGCGCATGAATACCTCATGCTCGTCGATGGGCGCTGTCACTTCCTGCTGTTCAACCGCACCCTGCCGTGGGACCATCTGGCAGGCTGGCTGATCCATCAGGAGGCAGGCGGCTACAGCGCCCATTTTGATGGCTCGCCCTACCGCGTGACCGACCGCAGCGGTGGCCTGCTTTATGCGCCTGACCGTGCAAGCTGGCAGGCGCTGCACGACCTGCTGCTGACGGCGGAATAAAGATGAAAGTTTCAGGGTGCCGCCTTTTTTCAAAAAGGCGGCGTTCTTTTGAAGCGTTTTGAAAAAAGCGTCACCAAAAACTTCTGATTTTTAAGTCTTTTTTGCTGCCGCGCGTTCCTGGCGTTTGACCGCCTGCCAGCCTTCCTCCATGGTTTTTACGTCCACATCGGACAGTGCGAGCCCCCGGTCGGCCAGATCATGCTCGACGGCGGTAAAGCGGCGGGTGAACTTGGCGTTGGCCTGGCGCAGGCAGGCCTCGGGGTCCATGTCCAGCTTGCGGGCCAGTGTCGCCAGCGTGAACAGCACATCGCCGAGTTCATCAAAGATCTTCTCGCGGTCGCCGCTTGCAAGCTCGACCTTCAGTTCATCGAGTTCCTCATCCACCTTGGCGGCAACCTCGCCTGCCGTATCCCAGTCAAAGCCCACGCGGGCGGCACGGGCCGAGAGCTTGCGCGCGCGTATCAGCGCAGGCAGGCCCACGGGCACGTCGTCTAACGTGCCGCGCCGGTTGCGGGCGAGGCGTTCAAGCGCCTTGCCGTTTTCCCACTGCCCGGCCTGTGCTTCGGCCTCGCCAAACACATGGGGGTGGCGGCGGATCATCTTGTCGCCAATCAGGGTGGCGACGGTGGCGAAGTCGAAAAGGCCTTTCTCATCGGCCATCTGCGCGTGATAGACGACCTGGAGCAGCAGGTCGCCCAACTCATCGGGCAGGCCGTCCCAGTCTTCACGGGCGATGGTGTCGGCCACCTCATAGGCTTCTTCAATGCTGTAGGGCGCGATGGAGGCAAAATCCTGCGCCTTGTCCCACGGGCAGCCGCTTTCGGGGTCGCGCAGGCGGGCCATGATGTCGAGCAGGCGTTGGAGGGGAGGGGCAGCATCTTGCATAAGGGGGGTTCCTGCCTGTTTATGTTGCGGTCGGGCGCAGGTTTTGTATAGATCGCGCACCGCAGGGCGGGAAGTTCTTATCAGGATGGATGGCACATGAGCAGCGACGGACAGGCAACGGTCTTTATCGATGGCGAGGCAGGCACTACGGGGCTTGGTATCCGCGAGCGGCTCCAGCACCTGCCGGTCACGCTGCGCTCCATCGACCCTGACCGCCGCAAGGACCCCGACGCCCGGCGCGAGATGATGGCAGTTGCTGATGTGGTGGTCCTGTGCCTGCCGGATGCGGCGGCAAAGGAGGCCGTGGCCATGGCTGATGGCATGGGTGCCGAGGCACCCCGCATCCTTGATGCCAGTACCGCCTTTCGCACCGACCCGGCCTGGGTTTACGGCTTCCCCGAAATGGATGCGGCCCAGCCGGAGCGCATCCGCAAGGCAGCAAGGGTATCCAACCCTGGCTGCTACCCCACCGGGCTGGTGGGCCTGCTGCGCCCGCTCGTAAAAGCCGGGCTGGTGCCTGATGACTATCCCGTCACGGTCAATGCCGTAAGCGGCTACAGCGGCGGCGGCCGCAGCATGATCGAGGCGCATGAGCGTGATGGCGGCCCGGCATTCGAGCTGTACGGGCTGGGGCTTGGGCACAAGCACATTCCGGAAATGAAGCTGTATGCCGGCCTTGCCCAGCTGCCGCTGTTCGTGCCCTCGGTCGGGCATTTTGCGCAGGGCATGATCGTGTCCGTGCCGCTGCATCTTGACCTGCTGCCCGGCACTGTTGGCCTTGCCGACCTGCACGGGGTGCTGGCCGCGCATTACGCAGGCTCCGACCGCATTACGGTGGCCGAACCCTGCGCCAAGCTGGTGGCCGATACGCTGGCGGGCACCGACCGGATGGAGTTGCGCGTGCATGGCAATGAAGAGCTGGGGCAGGCCGTTCTGACCGCGCGGCTGGACAATCTGGGCAAGGGCGCATCAGGGGCCGCGATCCAGAATCTGGCGTTGATGCTGGGGCTGGAGCCGCCGCCGCCGGTGTGATATAGCGGGTCCGCAAGACGTCCATGGACTGATTGCCGTGGTATCATCCGTCCCGTTCCGGGCGGGGTGCCTGTATGCGAGAGTGACGGAACGGTAGACGTAGTCGACTCAAAATCGACCGCCGAAAGGCATGGGGGTTCGAATCCCCCCTCTCGCACCAGTCTGGCGCACCGGTTGGCGGTGTTGCCGTGCCAATGCCCGTGTCGCGAACAGGACGTTATCTCCCTTGCCTGAAGCCCTTACTGCAAAGCCGTTCGTGCGGCCTGCCAATCCGCGCTTTTCCTCCGGTCCGTGCGCCAAACGCCCGGGGTGGTCGCTCCATGCCCTGGCCGATGCGCTGGTAGGGCGCTCGCACCGCTCGACCGAGGGGCGCGCGCGGCTCAACGAGGTCATTACCCGCTCCAAGGCCATGCTGGGCATGCCCGAGGACTGGGTGCTTGGCATCGTGCCCGCGTCCGACACTGGTGCGGTCGAAATGGTGCTGTGGTCCATCCTGGGCACGCGCCCGGTGGATGTGCTGGCGTTCGAGAGCTTCTCCGCCACATGGGCCAATGACATCATTGCCCAGCTCAGGCTGCCCGAGGCCCGCGTGCTCAAGGCTGAGTATGGCGAGATTCCGGATCTGGCGCAGGTGGACTGGTCGCGCGACGTGGTGCTGACCTGGAACGGCACCACATCGGGCGCGCGCCTGCCCTATGATGCCGCCATCCCCACGCAGCGCGACGGGCTGGTGATCTGTGACGCCACATCCGCCGCCTTCGCCATGGACCTGCCGTGGGAGAAGCTGGATGTGGTGACATGGTCATGGCAGAAGGTGCTTGGTGGCGAGGCAGCCCACGGCATGCTGGCCCTCTCTCCGCGCGCGGTGGAACGCCTGGTGTCCACGCCAGCCCCCCGCGCGCTGCCCAAGATCTTCCGCCTGACCAACAGCAAGGGCCTGATCGCGGGTATCTTCAAGGGCGATACCATCAACACGCCCTCCATGCTGTGCGTGGAAGATGCGCTGGATGGCCTGAAATGGGCCGAGGGCATTGGCGGGCTGAAAGGGCTGATCGCCCGCAGTGAAGCCAATCTAGCAGCGATCGCCACATGGGAGGCGAAATCCGACTGGGCGCAGTTCCTTGCCCCCAACCCGGCGCACCGCTCAAGCACGGCCATCTGCCTGCGTATTGTCGCCCCGTGGTTTACAGCGCTTGATCATGCCGCCCAGACGGCAGCAGCCAAGAAGATCGTTTCCCTGCTGGGCAAGGAAGGTGTGGCCATGGATGTGGGCAGCTACCGCGATGCACCGCCGGGCCTGCGGCTGTGGGGTGGCGCCACGGTTGAAACCGCGGACCTTGCGGCCGTGCTGCCGTGGCTTGACTGGGCTTATGAGCAGGTGCGGCACGAACACGCCTGATCTCTCCCTTTCTCCTTCCATGTCCGATCCATCATGCCCAGGCCGCGTGCCTGCGGGCATGATTGCAGCACGATAGGCCCTGCCATGACTGATGATCCGCCGTTCAACCCAGCCCTTCTGCCTGCCGGGTTCGTGGACCGGCTCCCTCCCGAGGCCGAGGCCGAGGCTGCGGGCGTCGAAACCCTGATGCGCGTGTTCGCAGCCCATGGTTATGACCGTGTGACCCCGCCGCTGCTGGAATTCGAGACCACCCTGCTCTCCGGCTCGGGTGCGGCGGTGGCCGCGCAGACCTTCCGCCTGATGGACCCTGATACGCGGCGCATGATGGCGCTGCGGCCGGACATGACGCCCCAGATCGCCCGCATTGCCGCAACGCGCCTGCCTGACGTGCCGCGCCCGCTGCGCCTGTCCTATGCCGGGCCATGCATTCTCATGGCCAGCAACCGGGGCGAGGGGGATCGGCAGATCTCGCAGGCGGGCGTGGAACTGATCGGGCCTGACGGCCCGCATGCGGATGCGGAAATCGTGGCCCTTGCCGCCGAGTGCCTGGCAACCCTGCAGGTGCGCGGTGTTTCGTTTGACCTGACCATGCCAGCGCTCACCACCGCCCTGCTTGATGCAGGCGGGTTCGAGGGCAATGTGCGTGGCGCGCTCATGCGCGCGCTTGACCGCAAGGATGCGGCCGCCGTGGCGCGGCATGGCGGCGACCTGGCCGATGTGCTGATCCGCCTTCTGCATGCGGCAGGCCCGGCGCAGGGCGCGCTGGCCGAGTTGGCAGCGGTTGACCTGCCCCCCGCCGTGCGCGCGCTGAGCGAGCGGCTGGCGGCCACCGTAGCTGCCATCGAGGCCCGCGTGCCCGGCATCCGCCTGACGGTGGACCCGGTGGAGTTCCGGGGCTGGCAGTATCATACCGGCGTGTGCGTCAGCGTTTATGCTGCTGGCCAGCGTGAAGAGCTGGGCCGGGGCGGACGCTATCTGTCCAATGATGATGAACCGGCCTGTGGCATCACCCTGCGGCCCGACATCATCCTGCGCGCGGCGCCGTCCCTGCCCAGCCGCACGCGCATCTACTTGCCATGGCGCACGCCAGCGGAAAAGGCGGCTGCCCTGCGGGCGGCGGGCTATGCCACGGTCAGCGCCCTCGGGCCGGATGAAGACCCGCTGGCGCAGGCGGCCCTGCTGGCCTGTGCGCTGGTGGTGGTGGATGGCCAGCTTGTGCCGGTGAATGACGCCTGAAGTTTACACTGATTTCTTTTTTCTGAACCGACCCCGTTTTTTCCGGCTGGCCGCGCAGTGGCTGCCGGGCAGCATATCAAGGAGCATGAAATGTCCAACGTCACCGTGATCGGCACCCAGTGGGGTGACGAGGGCAAGGGAAAGATCGTGGACTGGCTGGCCAGCCGCGCCGATGTGGTCGTGCGCTTTCAGGGTGGCCACAATGCGGGTCACACGCTGGTTGTGGGCGAGCAGACCTACAAGCTCTCCCTGCTGCCCTCGGGCCTCGTGCGCGGCAAGATGGGCGTGATCGGCAATGGCGTGGTGGTTGACCCCGAGGCGCTGCTCAAGGAAATCGACCGCGTGACCGCCCAGGGCCTCAAGGTCACGCCCGAGACGCTGAAGATTGCAGAAAACGCCCCCCTGATCCTGCCCGTGCATGGCGCGCTCGACCGCGCGCGTGAAGCCGCCCGTGGCGAGCGCAAGATCGGCACCACCGGGCGTGGCATCGGCCCGGCCTATGAGGACAAGGTGGCCCGCCGCGCCATCCGCCTGTGTGATCTGGCCGAGCCGGAAACGCTGGACTGGAAGCTCGACGAACTGCTGCTGCACCACAACACCCTGCTCAAGGGGCTGGGTGCCGAGACCTTCACCAAGCAGGAACTGCTCGACTTCCTCAACACCGTGGCCCCCCGCGTGCTGCCCTTCATGGCGCCTGTGTGGGATCTGCTCGATGACAGCCGCCGTGGCGGCTCGCGCATCCTGTTCGAGGGCGCGCAGGCAGTCATGCTGGATGTGGACCACGGCACCTACCCGTACGTGACCTCATCAAACACCGTTGCCGCCAATGCGGGCACCGGCGCTGGCGTGGGGCCGACGAGCATCGGCTTTGTGCTGGGCATTGCCAAGGCCTACACCACCCGCGTGGGCGAGGGGCCGTTTCCCAGCGAACTGCATGATGAGATGGGGCGCACCATTGGCGAGCGCGGGCATGAATTCGGCACCGTGACGGGCCGCCCCCGCCGCTGTGGCTGGTTTGATGCCGTGCTGGTGCGCCGCGCGGTGCGTGTGGGCGGCGTGAATGGCCTGGCCCTGACCAAGCTGGATGTGCTGGACGGGCTGGACGAGATCAGCATCTGCGTGGGCTACGAGCTCGATGGCAAGACCACCAGGCACTTCCCCTCGGCTCCCGGCGCGCAGCAGCGCATCCGCCCGGTGTTCGAGACGATGGAAGGCTGGAAAGACAGCACGAAGGGCGCGCGCTCCTGGGCAGAGCTGCCCGCGCAGGCCATCAAATACGTGCGCCGCATCGAGGAACTGGTGGAGGCGCCGGTGACCCTGCTTTCCACCAGCCCCGAGCGTGATGATACCATCCTGATGCGCGACCCGTTCGAGGACTGATCGGGGTCCAATAGACGTTTTTGGGTGCCGCCCTTTTTCCGGAGGGCGGCATTTCTTTGAAGCTTTTGGGAAAAAAGCTTCACCAAAAAACTTCTTATTTCCCAAAAGATTCAAAGAAAAAGCCCCGCAGGCCAGTCGCTTGCGGGGCTTTTGATTTACAAGTTTTTGGTAAAGCTTCTGAAGAACGCCGCCTTTATTTCAGGCTTCCGCCCCTTCAGCGTGCCGGGCGCGGCGGGAGGTGACTTCGGCCTTCATTGCGGCCTGCACCTTTTCAAAGGCGCGGACCTCGATCTGGCGCACCCGCTCGCGTGAGATGTTATAGACATGCGACAGCTCTTCAAGTGTAGCCGGTTCATCCTTGAGCCTGCGCTCGCTCAGGATGTGACGCTCGCGGTCGTTGAGCGACTTCATGGCATTGGCCAGAAGCGCCTGGCGGCCGGAATATTCCTCGCTCTCGGCAAGGGTCTGTTCCTGGTTGTCGTTGTCATCCACCAGCCAGTCCTGCCACTCGCCCTCGCCATCCATGCGCAGTGGCGCGTTCAGGCTGTGGTCGGGTGCGGCGAGGCGGCGGTTCATGTTTACCACGTCCTGCTCGGGCACGCCGAGGGACTGGGCGATTTTGTTGACCTGCTCGGGCTGGAGGTCGCCATCATCAATTGCCTGCATCTGGCCCTTGAGGCGACGCAGGTTGAAGAAAAGTTTTTTCTGGGCGGCGGTTGTGCCGATCTTCACAAGTGACCAGCTATGCAGGATGTATTCCTGTATCGCAGCACGGATCCACCACATGGCATATGTTGCCAGGCGGAAGCCCCGATCGGGGTCGAAGCGGCGCACGGCCTGCATCATCCCGATATTGCCTTCGCTGATCAGTTCGCCCACCGGCAGACCATAGCCGCGATAGCCCATGGCGATCTTGGCCACGAGGCGCAGGTGGGAGGTGACAAGCTTATGGGCGGCTTCGGTGTCGCCCTTGTCCTTCCAGCGATGGGAAAGGCGAAGTTCCTCCTCGGGGGAGAGCATGGGGAATTTGCGGATATCCCGAAGGTATTTGGACAGGTTGTTTTCGGGACCGGAAATAAGAGCAGAAGAGGCCATTGCAACGGACTCCTGTACCAGAGGGATGGGGGCAGCTGTAATCCGGCTCAACGTCATTGTGACCGGGCGGGTTGCATCATCACTCTGCTAGACGCACGACTGGACTTCTCACGTCCCCGCATGCAACCCCCATCCTGGGCAGTTCCATGCAGGACGTCCAGTTAGCCTGGGGACGTCGGCCCCGGCGAACAATCACCGAACATAGGCATTGTTCCTGCTCCTGTCAATGAATATGCCTGTTAATCAGGCAATATCGGTCAGAAGCTGGCGGAAGTCTTCCGGCGGCGCGCTTTCAAACAGCATCTCCTCGCCACTGCGCGGGTGGATGAAGCCCAGCCTGCGCGCATGCAGTGCCTGGCGGCCAAAATCCAGCGCTGCGGCCTTTGCCGCAGGCGGCAGGGCGCGGGCGGCAGCGGGAACGCGGCGCAGATAGACCGGGTCGCCCACCAGTGCATGCCCGGCATGAGCAAAATGCACCCGGATCTGGTGCGTGCGTCCGGTAGCCAGCTTGCATTCCACATGCGCAAGCCCGCCGTGGAAGGTGCCCAGAACCCGGTAATGGGTGAGCGCGTGCTTGCCGCTGCTGCCGGTCACCACCGCCATGCGCTTGCGGTCGCGCCTGTCACGCCCGATCGCACCATCGAACGACCCGCTGCCCGGTGTGGGAATGCCCCAGCACAGGGCCTCGTACGCGCGGTCGATCCGCCGCTCGGCAAAGGCGAGGGACAGGGCCTGATGCGCCATCTCGGTCTTGGCGGCGACCATGATGCCCGATGTGTCCTTGTCCAGCCGGTGCACGATTCCAGGGCGTTTTTCGCCGCCAATGCCGGTCAGGCTCTCGCCGCAATGGGCGAGCAGGGCGTTGACCAGTGTGCCATCCTCGTTGCCCGGTGCGGGGTGCACCACCATGCCGGCGGGCTTGTCGAGCACGATCAGGTCGCGGTCCTCATATAATATGTTGAGTGCGATGTCCTGGCCCTGCGGCGTTGCGGGGATTGCGGGGGGGAGGTGAATTTCATAACACATGCCTGCCCGCACGGGTTCGGCCGGGTCGCGCAGCGGATCGCCATTGCGCAGCAGGTGCCCGCTTTCCATAAGGGACTTGACGCGCGAGCGCGAAAGGCTTTCGACCGCGTTGGCAAGAAAGCGGTCGGTGCGCTGGCCTGCATCATCGGCAGTGGCGATGATCGGGGCAGGGGGGGCAGTGTCATTCATGGCATGTGTCTATCGGAAAAAACGGTATTCGGGAACGGAAAGCACGGAATGGAAAAACAGGGATCGCGCGCGCTGCTCGCTGCAGTGATCGGCATGGGGGTTCTGCTGTTCCTCGGGTCGCTGGCGCTGGTAGGGGTGCTGGTGCATCGCATGATGCATCCTTCCCCCCCGCACGCGGCTGCGATGGCAGTGGCGGGCCCCGTGGTGGCCGGTCCGGACATGGCGGCACAGGCAGCGCTTGTGGTTGAAGAGCCGCCCGGCACGAGCGTGCGTTCGGTCACGGCACGGGCGGACGGGCTGCTGGCCGTGGCGCTGACAGGCGGTGGCGTGGCTGAGCGCATCATCGTGTGGGACCCCGCCACGCGGCGCATCACAGCGCGGCTTGTGCTGGGGCAGCCCTGAACGGAAATGTGCGGCATGCATGATTCTTTGCTTGCATGCCGCAGTGACATCGCCTAGAACGCGCCTACCGGCCTTTTGTCCCGTTCGTCTAGAGGCCTAGGACACTGCCCTCTCACGGCGGCAACAGGGGTTCGAATCCCCTACGGGACGCCAGCCAGCTTTGGCTGAATAAAAGACTGATTGAATAAAAACCCGCCGCAAGGCGGGTTTTTCGTATGTACTGCATTTTGGCAAATATCTTTGCGATAAGTGTAGGTGCGCTATGGCAAGGCAACTTTTTTTATATTAATATATAATAAAGGCATCTTATATACTGCGGCCGCCTATGTCCTAAAAAGCATTGATTCAGATCAAGCGTGTTTGAAATTTAAAATATTTTCCGTCTTTTAATTTTGCAAAAGATGGCACCATAGTGAACAGCGATCATTCGCCATATTTCTCTTCTTTAATTTCTCTAGGAATTATCAAACGGTTTTTGCAGAGAGGCATTTGCTCCTGCGTGACAAAAATGCAACTTTTTCCTCCCTGTCTCCGGTTTGGCGCTGGTGGCGGTTTCGCCGTTGGGGGAAGAGACGTTATGGTCCTTTTCAGTAATAAAGTCTGTCCCGGAATGGTCGCCTTCGACTTGCAGGATGGAGGAGTTTCCGATTAAGGCGTCATGGCACGGCAGGGTATCGAGGGCGCGGCATGCGTTCAGCCAGGCAGTGGCGTGGGTTCAGACTTCTTGAGGGTGTGGTGGTAGATGCTGTTGGATTTTATGAAGCTGCAAAAACATGTATCCGGAATGGGGCGCCGCTCCTTTCTGTCCGCCATGGCAGTGGCAGGCAGCTTTCCCGTGCTTTCTTCTGGCGCCCAGGCCGATGACGCCATTGGCGTGAACCCGCAGATCGCCCAGCAATGGACCATTTTCCGCAACAAGTATTTTCATTCTGACGGGCGCATTGTCGATACGGGCAATAGCGGTGAATCCCACAGCGAGGGGCAGGGCTACGGCATGCTCTTCTCCGCCGCAGCAGGCGACCGGGCGGCGTTCGAGGCGATCTGGACCTGGGCGCGCGCCAACCTGCAGCACAAGGGGGATGCCCTGTTCTCCTGGCGTTACCTTGATGGGCATAACCCGCCCGTAGCAGACAAGAACAACGCAACCGATGGCGACCTGCTGATCGCCCTCGGCCTCGCCTGGGCTGGCAAGCGCTGGAAACGTGCCGACTATATCCAGGATGCCATGGCCATCTACAGCGATGTGCTGAAACTCATGACCAAGACCGTTGGTCCCTATACGGTGCTGCTGCCGGGCGCTGTCGGGTTTGTCACCAAGGATGCGGTCACCCTCAACCTGTCCTATTACGTCATGCCCTCGCTCATGCAGGCCTTCGCGCTGACGGGTGACGCGCAGTGGACAAAGGTGATGGGCGACGGGCTGCTCATCATTGCCAAAGGGCGATTCGGTGAGTGGAAGCTCCCGCCGGACTGGCTGTCGATCAACCTGC
This sequence comes from Komagataeibacter xylinus, assembly GCF_009834365.1. Taxonomy (NCBI): domain Bacteria; kingdom Pseudomonadati; phylum Pseudomonadota; class Alphaproteobacteria; order Acetobacterales; family Acetobacteraceae; genus Komagataeibacter; species Komagataeibacter xylinus. The sequence goes on along the minus strand of NZ_CP041348.1, from coordinate 552,344 downwards.
ACACCAATGCCTTCTCCATTGCCAAGGGCTGGCCGCCACGCTTCTCGTATGATGCGATTCGCGTGCCGCTCTACCTGTCTTGGGCGCATATGCTGACCCCGGAACTGCAGGCTGATTTCAGCCTGTTCTGGAACCATTATGGCGCGTCCGCCCTGCCGGGCTGGGTTGACCTGACCAACGGGGCGCGTTCGCCCTATAATGCGCCGCCGGGCTATCTGGCCGTGGCATCATGCACGGGGCTGGCATCGGCGGGTGAACTGCCCACGCTCGATCATGCGCCCGACTATTATTCGGCCGCGTTGACCATGCTGGCCTATATCGCCCGGAACCAGGGAGATGGGATGTGAGCACACCTGAAAAGGAAGCGGGAACACCGGTGAATGTCGACAACCAGCAGGATGTCGATCGTATGCTGACCGATGGCTATGGTATTAGCGCCGCAGGTTTCCACTACCGCCCTTTCAAGCAGAAACGTCCGTCCCGGCCCGAGGTCAGGCACGACGAGTCCGGCGCAGCGCAGGCCGCAGCGACCGGGCATGCTGCTGAAGAAACGTCGCAGCATCACGTTTCTTCCTACGATGAGACCTATTCCACCCACTCAGCGCCTGAGGCTGCGCCCGCCGAGGTTGCAGAGCAGACGCATGACTACGCGGAAACGACGTATACGCCTGCTGCGCATGATACCTATGCCGTGCAGCCAGAGCCTGAACAGGCCGCACCCGAAGCCTATGCCGCACCTGACAATGCGCCCGCAGCCGCGCCCGAGACCTATGTGGCGACTCACGCCGAAGCCGTAACGGTTCCGGAATATGAGCCTGCGCCACAGCCAGCCGCAGCCGCCGTTGCGCAGGCCGCACCGCAGCAGCCTGCAGCCGTGGCGCCGCCCGCTCCGCCCAAGCCTGCGGTGTCTTCCTTCATGGCGCCCCGTCCGGCTCCGGTTTTTGGCACGACGGCGTCAGTCACGCCCCCCGCGGCGGTGGAAGACTGGGCCCCCGTGCCCAAGGCCCAGCAGCAGCGTGGGCAGCGTTTGACAGGGCCTGGCTTCTTTTTTGGTGCGGGAAGCGAGCGGGCGCCCGCAGCAAGGCTGTTCCAGTCGGCACCGGTGTCCCGTCCTGTTTCAAAACCTGTTTCCAAGGTGACCACAATGACCAAAGTTGACAAGATTTCCCCGAATGGCAGTCAGGCTGGCCGCCCCGCGCCGACCGACAACTCTCCGACCCTGACCGAAGTGTTCATGACCCTTGGCGGTCGGGCCACGGACCGTTTGGTGCCCAAGCCCAGCCTGCGTGACGCCCTGTTGCGCAAGCGTGAAGATGCGAACGGCGACTCCTGAAACCGTGCCGGGAATGACCTGCTCCCGGCATGCCAAAGGAAAGGAGGGGGAAGGTTTTCCCCCGTCCCGCACCGACTGCGGGCCGAAAGGCGACATGACGGACCGAATGCGTCTGACGGTTTTCTTTTGAATATATAACTATCTGTTTTATCAGTATTTATTATCGGACGAGCTATTGATGTCAGAGGTTCAGTCGCCAGTACCCGCGGAGAGTAGGCTAGACCGCTTTTCCAACAAGATACTGTCACTGCGTGGGGCCAACTATATAGTTGGAGCGCTGGGGCTTTGTGCACTTATTGCCGCGACCACGGTCACGTTGTCCATTAATGAGCAGCTGATTGTGGCACTTGTGTGTGTGCTCGTCTTTTTTATTGTTGGGCGGGGCAAAAGCCGGCGCACCCAGATTTTTCTGGAGGTGCTCTCTGCACTGGTCTCCCTGCGTTACCTGACATGGCGCCTGACCGAAACGCTGGACTTCGATACATGGATTCAGGGCGGGCTTGGCGTAACCCTGCTCATGGCCGAGCTCTACGCCCTGTACATGCTGTTTCTCAGCTATTTCCAGACAATCCAGCCACTTCATCGCGCGCCGCTGCCCCTGCCGGACAATGTTGATGAGTGGCCGACCGTCGATATCTTCATCCCGACCTACGATGAACAGCTGAGCATCGTGCGCCTGACCGTTCTGGGCGCGCTGGGCATCGACTGGCCGCCCGATAAAGTGAATGTCTATATCCTTGATGACGGTGTCCGCCCCGAATTCGAACAGTTCGCCAAGGATTGCGGTGCCCTTTACATCGGGCGCGTGGACAGTGCGCACGCCAAGGCAGGTAACCTCAACCACGCCATTAAGCAGACAAGCGGCGATTACATCCTCATTCTGGATTGTGACCATATTCCGACACGCGCGTTCCTGCAGATCGCCATGGGGTGGATGGTCGCTGATCGCAAGATTGCCCTGATGCAGACGCCGCATCACTTCTACTCTCCCGATCCGTTCCAGCGTAACCTGGCCGTGGGGTATCGCACCCCGCCGGAAGGCAACCTGTTCTACGGCGTTATTCAGGACGGTAACGACTTCTGGGATGCCACCTTCTTCTGCGGCTCATGCGCCATCCTGCGGCGTGAGGCGATTGAATCGATTGGCGGCTTTGCGGTTGAAACCGTGACGGAAGATGCCCATACCGCCCTGCGCATGCAGCGCGAGGGCTGGTCCACCGCCTACCTGCGCATTCCCGTTGCCAGTGGTCTGGCTACCGAACGACTCACAACCCATATCGGCCAGCGCATGCGCTGGGCGCGCGGCATGATCCAGATCTTCCGCGTGGATAATCCGATGCTCGGGAGCGGCCTGAAGCTTGGGCAGCGGCTGTGCTACCTCTCGGCCATGACGTCATTCTTCTTTGCCATTCCGCGCGTCATCTTCCTTGCCTCGCCGCTGGCGTTCCTTTTCGCGGGCCAGAACATCATCGCCGCCTCGCCGGTGGCCGTGCTGGCCTACGCCATTCCGCATATGTTCCACTCCATCGCGACCGCCGCCAAGGTGAACAAGGGCTGGCGCTATTCGTTCTGGAGTGAAGTATACGAAACCACCATGGCGCTGTTCCTGGTGCGCGTAACCATCATCACGCTGATGTTCCCCTCCAAGGGCAAGTTCAACGTGACGGAAAAAGGCGGCGTGCTGGAGGAGGAAGAGTTCGACCTTGGCGCGACCTACCCCAACATCATCTTTGCCGTCATTATGGCGGCTGGCCTGCTGATCGGTCTGTTCGAACTGAGCTTCCACTCCGCCCAGCTTGATACCATCGCCATGCGTGCTTACGCACTGAACTGCATCTGGGCGATGATCAGTCTCATCATCCTCCTCGCCGCCATTGCAGTGGGGCGTGAGACCAAGCAGGTCCGTTACAGCCATCGTATCGAGGCGCATATCCCGGTAACGGTTTATGAAGCACCGGTCGAGGGGCAGCCCAATACCTATCATCATATGACGCAGGGCATGACCCAGGATGTTTCCATGGGTGGTGTTGCCGTTCACATGCCTTGGCCAGATATCAATACGGGGCCGATCAAGACACGTATCCATGCCGTGCTGGATGGCGAGGAGATCGATATTCCCGCTACCATGCTGCGCTGCAAGAATGGCAAGGCCGTATTCACATGGGACAATAATGACCTTGATACGGAACGCGATATCGTCCGCTTCGTGTTCGGACGGGCGGATGCCTGGCTGCAATGGAACAATTATGAAGATGATCGGCCGCTACGCAGCCTGTGGAGCCTGCTGCTCAGCATTAAGGCGCTGTTCCGCAAAAAAGGCAAAATGATGGCCAATAGTCGTCCAAAAAAGAAACCACTTGCCCTACCGGTTGAGCGCAGGGAGCCCACAACCATCCAGAGTGGACAGACACAGGAAGGAAAGATCAGCCGTGCGGCCTCGTGATATGAAAATGGTGTCCCTGATCGCGCTGCTGGTCTTTGCAACGGGGGCACAGGCTGCGCCTGTTGCCTCCAAGGCGCCAGCCCCGCAGCCCGCAGGTTCCGACCTGCCACCTCTCCCCGCCGCGGCACCGCAGGCTGCTCCGCCCGCGAGCGCGGCCCAGCCCGCCACGACCGCCCCGGCGGCAGATGCCACGGCAGCCAGCGCGGCTGACGCGGTCGTGGATAACGCCGAGAACGCCATTGCCGCATCTGACGTGGCGACAGTGCACACATACTCCCTCAAGGAGCTTGGTGCGCAGAGTGCGCTGAAAATGCAGGGCGCTGCCACGCTGCAGGGTTTGCAGTTCGGCATTCCGGCCGACCAGCTGGTCACGTCGGCACGGCTTATAGTGTCGGGGGCGATGTCGCCCAGCCTCCAGCCAGATACCAGCGCGGTCACGATCACGCTGAACGAGCAGTTCATCGGCACGCTGCGCCCTGACCCCACCCATCCTACATTTGGGCCGCTCTCGTTCGATATCAACCCCATCTTCTTTATCAGCGGCAACCGGCTGAATTTCAGCTTCGCTTCAAGCTCGAAGGGCTGCACGGACCCCAGCAACGGGTTGCTCTGGGCCAGTGTGTCCGAACACTCCGAACTGCAGATCACCACCATACCGCTTCCCCCGCATCGTCAGCTGTCGCGTCTGCCCCAGCCGTTCTTCGACAAGAACGTAAAGCAGAAGATCGTCATTCCGTTCGTTCTCGCACAGACATTTGATCCCGAAGTGCTGAAGGCGACCGGCATCCTGGCATCGTGGTTCGGTCAGCAGACCGATTTCCGTGGCGTCACCTTCCCGGTCTTCTCCACCATTCCGCAGACGGGCAACGCCGTTGTCGTTGGCGTGGCTGACGAGCTGCCTTCCGCCCTCGGGCGCCAGTCGGTCAATGGCCCCACGCTCCTGGAAGTGGGCAATCCATCCGACCCCAACGGCACGGTGCTGATCGTAACCGGGCGCGATCGTGATGAAGTCATTACCGCGAGCAAGGGCATCGGCTTCGGTTCGAGCACCCTGCCCACAGCCAACCGCATGGATGTGGCCCCGATTGATGTGGGTGCCCGCGTGGCGAATGATGCGCCCTCCTTCATTCCCACCAGTCGCCCGGTCCGCCTTGGCGAACTGGTGCCAGACAGTGCCCTGCAGGCTGAAGGTTACGCGCCTGGCGCGCTGTCGGTGCCGTTCCGTGTCTCGCCCGATCTGTATACGTGGCGCAATCGGCCGTACAAGCTGAACGTCCGTTTCCGTGCGCCGCCGGGGCCGATCGTCGATGTGTCGCGCTCATCGCTCAATGTCGGCATCAACGATACCTATCTTGAGGCCTATCCGCTGCGTGAGCCGGATTCAACGCTGGACCAGCTCCTGCGGCATGTGGGCATCGGCCGTCGCAATGACAGCGTGCAGCAGCATACCATGCCCATCCCGACCTACCGGGTCTTTGGCCAGAACCAGCTGCTGTTCTATTTCGAGATGGCGGCAATGGCCGAGCCGGGCTGCAAACCCGGCCCGAGCACTTTCCATATGGGCGTTGACCCGGATTCGACGATCGATCTGTCCAACTCCTATCATATCACGCGCATGCCCAACCTCGCCTTCATGGCCAGTGCCGGCTATCCGTTCACGACCTACGCCGACCTGTCGCGCTCGGCCGTGGTGCTGCCTGAACACCCCAATGGCATGGTCGTCAGCGCCTATCTCGACCTGATGGGCTTCATGGGTGCGACGACATGGTATCCGGTGTCCGGCGTGGATGTGGTCTCGAGCGACCACGTGAATGACGTGGCGGACCGGAACCTGATTGTCCTGTCCACACTGGCCAATAGCGGCGATGTTTCGCAGCTGCTGAGCAACTCGGCCTATCAGATTTCGGACGGGCGGCTGCACATGGCCCTGCGCTCGACGCTGAGCGGTGTGTGGAACCTGTTCCAGGATCCCATGTCGGCTGTCAGCAAGACGGCCCCGACCGATGTCGAGAGCACGCTGACCGGTGGCGTGGCCGCGATGGTCGAGGCGGAATCGCCGCTGGCATCGGGGCGGACCGTTCTCGCGCTGCTTTCGGGTGACGGGCAGGGCCTCAACAACCTTGTGCAGATCCTGGCGCAGCGGAAAAACCAGGCCAAGATCCAGGGTGATCTGGTGCTGGCGCATGGCGATGACCTGACATCCTACCGTAGTTCGCCGCTGTATACGGTTGGCACCGTGCCGCTGTGGCTCAAGCCTGACTGGTATATGCACAACCACCCCAGCCGCGTGATCGTGGTCGGCCTGTTGGGGTGCATACTGGTTGTGGCTGTCCTGGTGCGCGCCCTGGCCAAGCATGCTCTGCGCCGCCGTAAGGAGTTGCAGGAAGAAAGGCAGAGAACGTGATCATGAACAGGCGATACGCCCTTTCGCTTTCTGGTGCCCTGCTGGCCAGCAGCTGCATGACGGTGCTGGTAGCGGTTCCTGTTGCGCGGGCGCAGCAGGCTTCCACCGCCATGACCACTGCTGCCACGAACCCGGCTGTGGCCCCACGGCAGATCCTGTTGCAGCAGGCACGCTTCTGGCTTCAGCAGCAGCAGTATGAGAATGCCCGCCAGGCCCTGCAGAATGCGGAGCGCATCGCCCCCAATTCCCCTGACGTGCTGGAAGTGCAGGGTGAATACCAGACGGCCGTTGGCAACCGCGAAGCTGCCGCCGATACGCTGCGCCACCTGCAGCAGGTGGCGCCGGGCAGTACTGCGGCCAGCAACCTGAATGACCTGCTCAGTGAGCGGGCCATTTCCCAAGGCGACCTGTCGCAGGTCCGCTCGCTGGCGGGTTCGGGTCAGAACGCGCAGGCGGTGGCGGGGTACCAGAAGCTGTTCCACGGTGGTAAGCCGCCGCGTTCTCTCGCGGTGGAATACTACCAGACCATGGCAGGCGTGCCGAGCCAGTGGGACCAGGCCCGCGCCGGGCTTGCCGGGATCGTTGCATCCAACCCGCAGGATTACCGCGCCCAGCTCGCCTTTGCCCAGACCTTGACCTATAACACCTCGACCCGGATGGAAGGCCTGACCCGGCTCAAGGATCTGCAGTCCTTCCGCAGCCAGGCTCCGGTCGAGGCTGCCGCCGCGGCACAATCCTACCGCCAGACCCTGAGCTGGCTGCCGGTCAATCCCGATACGCAGCCCCTCATGGAGCAGTGGCTTTCCGCCCACCCCAATGATACTGCGCTGCGCGAGCATATGCTCCACCCCCCCGGCGGTCCGCCGGACAAGGCGGGGCTTGCGCGCCAGGCTGGTTACCAGCAGCTTAACGCGGGCCGTCTTTCCGCTGCCGAGCAGTCTTTCCAGTCGGCATTGCAGATCAACTCCCATGATGCTGATTCGCTTGGCGGCATGGGGCTCGTGAGCATGCGGCAGGGCGATACCGCCGAGGCGCACCGCTATTTTGAAGAGGCGATGGCTGCCGACCCCAAGACCGCCGATCGCTGGCGCCCGGCGCTGGCGGGCATGGCCGTCAGCGGGGAGTACGCCTCCGTTCGCCAGTTGATTGCTGCCCATCAGTATACCGAGGCCAAGCAGCAGCTTGCCACGCTGGCCCGCCAGCCCGGCCAGTATACCGGTGCGACCCTGATGCTGGCCGACCTGCAGCGCACGACCGGCCAGATTGCCGCCGCCGAGCAGGAATATCGTGGCATCCTGTCGCGTGAGCCCAATAACCAGTTGGCCCTCATGGGGCTGGCCCGGGTGGACATGGCGCAGGGCAACACGGCGGAAGCACGCCAGCTCCTGTCGCGTGTCAGCCCGCAATATGCCAGCCAGGTGGGCGAAATCGAGGTTTCCGGCCTGATGGCGGTTGCGTCCCAGACGTCGGATTCAGCGCGCAAGGTTTCCATCCTGCGCGAAGCGATGGCCCAGGCCCCGCGTGATCCGTGGGTCCGCATCAACCTTGCCAATGCACTGCAGCAGCAGGGTGACGTGGCCGAAGCCGGGCGCGTGATGCAGCCCATCCTGGCCAACCCCGTCACCGCACAGGACCGCCAGGCCGGTATTCTTTATACCTATGGCAGTGGCAATGATGCGATGACCCGCCAGCTTCTGGCCGGCCTGTCGCCTGCGGATTATTCCCCCGCGATCCGCTCCATCGCCGAGGAAATGGAAATCAAGCAGGATCTGGCCAGCCGCCTGTCCATGGTGTCCAACCCGGTGCCGCTGATCCGCGAGGCCCTTTCCCAGCCTGATCCGACCGGTGCGCGTGGCGTGGCGGTGGCCGACCTGTTCCGCCAGCGTGGCGACATGGTGCATGCGCGCATGGCGCTGCGCATCGCCTCGACGCGCACCATTGACCTTTCGCCCGACCAGCGCCTGTCCTATGCCACCGAATACATGAAGATCAGCAACCCGGTGGCAGCCGCGCGCCTGCTGGCCCCGCTGGGGGATGGCACGGGTTCGGCTGCTGGCAGCGCCCTGCTGCCCGAGCAGGTGCAGACGCTGCAGCAGCTGCGCATGGGCATCTCGGTGGCGCAGTCCGATCTGCTCAACCAGCGTGGCGATCAGGCGCAGGCCTATGATCACCTGGCACCTGCCCTGCAGGCCGACCCGGAGGCAACATCGCCCAAGCTGGCGCTCGCGCGGCTGTATAACGGCCATGGCAAGCCGGGCAAGGCGCTCGAGATCGACCTTGCGGTGCTGCGCCACAACCCGCAGGATCTTGATGCGCGGCAGGCGGCGGTGCAGGCGGCGGTCAACAGCAACCACAACAGCCTTGCCACCCGTCTCGCCATGGATGGCGTGCAGGAAAGCCCGATGGACGCCCGCGCCTGGCTGGCCATGGCCGTGGCCGATCAGGCTGATGGCCATGGGCAGCGCACCATCGAGGATCTGCGCCGGGCCTACGACCTGCGCCTGCAGCAGGTTGAAGGCACGCGGGCTGCGTCTGGCGCTGGCGGAACGCAGGAAGATGCGCTTGCTCCCCCCTCGACCAACCCGTTCCGCCCGCGTGGCTACGGCCACCAGACGGAACTCGGCGCGCCAGTAACCGGTGGTTCGTACAGCGCCGAAGCGGTATCGCCCGATACGTCGGACCAGATGCTCTCCTCCATTGCCGGGCAGATCCATACGCTGCGTGAAAACCTTGCGCCCTCCATCGATGGTGGCCTCGGGTTCCGGTCGCGTTCGGGCGAGCATGGCATGGGCCGCCTGACGGAAGCGAACATTCCCATCGTGGGCCGCCTGCCGCTGCAGGCGGGGGCGTCCGCCCTGACTTTCTCGATCACGCCAACCATGATCTGGTCGGGCAACCTCAACACAGCTTCCGTCTATGATGTGCCGCGTTATGGCACGATGATGGGCGTGCAGGCTTATAACCAGTACGATAGCTACAGCAACGCGGGCAAGGACCAGCAGCGTATTGCCGCAGCCTCGGCCGAGGCCGGGTTCGCGCCGGATGTGCAGTTTGGCAATAGCTGGGTGCGGGCCGATGTGGGCGCGTCGCCCATTGGCTTCCCCATCACCAACGTGCTGGGTGGGGTTGAGTTCTCGCCACGCGTGGGGCCGGTCACGTTCCGTGTCAGCGCCGAGCGCCGGTCGATCACCAACAGCGTGCTGTCCTATGGCGGCCTGCGTGATACGAACTACAACAGCGCACTTGGCCGGTATGCCCGCCAGGTCTATGGCCAGGCACTGTCCAAGCAGTGGGGTAGCGAATGGGGTGGGGTGGTGACCAACCATTTCCACGGTCAGGTCGAGGCGACACTGGGCAACACCATCCTGTATGGTGGCGGTGGTTACGCGATCCAGACCGGCAAGAACGTGCAGCGCAACAGCGAGCGCGAAGCGGGCATCGGCGCCAACACGCTGGTGTGGCATAACGCCAACATGCTGGTGCGCATTGGTGTAAGCCTGACCTATTTCGGTTATGCCAAGAACGAGGATTTCTATACCTACGGGCAGGGCGGCTACTTCTCGCCGCAGTCCTATTACGCGGCGACGGTGCCGATCCGCTACGCGGGCCAGCACAAGCGGCTGGACTGGGATGTGACGGGCAGCGTGGGCTATCAGGTGTTCCACGAGCATTCGGCACCCTTCTTCCCCACGTCATCGCTGATGCAGTCCGGTGCCAATTACGTTGCATCGAATTACTCGGCGAGCGCCACGCCGGCGGATTATCTGTCGCAGGAAACGGTGAACAGCGCCTACTATCCCGGGGATAGTATTGCTGGTCTTACCGGTGGCTTTAATGCTAGGGTGGGCTATCGCTTTACACGCAATGTTCGTCTTGATCTGTCGGGGCGCTATCAGAAGGCCGGTAACTGGACTGAAAGCGGCGCCATGATTTCCGCACACTATCTTATTATGGACCAGTAATGACAACTTTGAACGCAAAACCGGACTTTTCGCTTTTCCTGCAGGCCCTGTCCTGGGAGATCGATGATCAGGCCGGGATCGAGGTCAGGAATGACCTGTTGCGCGAGGTCGGCCGTGGTATGGCTGGTCGTTTCCAGCCGCCGCTGTGCAACACCATCCACCAGCTGCAGATCGAGCTGAACGCCCTGCTGGCCATGATCAACTGGGGCTACGTGAAGCTGGACCTGCTGGCGGAAGAACAGGCCATGCGCATCGTGCATGAAGACCTGCCGCAGGTGGGCAGCGCGGGCGAGCCTGCCGGCACATGGCTTGCCCCGGTGCTGGAAGGGCTTTATGGCCGCTGGATCACGTCGCAGCCCGGCGCATTCGGTGATTATGTCGTAACGCGTGATATTGACGCGGAAGACCTGAACTCGGTCCCCGCCCAGACGGTCATCTTTTACATGCGCACCCGTAGCGCCGCGACCTGATTCCTGTCAGTCGCGCCATGTGCGTCAAAACCCTGCCCACAGGCATGTTCATGCCCTGTAGGCAGGGTTTTTGCGTATTGGCCCCCCACTCTTTGCCCTGTTTTTGCGCTAGATCATGCGGCGCGGGGGCAGGGTGCTTCACAAATGGGTCAAGCAAATGGCAGGTGCAGGCCGCCGTGCCGTCACTGTCCAGCCCCTGAAGGAGAAGCCAGCCACATGAGACTGTCCCGCAAGATATTCCTGTTATCCGCCGTGGCGTGTGGCGTGGCGCTGGCGCAGGTGCCCGCTTTTGCGCGGCATGCGCATGATGGCGGGGGCGACCCGGCTGATAGCCGCGCGCGGCAGCTGCTCGCGACCATGAGCCTTGAGGACAAGATGTCCCTGCTGTTCAGTGTTGATGGCGGTGGCTTCAATGGAAGCGTCGCGCCCCCGGGGGGGCTGGGTTCGGCGGCTTACCTGCGTGCGCCGAAGGGTTCGGGCCTGCCTGACCTGCAGATTTCGGATGCAGGGCTTGGCGTGCGCAACCCGGCGCATATCCGCAAGAATGGTGAGGCGGTTTCCCTGCCGTCCGGCCAGGCCACGGCCAGCACATGGGATATGGACATGGCGCGGCAGGCCGGTGCCATGGTCGGGCGCGAGGCATGGCAGAGCGGCTTCAACGTTATACTTGGCGGGGGCGCGGACCTGACGCGCGACCCGCGTGGCGGCCGCAACTTTGAATATGCCGGCGAGGACCCGCTGCAGACCGGGCTCATGGTGGGCAGCAACATTGCGGGCGTGCAGTCGCAGCATGTGATCTCCACGCTCAAGCATTACGCGATGAACGACCTCGAAACATCGCGCATGACCATGAGTGCGGATATCGACCCCACAGCCATGCGCGAAAGCGACCTGCTGGGCTTCGAGATCGCCCTTGAAACCGGCCATCCCGGCGCGGTCATGTGCTCGTACAACCGCGTCAATGACCTTTATGCATGTGAAAACCCGTACCTGCTGACCAAGACGCTGAAGCAGGACTGGCATTATCCCGGCTTTGTCATGTCTGACTGGGGGGGCACGCATTCCTCTGCGCGCGCGGCGCTGGCGGGTCTGGATCAGGAATCGGCGGGCGATCATACCGATGCCCGCCCCTATTTCCGCGCCCTGCTGGCAGCCGATGTGAAGGCGGGCCGCGTGCCCGAGGCGCGCATCAACGACATGGCGCAGCGCATTGTCCGCTCGCTGTTTGCCGCCGGGCTTGTCGACCAGCCGCCGCAGCGCAGGCCGCTTGATGTGGTGACCGACACCCTCGTGGCCCAGAAGGACGAGGAGGAAGGCGCGGTTCTGCTGCGCAACCAGGGCAACATCCTGCCGCTTTCGCCGACTGCGCGCATTGCCGTCATCGGCGGGCATGCCGATGCGGGCGTGATTTCGGGCGGTGGGTCGAGCCAGGTCGATCCCATCGGTGGCGAGGCGGTGAAGGGGCCGGGCAAGAAGGAATGGCCGGGTGATCCGGTCTATTTCCCGTCCTCGCCGCTCAAGGCCATGAAGGCCGAGGCGCCGCAGGCCCGGATCACCTATGATTCCGGCACCAGTATCGCCTCTGCCGTGCGGGCGGCGCGGGCGGCCGACGTGGTGGTGGTGTATGCAACGCAGTTCACCTTCGAGGGGATGGACGCGCCGAGCATGCACCTTGATGACAATGCTGATGCGCTGATTACGGCAGTGGCGGCAGCCAACCCGCACACGGTGGTGGTGATGGAAACCGGCGATCCGGTGCTGATGCCGTGGAACAGCAGCGTGGCGGGCGTGCTTGAGGCGTGGTTCCCCGGTTCTGGCGGTGGGCCGGCCATTGCCCGGCTGCTGTTTGGCAAGGTGGCGCCCTCGGGGCATCTGACCATGACCTTCCCGCAGGCGGAATCGCAACTGGCCCACCCCGATATTGCAGGGGTAACGGCGGATAACGTGTTCGAGATGCAGTTCCACACCGATCAGGAACTGGTTTACGATGAAGGCAGCGATGTCGGGTACCGCTGGTTCGACCGCAACCACTTCAAGCCGCTCTATCCGTTCGGTTATGGCCTGACCTACACCACGTTCAGCACCGATGGGCTGAAGGTGGCCGAACACCACGGGCAGGTGACGGCCACGTTCAACGTGCGCAATACCGGCACGCGCCCGGGCGTGGATGTGCCGCAGGTCTATGTTGGCCTGCCCGATGGTGGCGCGCGCCGCCTGGCGGGCTGGCAGCGTATCAGCCTGGCGCCGGGCGAGAGCCGTCAGGTTTCCTTGCAGCTTGAGCCGCGCCTGCTGGCGCATTTCGATGGCAAACATAACCGGTGGAGCGTGCCATCGGGCACCTTCCGCGTCTGGCTTGCATCATGCGCCACCGATGACAGCCAGCAGGCCACCATGCACCTGCATGGCCGGACCATGGCGCCCTGAGGTGGCATAGGATGGGCAGGGGGCTGCGGGGCGCAGCGATCATGGCGGCTGGGCTGCTGGCTGCCTGTCCGGTGCAGGCGGCCAGCCTCTCATGGCCCGATACGCCAGGCATGCGCGCACGCCTGATGATGAGCGTGCAGGAACTGGAAATAACCCTGCTCACCCACTCCAGCGCCACGCTGGCGCTGGAGGACTGGTGTGCGAGCCACCATTTGGCCACCCGCCCTGTGGTCGTGGCGCAGAAGGCGGCCCTGCCACAACCGGACCTGGTGCCCGCGCGGGTGCGGGCTGATCTGGGCGTGAGTGCCACGCAACCCGTGCAGCACCGGCAGGTGCGGCTGACCTGCGGGTCGTATGTGCTTTCGGTTGCGGATAACTGGTATGTGCCCGCCCTGCTGACCCCACAGATGAACGCCACGCTGGAGGGGACGGACACATCCTTCGGCCATGTAGTGGCGCCGCTGCATTTTACCCGCGAGCGGCTGGAATTTGCGCGGCTGTGGTCGCCGTGGCCCGGTCCGGCTGCGGGGCAGGGCAGGGCGATGATCGTGACCCCGGCCGAGATCGTGCGCCAGCGCGCGGTGCTGCGCGACGGGCAGGGACGTGCCTTTAGCGAGGTGGTGGAAACCTATACTGATCAGACCCTTGCTTTTACAGATGAGGACCGCTGACCAGTCATGTCTCAAAGAAGTTTTTGGTGAAGCTTTTTTCAAAAAGCTGCAAAGAATGCCGCCTTTTTGCAGAAAGGCGGCACCCCAAAACTTTTATTCTCCATCAGCCTGCCGTTTGCAGCCCGGTAGCAGGAGAGCTACGCCGGAGCATGCGATCATGACCGGAGCCACAACCCCCATGACAGATTTGCGAGACCCCAACATCCCTGCCGCGACCGTGCGGCAGCTACTGGGCCTGCAACCCCACCCCGAAGGCGGCAGCTACCGCGAAATATGGCGCGACACTCCCGCCGATGGCCCGCGTGGCGCGGTCTCGACCATCAACTTCCTGCTGGCAGCGGGCGAGCGTTCGCACTGGCACCGTGTTGATGCGGCCGAGATCTGGTGCTGGCAGGGCGGCAGCCCGCTGGTGCTTGAAATGGCAGCGCGGCAGGGCGCGCCGATCGAGCGGATCGTGCTCGGCCCGCTGCCCGCACAGGGGCAGGTGCTGCAGGCGGTGGTGCCACCGGGGGTGTGGCAGGCGGCTCAAAGCTGGGGCGCCTGGAGCCTGATGGGCTGCCAGGTAGCGCCCGCCTTTGTTTTCAGCCAGTTTGAACTGGCCCCGCCCGGCTGGACGCCACAAGGAGACAACGCATGACCACCCCGCAATGGCTTATCTGGGCCCGTGACCTGCAGGCGCTGGCCCAGAGTGGCCTGACCTATGCCGAAAGCCCGTTCGACCGCGAACGCTATGAAAGCATAAGGCAGATTGCAGCCGACATGATGGCCACGGGCAGCGATGCCGACATGACGCGCGTGCTCGATCTGTTCAGCACTCAGGACGGCTATGCCACGCCCAAGCTGGTGGTGCGCGCCGCCGTGTTCGATGCGCAGGGCCGCATGCTGATGGTGCGCGAGGTGCTGGACCATGACCGCTGGACCCTGCCGGGCGGCTGGGCGGATGTGAACCTGACCCCGGTGGAAAACACGGTAAAGGAAGTGCGCGAGGAAAGCGGGTTTAGCGTGCGCGTGACCAAGCTCGCCGCCGTGTGGGACCGCGACCGGCAGGGCCATCCGCCTGGACCGTTTTCGTGCTGCACGCTTTATTTCATCTGCGAACTGACCGGCGGCAGTGCCGAGACCAGTATCGAGACATCGGAGATTGGCTGGTTTGCGGCAGACCAACTGCCCACCGAGCTCTCGCTTGGCCGCGTGCTGCCCGGCCAGTTGACCCGCATGTTCGAACACGCAGCCAACCCGGACCTGCCCACAGATTTTGATTAAAACAGTTTTAAAACAATATATTGGAAAAATGATGAAAGTTTTTTGGGTGCCGCCTTTTTTCAAAAAGGCGGTGTTCTTGAAAGCTTTCTGGAAAATGCTTCACCAGAAACCCCTTCGCTTTACGGGATTTTTTCTGGACTGCCTGTTCAGGCAGGCCCCGATGGCAGCCCATTGAAAAACCAGCCGGGATTTCCATATCCAATACAAATTGTAACCTGATGCAGTGCAACAGACAGACTGGATAAGCCATGACGGAACAGACCACTACGACCCCACCCGAAACCACGGGCGAACAGCATGAATTCAGCGCCGAGGTCGGCCGCCTGCTCGACCTTGTTGTGCATGCGCTCTATTCCGAGCGTGAAATCTTCCTGCGCGAGCTCGTCGCCAACGCGGCGGATGCCACCGACAAGCGCCGTTTCGAGGCGCTGACCGATGGCGCGCGCGCCCTGCCCGAAGATGCCAAGATCCGCATCAACCCCGACAAGGATGCCCGCCTGCTGACCATCAGCGATGACGGCGCGGGCATGAGCAAGGAAGACCTTGCCCGCAACCTCGGCACCATCGCCCGCTCCGGCACCCGCGCCTTTGGCGAGGAACTCGCCAACGCCAGGCCCGAGGACAAGCCGAGCCTGATCGGCCAGTTCGGCGTGGGCTTCTATGCCGCTTTCATGGTGGCGGACAAGGTAGACGTGATCTCGCGCCGCGCAGGCAGTGACGAGGCATGGTGCTGGTCCTCCACCGGCAAGGGCAACTACACCATCAGCCCGGCCACGCGTGAAAAGGCGGGTACCGACATCATCCTGCACATCAAGGAAGATGCGAACGACTTCCTCGATTCGTGGCAGCTTGAAACCATCGTGCGCAAATGGGCCGACCACATTTCGTGGCCGATCACCATCGTCAAGGATGATGGCGAGGAAACCTCGGCCAACAAGGGCACGGCGCTGTGGCGCAAGCCGCGTGGCGAGATTGATGAAGAGCAGCTCAACGAGTTCTACCGCCACGTAAGCCACAACTTCGATACGCCCTGGGCCACGCTGCACTGGCATGCCGAAGGCACGATGGAGTTCTCCGCACTGCTGTTCATTCCCGGCAGCAAGCCCTTCGAGTTTGCCGAGCCGGTGCGCGAGAGCCAGATCCGCCTGCATGTGCGCCGCATGTTCATTACCGATGATGCAGGCCTGCTGCCGCCGTGGCTGCGGTTCGTAACCGGCGTGGTCGATACCGAGGACCTGCCGCTCAACGTCTCGCGCGAGATGCTGCAGGCAACCCCGGTGCTCGCCCGCATCCGCAAGGCGGTGACCAACCGCGTGATCTCGGAACTCAAGACCCGCAGCAAGGACGAGGCGGATTTCGAGAAGTTCTGGGATAATTTCGGCCCCACCTTCAAGGAAGGCATCTGGGACGACGCAACCCACCGCACGGAACTCGCCGCCATCGCCCGCTTCCGCTCCAGCACGCAGGAAGGCTGGACCACGCTCGATGCCTACCTTGAGCGCAAAAAGCCCGAGCAGGAAGCCATTTACTACCTGACCGGCGACCGCACGGAAATGCTGTCCTCATCGCCGCAGCTTGAGGGTTTCCGCGCGCGCGGCATCGAGGTGCTGCTGCTGTCCGACCCGGTGGATTCCTTCTGGCCCGAGCGGCTGGGCGTGTACAAGGATGTGCCCATCCGCAACATCAGCCAGTTCCATACCGATCTGGAAAAGTTCGGCGCGCCGGAGGAAACACAGGCCGAAAAGGATGCGCTGGAAGTCGTGATTCCCGCGCTGAAGGAAGCGCTGGGTGATGCGGTGTCTGACGTGAAGGGTACAAACCGCCTCGTCAACAGCGCCGTGGTGCTGGCCGCCCCCGAATCCGGGCCGGACCTGCAGATGATCCGGTTGATGAAGCGCAGCGGCCAGCAGGTGCCCGACACAGCGCCTGTGCTGCAGGTCAACCCGGCCCATCCGCTGATCGCCGATCTCGCCACCCGCGTGAAGAATGGCGACCCGGTGCAGGATATTGCGCTGACGCTGATGGACATGGCCCGGATCCAGGATGGCGAAAGCCCGAAGGACCCCACCGGCTTCGCCCAGCGCCTGACCACGATCCTGACGCGCCTGCCGCTGACGGACGGCCCGCAGGGCTGAACCCACTTTGCGCTGAATGGTGCGTCACAACCATCCCGCCATGCGCCCTGCATGGCGGGATGTTCTTTATCTGCAGGTTTCAGCCACGCCGGGAGCAGGGGCTTTTCATGTTCCGGTAGCCCTGCGGGCTGAGTGGCTGTATGATCGTGTCCATGCGGGAGCGGATTAGGCTGCCTTATGGCATAAAAACCGCAACGGCAGCTTTATTCAAAGTATTCAGGCGGCAGGGCCTTGAACGCGCTCTGGCCGGATGCTTCCCTACACGCCCTTTTGTGTGTTCCGGTTTTTGGATGGCGGCAAATCTTATATGAAAATTGATAACGTCTCTTATCGCAGTGTCTGGGTGGATGCGGATGATGGCTGGTCGGTCCATATCTTCGACCAGACCCGTCTGCCCTGGTCGCTCGACATCCTGCGCCTGACCGAGCGCGATCAGGTGGCGCATGCCATTCGCACCATGCAGGTGCGTGGCGCGCCGCTGATTGGCGCGGTGGCGGCCTATGGGCTGGCGCTGGCGCTGCGCCATGACAGCAGCGATGATGCCATGGAGCGTGACGCGGCATTGCTTGCCGCTACCCGCCCCACGGCAGTCAACCTGGCCTGGGCCATCAGGCGCATGCTCACCCGCCTGCGCACCACGCCGCAGGCCGACCGCGTGGCCGCCGCCTATGACGAGGCCGGGCGCATCTGTGATGAAGACGTGATCCAGAACGAGGCCATCGGCCGGCAGGGGCTGGAACTGATCGAGGAGATTGCCGCCCGCCGCCCCGGCCCGGTCAATATCCTCACCCACTGCAACGCGGGCTGGATCGCAACCGTGGACTGGGGCACGGCCCTCGCCCCCATCTACATGGCGCATGACCGCGGCATTGAGGTGCATGTGTGGGTGGATGAAACCCGCCCGCGCAATCAGGGCGCCTCGCTCACGGCATGGGAGCTGGGCCGCCATGGGGTCAGGCACACCGTCATTGCCGATAACGCCGGCGGCCACCTGATGCAGCATGGCCAGGTGGATCTCGTGATCGTGGGCACCGACCGCGTGACCCGCACGGGCGATGTGGCCAACAAGATCGGTACCTACCTCAAGGCGCTGGCGGCGCGTGACAATAACGTGCCTTTCTGGGTGGCGCTGCCATCGACCACCATTGACTGGACCATCAGTGACGGCGTGAAGGAAATCCCCATCGAGGAACGTAATGGCCGCGAAGTCACCCATATCCAGGGCCGTGATGCGGAGGGCCGCGTGACAGGCGTGCAACTCGTGCCCGATGGCAGCAAGGCCGCCAATCCGGCTTTTGACGTCACCCCCGCGCGCCTTGTGACCGGCCTGATTACCGAGCGCGGGCGCTGCCCCGCCACGGCAGACGGGCTGTGCGATCTCTTCCCCGAATACGTGTGAGCATGGCCCCGCGCGCCGGGGCCATGCAGCTATAACCTTGACAGGCGCGGGCGGGATTGGCTTTGTCGCGCCTGCAACCGGGTGCGGCCCCTTGTGGCGGTGCCCCCCAAATCTGGTAGAATCAGGACAAGAGCATGCATCCCTATCGTACCCATAGCTGCGCGGCCCTGCGGGCTGCCGATGCCGGGCAGACGGCCCGCCTTTCCGGATGGGTACACTCCAAGCGCGATCATGGTGGCCTGCTGTTCATTGACCTGCGCGACCATTTCGGCATGACGCAGATCGTGATCCCCGCAGGCTCCCCCGTGCTGGAAACAGCCGAGCGCGTGCGCGTGGAAAGCGTGCTGACCGTGACAGGCGAGGTGGTGCTGCGCGATGGCGCGACCAAGAACCCCAACCTGCCCACCGGCGAGATCGAACTGCGCGCGCGCGAGATCGAGGTCCAGTCCAGCGCCGACGTGCTGCCGCTGCAGGTGGCGGGCAATGAGCACTACCCCGAAGACCTGCGCCTGACCTACCGCTACATCGACCTGCGTCGCGAGAAGGTGCACCGCAACATCATGCTGCGCGCGCAGGTGATCGCGAGCCTGCGCAAGCGGATGACGGATCTTGGCTTTGTCGAGTTCCAGACCCCGATCCTGACTGCCTCCTCGCCCGAAGGCGCGCGTGATTTCCTCGTGCCCGCGCGCATGCATCCGGGCAAGTTCTACGCCCTGCCGCAGGCCCCGCAGCAGTTCAAGCAGCTCGCCATGGTGGCGGGGTTTGACCGTTATTTCCAGATCGCGCCGTGCTTCCGTGATGAAGCGGCGCGTGCCGACCGCTCGCCCGGTGAGTTCTACCAGCTCGATTTCGAGATGGCGTTTGCCACACAGGAAGACGTGTTCGCCACCCTCGAGCCGGTGATGGAAGGCGTGTTCCGTGAGTTCGGCGGCGGCCGTATCGTGAGCGAAGGGCCGTTCGAGCGCATTCCCTACGCCACGGCCATGGAAGTCTATGGCAGCGACAAGCCCGACCTGCGCAATCCGCTCAAACTCTCTGACGTGACCGAGTCCTTCGCGGGCTCCGGCTTTGGCCTGTTTGCCCGCATCGCAGCCGATGGCGGCCAGATCCGCGCCATTCCGGCCCCCGGTGCTGGCGACCGCCCGCGTGCGTTCTTTGACAAGCTCAATAACTGGGCGCGTGAATCCGGTGCCGGTGGCCTGGGCTACATCATCTTCGCGGAAGAGGGCGGCAAGGGGCCGATCGCCAAGAACCTCGAGGCCGAGCGCATCGAGGCCATCCGCGCCAAAACCGGCCTGAAGGCAGGGGACGCCGTGTTCTTTGTCGCGGGCAAGGGGGACGAGATGGTCAAGTTCTCGGGTGCTGTGCGCATCCGTGTTGCGACCGAACTCGACCTGATCGAGCAGAACGCCTTCCGCTTCTGCTGGATCACGGATTTCCCGATGTATGAGCGCAATGAGGAAACGGGCGAGATCGACTTCTCGCACAACCCGTTCTCCATGCCGCAGGGGGGCATGGACGCGCTGCAGAACCAGGACCCGCTGACCATCAAGGCCTATCAGTACGATATCGTGTGCAACGGCATCGAACTCTCCTCGGGTGCGATCCGTAACCACCAGCCGGACGTGATGATCCGTGCCTTCGAGATCGCGGGCTATCCGGCCAGCGAGGTTGAGGCCCGCTTTGGCGGCATGCTCAATGCCTTCCGCTACGGCGCGCCGCCGCATGGTGGCTCGGCGCCGGGTGTGGACCGCATCGTGATGCTGCTTGCCGATGAGCCGAACATCCGCGAAGTCATCCTGTTCCCGCTCAACCAGCAGGGCGAGGACCTGATGATGGGCGCGCCCGCTCCTGTCGAGCCGCAGCGGCTCAAGGAGCTCTCGCTCGCCCTCGACCTGCCACGCCCCAAGCCCGGCCAGAAGAAGGACTGAGTGCCATGCACGCCGTGATGGGCCCCTCCCTCACGGCGCGCCGCATTATGGTGCGGCGGGCGTGTTATCGCGGCATGATGGCGGGGCTGGTGGCGGTGGGGCTGTGGCATGGCCCGGCACTCGCTGCCCCGCCCGTAGGGATGGCGGCGCATCGGGCGGTGTATGACCTTGTCCTGTCCGCCGTGGGCGATGGCGATGTGGTGACGGCGGAGGGCAGGCTGACCTTCGTGCTGTCCGACATGTGCACGGCGTGGTCCACCCAGCAGCAGCTGCATGTGCGCAGCGTGAGCCGGGAGGGCGATGAGCATGACAGCGATTCCGATTACGCGGTGCTGGAGGACAAGGATGGCTCATCCCTCATCTTCCGCGCCGACCAGAGCGAAAACGGCCAGGCCAGCCCGCGGATAGCAGGCGAGGCCCATATGAGCCCGGGTGGTGGCAGGGTGCATTATACCGCCCCCGGTGTGCATGATGTGGCGCTGCCCGCGGGCACGCTGTTCCCCGTCGCCCATACTGCCAGCGTGATCGCGGCAGGGCAGGCGGCCCAGACCGAGATCGCACCACCTTTGTTTGATGGCACGGTCGAGACCGGGGCGCTGAATACCTATGTGCTACTGCTGGCACGCGAGGCGCCGCCGGTGGCAACGCCGTTTGCAGCCCTTGCCCCCCTTGGGGCGCAGCGGGTGCATATCGCCTACTACAACCCCACCACGCGCGACATGGGGCCGATATTCGAGCAGGGCATGCGCTATTTCACCAACGGCGTGGCCGACCGGCTGGACCTTGATTTCGGGCAGTTCCGGCTGGCGGGCACGTTGCGCGAGTTCCGGCTGCTGCCAGTGCCCGATCACTGCCCGGCAACACCACCACTCAGCCCGCCGCGTCGGCCACTGTAACGGCCAGCGGCACGTGGTCCGATGGCTGGGCCTTGCCGCGTTCGTCGCGCGCGGGCAGGGCAGTGAGCAGCCGTTCGGCCACCCGGGGCGAGAGCAGGGCATGGTCGATGCGCAGCCCGCTGTCACGCTGCCACGCGGCGGCCTGATAATCCCAGAACGTATAAAAGCGCCCTGCCGGGTGTAGCGCGCGCAGCGCATCGGTCAGGCCCAGCCAGAGCAGGCGGCGGAAGGCCGCGCGGGTGGCCGGTCGCACCAGGGCGTCATCGGGTGGGAGCGCCCCGGGGGCGCAGTCTTCATCGGTGGGGCAGACATTGTAGTCACCCAGCAGCACGAAGTCCTGCCCGGCCGCGAGCATGGCATGGGCGTGCAGTGCGAGGGCCTCCATGAAGGCGAGCTTGGAGTCGTAGCCCGCACTGCCGCCGGAATTGCCGTTGGGCAGGTACAGATTGCCAAATATCAGGCCGCCTGCGCGAATTTCTACGTAGCGGGCCTGCGGCGGGTCGGTTTCCCAGCCGGGCAGGGCGGTATGGGTGACCTCATGCGGCAGGCGCGTGAGAATGGCTACGCCGTTATAGCTCTTCTGCCCCACCACGATGCTGTCATAGCCTGCCGCCTTGAAGGCATCAGTGGGGAAGATTTCGGTGGTGCACTTGATCTCCTGCAACGCCAGCACGTCGGGCTGTTCGCGGGCAAGGTAGTCAAGCACATGGTCAAGGCGCTGGCGGATGGAATTGACGTTCCAGGTAACGAATTTCATCATTCCACCGAGAAACTGGTGCCACACCCGCACGAGGAGGCGGCATGCGGGTTGCGCACCGTGAAATGCGCGCCCATCAGGCTGTCATCAAAATCGAGCACGGCGCCACTCAGCAGGTCCATGCTGGCGGGGTCCACGAGCACGCGGGCAGTGCCTGCGGCAATGATGATGTCATCGGGCCGGGTTTCAGGCTCAAGCGCGAATTTATACTGAAAGCCGTTGCAGCCACCCGCTTCGACCGCTACCCGCAAAGCCGGTTCGCCCGTGGAGGTGGCAGGCTGTTCATCAAGGATCTCGCGCAGGCGACTGGCTGCCGAATCCGATACGCGGAACATCTCGGCCGTGGGGGAAGGGGGCGTGGACATCGGGTTTCACCATGATCTGTGCACGCAGGCCGGGGCCACTTCATGTTGGCTGCGGGCTGCGGGCGGGTTATGGATGTACGGCGGTATGGCCTTTACCGTTTCATCCATGGCTTGGTCCTGATCCTATATGAGCACTGCACCCTACGCTGTCCAGACCGCTACGGCCCGTGGCAGGCTCCACCCCGAGGCCGAGGCCCCCACCCGCAGCCCGTGGCAGCGCGACCGTGACCGCATCCTGCATTCGGCAGGGTTTCGCACGTTGCAGTACAAGACGCAGGTTTTCCTCAACCATGAGGGGGATTTCTTTCGCACGCGGCTCACCCATTCGCTTGAGGTGGCGCAAATTGCCCGCTCCATCGCGCGCAGGCTGGGACTGGAGGAAGACCTGACCGAGGGCCTCGCCCTGGCGCATGACCTTGGCCACACGCCCTACGGCCATGCGGGCGAGGAGGCGCTGGCGCGTGCCATGCAGCCATGGGGCGGCTTTGACCACAACACCCAGTCCCTGCGGCTGGTGACCTTGCTGGAGCGGCGGTATTTCGCCTTCGATGGCCTGAACCTGACATGGGAAATGCTTGAAGGCCTGGCCAAGCATAACGGCCCGGTCGATCACCCCACCCCTTACGTGGCGCAGTACGCGGCCCGGCATGAGCTTGAACTCGGCAGCCATGCCTCGGCCGAGGCGCAGGTGGCCGCCCTGTCCGATGATATCGCCTACCATGCCCATGACCTTGATGATGGCCTGCGCGCGGGGCTTCTGCATATCGAGGAACTCGACAGCCTGCCGGTGGTGGGTGCTGCACTCGCAGCCGCCCGTGCCGCGGCCCCGGCGCAGGGTGCCAGCAATGCCGACCCGCGCCTGCGCCACGAAACCATCCGGCGCGTCATCAACACGCTTGCCATGGATCTGATCGGCCAGACCCAGCGCAACCTTGCACGCCTTGCCCCGCGTAGCGCTGATGACATCCGCCACGCCGCCCGCCCCGTGGTGGCCTACAGCCCCGCCATGGCCGAGGCCAATCTGGCCATCCGCCATTTCCTGTATGCGCGGCTGTACCGCCACTGGCGCGTCAACCGCATGGCGCGTAAGGCGCGGCTGACGGTCGAATCGATCTTTACCATCCTCAGCAGCGACATGACCCTGCTGCCTGATGGCACGCGCGAGCCTGCCCTTGCTGCCCGCGAGGCGGATGATATGGCAGGTGCGTGCCGGGTGGTGGCCGATTATATTGCCGGTATGACCGATCGCTGCGCCATGGAGGAATATCGACGGTTGACGGACCTGTCCTCGCCGGGGTGAAACACGCGCAGCACGATCATCCGCCTGCCACCGTCCTTGCGCGATGCCGGCGGGCCATACCATGCCGGGCCACAGGGCCTGTTACCGTTATCTGTTGGGAAACCAAGCCGCATGTCAGACAGTCTGTTCGCCCGTTACCTCACGCATGTGCGCGATGCGCTGCGCACCATCATGCCCGACCTGCCCCCAGCAGCCCTTGAGCGCGTCGAGGTCACGCCCACCCGCGACCCCGCCCATGGTGATCTTGCGACCAATGCGGCGCTGGTCATCTCCAAGGCGGCCCGCCGCCGCCCGGCCGAGATCGCGGCTGAACTGGTCACGGCCCTTGCCAGCGTGCCCGGCATTGCGCAGGCCGAGGTGGCGGGCCCCGGTTTTGTCAACATGCGCCTCGCCCCTGCCGTGTGGCAGGCCGTGGCGCATGACGTGCTGCGCACGGGCGAGGCCTATGGCACGAGCAGCGCAGGCCGTGGCGTGAAGGTGAATGTGGAATATGTCTCGGCCAACCCCACCGGGCCGATGCATGTCGGCCATTGCCGCGGTGCCGTGGTGGGTGACGTGCTTGCCAACCTGCTGGCCAAGGCGGGTTATGAGGTTACGAAAGAGTATTACATCAATGATGCCGGCGCACAGGTGATCGCGCTGGCCTGGGCTACGTACTGGCGCTACCTGCAGGCCCTGCACACCACCGTAACGGAGGATGAATTCGCAGCGGTCGTGCCCGGTGGCGCGATCCAGTATGGCGGTGACTATCTTGTGCCGGTTGGTGAGGCGCTGGCCAAAAAACATGGTGAAAGCCTCGCTGCTCCCGGCCTGAAGCCCGCCGATCCCGCCCTGTGGCTCGAGACCGTGAAGAAAGAGGCGGTCGATACCATGATGGGCATGATCCGCGAGGATCTGGCCGCCCTTGGCGTGCATCATGACGTGTTCACCAGCGAGGCAAAAATCCTGGCCGATGGCGAGACCGACCGCGCCATCAGGAAGCTCGAAGAAAAGGGCCTGATCTACGAAGGCGTGCTCGAGCCCCCCAAGGGCAAGCTGCCCGATGACTGGGAAGCCCGCCCCCAGACCCTGTTCCGCTCCACCGAATTTGGCGATGACGTCGATCGGCCCCTGCGCAAGTCGGATGGCTCGAACACCTATTTCGCCAATGATATCGGCTACCATGCCGACAAGATCCGCCGGGGGGCGGATGTGCTGGTCGATGTATGGGGTGCCGACCATGGCGGTTACGTCACGCGCATGAAGGCCGCCGTGGCGGCGCTTGCGACCGATGGCCGCCCGGTGCTTGATGTGCTGCTGTGCCAGATCGTGCGCATCGTGCGCGATGGGCAGCCGGTGCGCATGTCCAAGCGTGCGGGCACGTTCGTCACCCTGCGCGACCTGATTGACGAGGTAGGGCGTGACGCGGTGCGCTTTACCATGCTCACCCGCAAGGCCGATGCGCAGATGGAGTTCGACCTCGACCAGGTCGTGGCCCAGAGCCGCGACAACCCGGTGTTTTACGTGCAGTACGCCCATGCGCGCTGCTGCTCGGTGCTGCGGGCGGCGGCGGGCCTTGCCAATGCGGGCAAGCTGCCCGGTGGCCTTACGCCAGCCGAACTTGCCACAGCCGACCTGTCGGGGCTGAGCGCGGATGCCGAGCTTGCCCTGCTGCAGCGCATGGCGCAGTGGCCGCGCATGGTCGAATCGGCGGCAGCCGCGCATGAGCCGCACCGCATTGCATTCTATCTCAATGAACTGGCCTCTGATTTCCATGCATTGTGGAACCGGGGCAAGGATGACACGACCCTGCGCTTCGTGCAGGAAGATGACGTGGCCGCGACCCGCACGAAACTCGCCCTTGTCGAGGCGACGGCAACCGTGCTGCGTTCGGGCCTGAACGTGCTCGGCGTGCAGCCGGTCGAGGAGATGCGATGAGTCCTGACGAAACCCCGCCGCGCCATGGTGGTCCCGATGACCTTCGGGACAACCCCGTCGCACCCGATCCCTATGCCGAGCGCCCCACCGCACGCGAGCGCATGGGGACTGATTCCAACCCCGACCTGAACGCACGCTCGCCCATGGAGCCGGCCGATGATATCGGTCCGCGCGCCACGCCCCCCCGTGGCGGCCGGGGCGGCACCGATTTCAGGGCCCTGCTGGCGCGGCTTGCGGGCAGCAGCCTGCTTGGCGATGACCCGCTGACGCGCAAGCTCGTCTATGGCGCGGCGGGGCTTGGCGGCATTCTGGTCATAGCGATTGGTGGCTGGTCGCTGTTCGGCCACCATGAAGGCGGCATTGCGGTGCTCGGTCCGCCGCCGGGGCCGGTGCGCGTCAAGCCTGCGGATCCGGGTGGCATGCAGATTCTGGGCGCAGGCGATGGCATGGCGGCTGATGGCGGCGTGATGCGCCTCTCGCCCCCGCCCGAGCAGCCCCAGCCCGATGCCATGGCCCGGCAGTACGCCCCGCCACCGGGCAGCGATAGTACTGATGGTGGCAATGCTCCCCCGCCGGCTGCTTCCGCATCCGCTCCTGCCGAGACGCCAGCCCCCGCCGAGTCCGCCCCGCAGGAGGCCGCACAGAAGCCTGCGGAACCGGCAAGGCAGGCCGAAGAGGCCCCCGCCACCCTGCCGCCACCGGTGCCGCGCGCGCTCAATGAGGGCAATGGCGCCTACAGCGTGCAGCTTGCCGCTCTTGATTCGCAGGAGGCGGCGCTGAAGAACTGGAGCCATCTGCTCAGCCGTTATCCCGGCGTGTTCGGTGCCTACCAGCCTGCCGTCATCAAGGCGGAACGGAGCGGCAAGACGTTCTACCGCCTGCGCATCAAGGGGCTGAGCAAGGCGCAGGCCGCATCGGTGTGCGAGAAGGTCAAGGCCCAAAGCCTGCCGTGTGAACCGGTCCATTCCTGAGCGCACCCCATGAGCCGGCCAGAGGAGGCAGGGCGGGCGGCTGGCACGCCCGCCCCCATGGCTGAGGGGCAGCCGACCTCGCCCATCGTGCATCTTGACGGGTTTGACGGGCCCATGGACCTGCTGCTTGAACTCGCCCGGGCGCAGAAGGTGGATCTGTGGCGCATTTCCATCCTGCAGCTTGTCGAGCAGTTTCTGGAGGTGGTCCGCGCCATTCCCGCCGTGCGGCTGGAGCAGGCGGCGGACTGGCTGGTCATGGCGGCATGGCTGGCCTGGCTCAAGTCGCGCCTGCTGCTGCCCGAGGATGACGGGGCGGACACCGATGCCGAGGATGCCGCAGCTCTCCTGCACGAGCGCCTGCTCGAGCTTGAGCGCATGGTGCAGCTCGGCCGCTGGCTTGGCGCGCGCGACCAGCTTGGCCTTGAGGTGTTTGAACGCGGGCAGGCCGAAAGCCTTGTTGCCATCGACCGCTCGGGGCTTGCGGTAGATGTGCCGCAGCTCATGCGCGGTTATATGGCGGCCATGCGGCGGCGTGCGCGCAAGGCCACCTACCAGCCGCGCCCGCCACGGTTCTGGACCGTGCAGGACGCGCTGGAGCGGCTGCGGCGCATGCTCGGCACGCTCATGCCCGTGGGCTGGTGCGGGCTTGAGGCCTTCCTGCCGCCGCCCACGGCGGCGGACAGGGCTGGCCCCATGGCCGAGACCGGCCGTAGAGCCGCCGTGGCGGGCACGCTGCTGGCCAGCCTGGAAATGGCGCGCAATGGCACGATCGAACTGCGGCAGGCGGAACAGTTTGGCCGCATCCTGCTGCGTGAGCGGATGGCGGAAGACCCCGCCGCCCCAATGCAACCTGAAGGGGAGAGGCCCTGATGAACGACCCCGAGCAGCCTGACCTCATCGCACCCGTGGCAGACATGGTGGAAGACATCACGGTGCGGGATTTTTCGCTGCGCCTTGTCGAGGCGCTGATCTTCGCCCGCGCCGACCCGCTCAGCACCCGCGCCATTGCGGAGGTGCTCGGCGCGCAGGGCGGCATCCCGCATGATACCGCCGACCGCGATGCCTATGTGGCGGCAACGCTGGCCGCTCTTGGCGCGCATTATGCCGGGCGCGGGGTGGAACTTGTGGAGGTGGCGGGGGGCTGGCAGTTCCGCACGGCGCCTGATCTCGCCCCGCGCCTGACCCGCGTCATGCCGCGCCCGCGCAGGCTGGCGCGATCGACCATGGAAACGCTGGCCATCATCGCCTACCACCAGCCCTGCACCCGCGCCGAGATCGAGGATATCCGCGGTGTGAGCCTGAGCCAGCAGGTGCTCGACACGTTGCTCGAGGCCGAACTGATCATGCCGCTGGGCCGCAAGGAAGTGCCGGGGCGGCCGATTTTGTGGGGCACGTCAAACGGCTTCCTGCGCCATTTTGGCCTCAAGGATCTGGGCGACCTGCCCCGGCGCGAGGAACTGCTGGTGGACGTGCCCGACGCAGCACCCGAACCGCCCGCTGGCCCGCAGGCGGCGCAGCACGGTGATGATGCGCCGGATGAGGTTCCTGATACGCCCGGGGCGTGATAGGTGTGCGGGGCAGGATGATGTACGGTCTTGCGCGGGCCGCAAAAGGCGGGCGCGGTAGGGAAGGAACGGCTGATGTTCGATTTCGCATGGTCTGAATTTGCCCTGATCGGGGTGGTGGGCCTGCTGCTGATCGGGCCGAAGGACATGCCTGTTGCCATCCGCACCGTAACCGGGCTGATCAAGAAGGCCCGCGGGCTTGCCACCGAGTTCCAGTCGCATGTGGATGAAATGGTGCGCGAGGCCGACCTGACCGAGGCGCGCGACCAGCTTGGCAACCTCAAGCGCATGAACGTGCGCGACAAGATCATGAATGCGATTGATGGGGATGGCGCCCTGCGCCGCTCGCTCGATGATACGCATGAGGCGGCGCACACCGCCATGTCCGCACCCGTGACAACGCCTGCATCGTCCCTGCCCGAGCAGGCTATTCCCTCACGCCATTACATCCCCCCCCTTGTTGATGACAGTCCGGTAGAGGTGGACGCACCCGATGCGCCAGATTTTCTGCCACCCCGCACTGCCCGGCGCATCGCCGCCGAACTGCCGCGCCTCACGCCCCCCGCCTTCCTGCCGCCGGTGCGGGTCATTCACCGTGGCCAGCGCGTTGGCGTGACCCATGCAGGGCAGGAATAGGAACACGATGGACGCCCAAGACGAAAACCCCAACCCGGACGCCATTGATGACCAGCCCATGCCGCTGCTCGAACACCTTGTTGAACTGCGGCGCAGGCTGCTGTGGTCGATGGTGTCGTTCGTGGCGTGCTTTGCGGTCTGCTATTACTATTCCGAGCAGATCTACTTCTTCCTCGCCAAGCCGCTTGGCGACATCATGCGCCAGAAGGGCGAGCAGCCGCACCTGATCTATACCGCGCTGTATGAGGCCTTCTTCACTTACATGAAGGTCGCCTTCTTTGGCGCGGCGTGCCTGTCCTTCCCCATGGTGGCGGTGCAGGCGTGGATCTTCATAGCTCCCGGCCTTTACCGGAGCGAGAAGCGGGCTTTCGCGCCCTTCCTTGTCGCCACCCCCATCATGTTCGCCATCGGCGCGGCACTGGCCTACTACTTCATCTTCCCCGCCGCGTGGAAGTTCTTCCTGTCGTTCCAGACGGCGGACGGGCAGGACGGGCTGCAGATCGAACTGCAGGCCAAGGTGTCGGAATACCTCTCGCTGGTGATGAAGCTGATCCTGGCGTTCGGCATGGCGTTCGAGCTGCCGGTGGTGCTCACGCTCATGGCCCGCGTGGGGCTGGTCACGTCAAAGGGACTGGCGAAGGTGCGGCGCTACGCCTATGTGGGCGCGTTCGTGGCTGCTGCCATCCTGACCCCGCCCGATGTCATTACCCAGACCGGCCTGGCCGTGCCGCTGATCGGGCTGTACGAAATTTCCATTCTCTGCGCCCGCCTTGTCGAGCCGCGCAGACTGCCTGAAGAAACCGAGGAGACCCCCTGATGCACGACCTGCGTGCCCTACGCGCCGACCCCGCAGGCTTTGACGCCGCCCTGAAACGGCGCGGGGCGCCCGCCGTGGCCGATGGCGTGCTGCTGCTGGACACGGAGCGCCGCGCCGCCGAGACCGAACTGCAGGAGCTTCAGGCCAGCCGCAAGAAGATCTCGAAAGAGATCGGGGGCTTACGCAAATCCGGCGCGGATACCTCGGCGCTGGAAGAGCGCGTGGCCCATGGCAAGGCGCGGATGGAAGAACTCCA
Organism: Komagataeibacter xylinus; assembly: GCF_009834365.1. Classification (NCBI taxonomy): domain Bacteria; kingdom Pseudomonadati; phylum Pseudomonadota; class Alphaproteobacteria; order Acetobacterales; family Acetobacteraceae; genus Komagataeibacter; species Komagataeibacter xylinus. The sequence continues at coordinate 522,429 of NZ_CP041348.1, read as the reverse complement.
GACCCGGGTTGCCGAGCTTGACGGCCAGATCCGCGGCACGCTCGAGCGCCTGCCCAACCAGCTTGATGCTTCCGTGCCCGATGGGGCTGATGAAAGTGCCAACGTGGAAGTGCACCGCAACGGCGTGGTGCGCGAATTCAGCTTTACCCCACGCGAGCATTTCGAGCTTGGCGAGGCGCTGGGCCTGATGGACTTCGAGACCGCATCGCGCCTGTCGGGTGCGCGCTTCGTGGTGCTGCGCGGCGCGCTGGCCCGCATGGAGCGCGCATTGGGCCAGTTCATGCTCGACCTGCATGCCACCGATAACGGCTACGAGGAAACCGCAGTACCCGTGCTGGTCAATAACGAGGCCATGTACGGCACCGACAAGCTGCCCAAATTTGCCGACCAGTCCTTCCGCACCGAAGATGGCCGCTGGCTCATCCCCACCGCCGAGGTGCCGCTGACGGCCAGCGTTGCGGGCCAGATCCTGCCCGGCGCTGTGCTGCCGCGCAGGCTGGTGGCCCTTTCCTCGTGCTTCCGCAGCGAGGCGGGGGCGGCGGGGCGTGATACGCGCGGCATGCTGCGCCAGCACCAGTTCCAGAAGGTGGAGATGGTCAGCATCACCACGCCCGAGGAAAGCGATGCCGAGCACGAGCGCATGACCCGCTGTGCAGAGATGGTGCTGGAGAAACTGGGCATTCCCTATCGCCGCCTGCTGCTGTGCGCTGGTGATACCGGCTTTGGCGCGGCCAAGACCTTCGACCTTGAGGCATGGCTGCCCGGCCAGCAGGCATGGCGCGAGATCTCGTCATGCTCCACCACGCGCGACTTTCAGGCCCGGCGCATGAATGCCCGCTACCGCGCGGCCGATGGCAAGCCCGCCTTCGTGCACACGCTCAACGGTTCTGGTCTTGCCGTGGGCCGCACGCTCATCGCGGTGATGGAAAACTACCAGAACGAGGATGGCAGCATCACCGTGCCAGACGTGCTGCGTCCTTACATGGGTGGTATTGAAGTCATCCGCTAAAAACAGAATAAAAGTTTTTGGGTGCCGCCTTTTTTCAAAAAGGCGGCGTCTTTTCGAAGCTTTTTGAAAAAAGCTTCACCAAGAACTTTAATCTGTTCAGCGTCTTTTGCGGTGGGGGCGTTTGCCCTTGGGCGGCCCGCCATCGCGGTTGGCCCCCCGCCGGCCCGGCGGATTGGCGCGGCTGTCAGGGCGGAAGGGAGAGGTAGCCCGCGCACGCACGCTCTGCTGGCGCAGCACATCCTCAATCCAGTCATTCAGCCGTGCCGTGGTTTCCTCCGCCTCCTCGCGGTTGACGTAAGCCTCGGGGAAGCGGAGCGCCAGCCACCGCCAGGCCACCAGCCGTTTGTGGCGCTTTTCGGCGCGTTCAAGCTCCGTGCGCTCGGCGCGTTCGGCAGGGGGCAGGCGACCCGTGCCCGGTGGCGGCACGCTGTTGCCCGCCGCATGGTCCGCCGCCCAGTGCACGAGGCGCTGGATGCCGTTATCACGATCATCAACCGGGCACATGGCATAGACCCAGCGCTGGGCCAGCGTCAGGTCCGCAACACCTTCAAGAGCGGTGGCGATGGCAAAGGCCTGTTCCATGTTGGCCAGACGGTAATTGGGGTCATCGCGCCGCAGCACCGCGCGGCGGATGCGCACCAGCACGCCGAACAGGCTGTCGGACCCGATCTCGGCGGCAACCGCCTGCACAATGTCGGCATCAGGCTGCACCTGCGGGCGCATGTCCTCGATCGGCTGGGGCGGGGCTTCCAGCATGGCGCGGATGAAGGACGGGCTGCCCACGCCTTCCAGCACGGCCACGATGCCCTGCTCATGCTTGCCAAAGCGCCCGGCGCGGCCACCGATCTGCTTGACCTCCTGCGGGTTGAGGTCGCGGGTCTGGTTGCCGTCATATTTGCGCAGGGCCGCAAACACCACGCGGCGGATGGTCAGGTTCAGCCCCATGCCGATGGCGTCAGTCGCGATCAGGATGTCCGCATCACCATTATTGAAGCGCTGCGCCTCCGCCCGGCGCACTTCTGGGCTGAGCGCGCCGTACACCACCGCCACCCGCTTGCCATGGGCCAGCAGCAGGGCACGCAGGTCGAGCACCTCGCGGCGCGAAAACGCAATCAGCGCATCATGCTTCTGCAGTTCAGGCAGGCTGACCGCACGCTCGGCGGCGACCAGCGGGCTTTTGCGCTCAAGGCGGATTTCATCCACCGGGTCGCCGCACAGTTCGGCAATGCGCCGGACCATGGGAATGCAGTCCGGCGCACCGAGAATGAACAGGTGGCGTGCGGGTGCGCCCATGATGGCCGCCGTCCATGCCGCCCCCCGGTCGGGGTCGGTGAGCATCTGGGCCTCGTCGATGATGGCGACATCGACCGGGTTGTTCAGCGGGCACATCTCGACCGTTGCGGCAAGGTGGCGGCTGCCGGGCACGTCGATGCGTTCTTCGCCCGTGGCGAGCGAGGTCGGCACGCCGCGCGCGGTCAGCGACTCGCGGAACTCATGGGCCAGCAGCCGCAGCGGCGCCAGCGCCAGCCCGCTTTCAGCCCGCGCCAGCGCATCGAGTGCCGTGTGCGACTTGCCGCTATTGGTTGGCCCGGTCACGAGCGTGATGCGGCGGTTGAGCGCGCGCGCGGTGCGGAAATGGGCGGCATAGCGGTCAAGGGCCGCCACCTGCGCAATTACGGCATTGCCCACGCGCCTGTTGCCAAGGTCGGGGGCCAGCGGAGCACGTTTGTCGCTTTCCGGTCCCTCACGCCGCCACTGCGGCAGGTTCTGGCGCAGGGCCATGAGTTCGGAGGGGTCGAACTCCCAGCGTTCCTGTCCGTTGGGCTGCGGCACGCGGCGGGCCACGGGCAGGCGGTTCTCGGCAATCCAGCGCAGGGCCTCGCGCTGCGAGCAGCGCAGCAGGCCGGGCACGTCGCTGAAGGGCACGAGGCTCTTTTCCCACTCACGCAGGCGCTGCACTTCCTCGCGCCGGCGGGTGCGCGCCGTATCTTCTATGCGGGCATCGCGGTCCTTGCGGCTGCTTTCTGCTGCATCAAGGCCTGCGGCAAAGGCTGTGGGGTCGGCCACGGCAAAGGCATTGGCTACGGCCAGGGCCAGGGTGTGCAGTTCACCGGGCGAGAGCATGCGCCCTGTGCCATCGAACAGATCGGAGCGGATGTTCTCCACCGCCATCTGCGGCGTATCACCCTGGGCGCGCAGTTTTTCATGCAGCACGGGTGTCAGGGCCGCGAGCAGGGTGGCATCGTCCGGTTCGGGGGTATCGACCGTTTTTGCGGCTGTCTCGGTGTCCGCGCGGGTGACCCAGACCTGGCCTGCCCGGCGGGTCAGGTCCATCAGGCGCGAGCCCCACGGCTTGCGGCGCACGGTGCATAGTGCCGCGCGGAAGGTTGCGTCATCCACCCGGTCGGCGCCGGGGGCAAGCTGACGGGCGATCACGCGCTCGAGCTTGGGGCGCTCGCGGGTTGCAACATGCAGGCCGGTGGCGGCGATGGCTGCATCAAGCGCCAGGGCGGCAGGGGCGGTGGTGGACGCGTCGCGATCGGAAAATTCTGAACTCATGCTTCCTATGTGCGTCATCCATGCGGCGGGGACAATGGACTCCGGCTTGCATCGGCATGGGAAATCATTGAATAGAAGCGCGCATTGTACATGTGTGACGTGACAGGCGTGCCTCAGAATAAGCCTTATACGGCGAATTCTGCCACCCGTGATGCGTGATATGTTTGTTTTGTGCTGGAAATCCACGTTATGGATGGCCTAAACATGCCCGCCTCAGCCATATCGTTGTGGGTGGCGCATGTTTCAGGAAATCCTGTGTCTGCGTCATATCCAGCCGGGAGAGTGATAACCAGATGTCCGATACGTTGATTATGCCAACCAGTGAGACCATGCTCACCGGCCTCGCCCCGGTCGAGGGGCAGCCCGGCGTGTTCCACCTTGCCGAACCCACCAAGGAATACGGCCACCTGAATGCCGAGACCGTGCTGTCCGTGCATCACTGGACCGACCGGCTGTTCACCTTCACCACCACGCGCGACCCCGCGCTGCGCTTCGAGAACGGCCAGTTCACGATGATCGGCATCGAGGTCGAGGGCAAGCCGCTGCTGCGCGCCTACAGCATTGCCAGTGCGAATTACGAGGACCACCTCGAATTCCTGTCCATTGCCGTGCCTGATGGCCCGCTGACCTCGCGTCTGCGCCACGTCAAGGTGGGTGACAAGGTGCTGATCGGCCGCAAGCCCGTGGGCACGCTGCTGCTTGATAACCTGCGCCCGGGCCGCAACCTGTATTTCCTGTCCACCGGCACGGGGCTTGCGCCCTTCATGAGCCTGATCAAGGACCCGGAATGCTATGAGCGTTACGAGCACGTGATCCTGAGCCATACGGTGCGCATTTCGGGTGAACTGGCCTATGCCAACCACATCCGCCACGAACTGCCCGAGCATGAATTCCTCGGTGAGGACGTGAAGGGCAAGCTGCTCTACTACCCCGCCGTGACCCGTGAGCCGTTTGCCGTGACCGACCGCATCACAAAGCTGATCGAGACGGGCAAGATCTTCACCGATCTCAACATCCCTGAACTCGACCCCGAGCATGACCGCGTAATGATCTGCGGCTCGCCCGAAATGCTGGCCGATACCGAGAAGATGCTGCAGGAGCGCGGCTTCGACGAGGGCAACAACTCCCACCCTGGTGCCTATGTGGTGGAAAAAGCGTTCGCCGAGCGCTGATCCCGCCCGCACCCCCGGCCATTTCGCCATGGCCGGGGTTTTTTATTGGCCCCGCCGTGCGCAGGGCGGATGATTGCCGGAAGGCGGCGTGCTGTGTCCCGTCCGGCCGAGACAGGATGCACAACCGGCATGAGTTATGATTTTGATCTGTTCGTCATTGGCGCAGGCTCCGGCGGCGTGCGCTGCGCGCGCATTGCCGCAAGCCACGGGGCACGGGTTGCCGTAGCCGAAAGCCGCCACTGGGGGGGCACCTGCGTCAATCTGGGCTGCGTGCCCAAGAAGCTGATGGTGCAGGCCAGCGACTATGGCGACTGGGTGGATGACAGCCACGGCTTTGGCTGGAACACAAAGCGCGGCCACAATGACTGGGCCGCCCTGATTGCCGCCAAGGATCGCGAGATCGCCCGCCTCAACGGCATCTATGTCTCGATGCTGGAAAAGGCTGGTGTAGCCCTGTTTACCGGCCATGCCACCATCGAGGATGCGCACACCCTGCGCATTGACCCCTCGCCACTCGCCCCGCATGAGGCCCCGCGCCGCGTTACCGCCGCGCGCATTGTCATTGCGGTCGGCTCCACGCCCACCCTGCCCAAATTGCCGGGCGTGGAATATGCCATCTCGTCCGATCAGGCTTTTCACCTTGAGGAACGTCCTGCCCGCGTCTGCCTGGTTGGGGGTGGTTATATTGGCGTGGAGTTTGCCGGTATCTTCCGTGGGCTGGGTTCGACGGTGGATCTGGTCTACCGCCAGAACCTGCCGCTGCGTGGCTTCGATGCCGACCTGCGCCACGCTTTGCATGATGCGATCGACCTGCGTGGCATCCGTCAGCACGTGGCGGCCTCGCCCACCGCCATTGAAAAACAGACTGATGGCAGTTTCATTGTCAGCCTTGATAACGGCACCCGCATCGAGACCGACTGCGTGTTCTTCGCCACCGGCCGCCACCCCAAGATCACCGGGCTGGGGCTTACGCAGATTGGCGTGGCGATGGAAGAGAACGGGCGCATCATCGTTGATGACAGGAACGAGACGACGGTGCCCGGCATTTACGCCATAGGCGACGTGACCAACCGCCTCAACCTGACCCCCGTGGCCATTGCCGAGGGCCATAACCTGGCCGACCGCCTGTTTGGCAAGGCACCCCCGCGCGAGTGGTGTTACGCCACCACGCCCAAGGCGGTGTTCTTTACCCCCACGCTCTCCAGCGTTGGCCTGACCGAGGCAGAGGCGGCGAAGGAAGGGGATGTGGATGTGTATGTGAGCCGCTTCCGCCCCATGCGCAACACGCTGAGCGGGCGCGAGCAGCGCACGTTAATGAAGCTGGTGGTCGATCAGGCCAGCCAGGTGGTGGTAGGAGCGCATATGCTGGGCGATGATGCGCCCGAGATCATGCAGGGGCTGGCCGTGGCCGTGACGGCAAGGCTGAAAAAGGCCGACTGGGACCGCACGATCGGCATCCACCCCACGGCGGCGGAGGAATTCGTGACCATGCGCACCCGCACGCGCGTGACACCGCGTTCCGAATAATAAAGGTTTTGGGACCGCCTTTTTTAAAAAAGGCGGCGCCTTTTGAAGCTTTTTGAAAAAAGCTTCACCAAAAACTTTTATCCGGATTTATGTCCTGCCCAATAAAAAACCGCTGCGGGTCAGCCCCGGCAGCGGTTTTTTTATGCCTGACAGCGCATCCGCTTCAGCGTGGGGCCACCCAGCCATTGCCGGTGGAATCGCCAAGCTGGCCATCGCCGTTGATGCCGCTGCTCTGGTAGGCCGTGCCGAAGCGCGACAGGTCCGTGCCCGTAACGGAGTCACGATGCACATGCTCCAGATGGTCGGGGTCCGGGCCGTGGTTGAGTTCCATCGACGGCGCTTCCTCATAGCCGGGCGGCAGGTGGCCGCGCTGGCCGTGAACGGTCATCCGGTCCTGATCGGAACTGCTGGTGTCGTCCTGGCTGGCCGGGGCGGCCATGGCCGTCACGCTCAACAGGCACAGCCCGGCCGAGAGGGCGGTTATGAGTTTCCCACGTGAGGTGGCCATGATCCGTAATCCTTTTACCTGAGGGGGCAGCATGCCAAGGCTTTTTTGTTAAGGGAAGCGGTTACGTGGCAGGCCAACCATACCTCTTTTACATATGGGTGGTCCTGCCGCGCAATACGACCCCAAAGGGCCGCGCGCAGCCTGAGTTGTGGCCGCCATGCAACATTTATGGAGCCTGTCCCGCCACCCATATCACAAAGCGCCGCGAACAGGCTTTGCCATATGCCGGTTTTTTCGACATAAAGACGGCCCTTCCGCCCGTGGGCGGAAAGGACTGTCTTGTATCAAGAGGAATTAGGATCCGACCCATGAGTGCGACGCACAGCCACAACAGTTCTTCCCGGCAGGCCTGGACGCCGGAGAGCTGGCGGTCGTTTCCCGCGCGGCAGATGCCGCGATACCCCGACGAGACAGCCCTGAATGGCGTGGAGGCCCGCCTGCGCCGCTACCCGCCGCTGGTCTTCGCCGGTGAAGCACGCCGTCTGCGCGCCCACCTCGCCAAGGCGGCCACGGGGCAGGCCTTCGTGCTGCAGGGTGGCGCATGTGCCGAGAGCTTCAGCGAATTCACCGCCGATATCGTGCGTGATACCTTCCGCGTGCTGCTGCAGATGGCGGTGGTGCTGACTTTTGGCGCCAAGGTGCCGGTCATCAAGATCGGGCGCATGGCAGGCCAGTACGCCAAGCCGCGCTCATCGGATACCGAGACCAAGGGCGGCGTGACCCTGCCGTCCTATCGCGGTGACATCATCAACGGTTCCGACTTCACGGAGGCCGCGCGCATTCCCGACCCCAAGCGCATGGAAACCGGCTACTTCCAGTCGGTTGGCACCATGAACCTGCTGCGCGCCTTTGCCAGTGGCGGTTATGCCAACCTGCATGAGGTGCATCGCTGGAACCTCGGCTTTGTCGAGCGCTCGCCGCTGGCACAGCGTTATGGCGAGCTTGCCGGGCGCATTGGCGAGACGCTGGACTTCATGGCGGCGTGCGGCCTGAACGCCACCACCACGCCCCAGATCGACGAGACCGAGTTCTATACCTCGCACGAGGCCCTGCTGCTGCCCTACGAGCAGGCGCTGACCCGTATCGATTCGACTTCGGGCGAATGGTATGACTGCTCGGCCCATTTCGTGTGGATCGGTGATCGCACCCGCCAGCCCGATGGCGCGCATGTCGAATTCCTGCGTGGGGTGCGCAACCCCATCGGCATCAAGGTCGGACCTTCCACCACCATTGAGGACCTCGAGCAGTTGCTCGACATCCTCAACCCCACCGATGAAGCCGGGCGTATCTCGCTCATCTCGCGCATGGGGGCGGGCAAGGTGCGTGACCACCTGCCGCCGCTGCTCGAGAAAGTGATGGCCACGGGCCGTACGGTCACATGGCTGTGCGACCCCATGCACGGCAACACGAGCTCGACCTCGACGGGTGTGAAGACCCGCTCGTTCGATGCCATCCTCTCCGAGATCCACGGTTTCTTTGATGTGTTCGAGGCCGCGGGTGCCAGCCCCGGGGGCGTGCATTTTGAAATGACGGGCCAGAACGTGACCGAATGCATCGGTGGCGCGCACCGCCTGACGGAAGACGATCTGGGCGAGCGGTATGAAACCTTTTGCGATCCGCGCCTGAATGCGGAACAGTCGCTGGAGATGGCATTCCGTCTGTCCGAGGAACTGAAGACGCGAATGCACCGGATGGCTGGCGGGGCACGCTGACCCCGCCGCCGTAGAGCGGGAAGGGAGGGCAGATGACCCAGGGTGAACCGGCAGGCCGTGACAGGCTTGCCTGCGCGGCGGATGACATGATCGCAGCCCGCACGGATGCGTATTTCAACCGCACGCGCGCCATCGTGGAGCATTTTGGCGACAGGAAGGTGACATATGCCGTCTTCCTCCGCCGTCCCGTCATTTCCGCCCCCCGGCTCATGAGCGAGTGGCTGCGCGCGGTCGGTAGCGCGCGCGGCATCGCCATAGACACGACCCTCCTGTACCCCGAGGGCACATGGGTGGGGGCGGGCGAGCCACTGGCTTACATATCAGGTTCGTTTGAAGCCCTTGCCCCGCTCGAGACACTGGTGCTCCAGCGCCTCGGCCCGGCCTGTGTGGCGGCCCATAATGCCTACCAGATGGCCATGGCGCTGCCGCATGTGCGCTTTCTGGCCATGGAGGCCCGGCATTGCGCGGGCTTTGGCATGCAGGAGCAGATGGCCTATGCCGCCTCCGTTGGCAGCCATGCCGCCCAGAAGGAAGGGGCGCATGGCTTCATTGGCGGCGCAAATGACGCCACGGCCCATTATTTTGGCACCACGCACGGGATGGGTACCATGCCGCATGCGCTGGTGGGCTATGCGGGCTCGACCCTGCGGGCGGCCGAGATGTTCCATGAGGTCTATCCCGCAATGGACCTGGTGGTGCTGGTTGACTATTTTGGCCGCGAGGTGACGGACGCCCTTGAAGTGTGCCGGCACTTCCCCGAACTTGCGGCGCAGGGGCGGCTGGCCGTGCGGCTCGATACGCATGGCGGCCGCTTTCTTGAAGGGCTGGACCCGCAGGCCTCCTATGATGTGCTCGAGCGCCACACGCCAGGCACCATCCGGCGCTACCGCTCGGATAAGGAACTCAGCTACCTTGTGGGCACCGGGGTTTCCGCCGCCGCCATCTGGCGCATGCGCGAGGTGCTTGACGAGGCGGGCTTCCCGCATGTGCGCATTATCGCCTCATCGGGGTTCAGCGTGGAAAAATGCCTGAGCATGGCCGATGCCCATGCCCCGGTGGATGTGATCGGCACGGGCTCGTTCATCCCTGACCGCTGGTCCGAGACTTACGCCACGGCGGATATCGTGGCGTATGACGACGTGCCACGGGTCAAGGCGGGGCGCGAGTTCCTGCTGCGCCGCATGCCACCCGACCCGGAATAACGAAAGGCTTCATCTTGTCAGAAAACATCTTTGCCCCCGAGGGCGGCTGGCGCGTGCGCATCATCGACCTGTCAGGCGGTGCGGAGGACAATATTGTCGAGGAGGTGGGCGGCTTTCCCGACCTGATCCAGGCCAACGCCTTTGCCCGCGCCTATGTGCGCGACAGCATCGAGCGCTGCCGCATGGCGGGTCTTTCGGCTGCCGACATCCTCAAGGCCTGGTTCGCGTTTGGCGAGGACGCGGAGGTGCTCGAAGCGGGGGAGCAGGGCTGGCGCTCGGCCAATGAGCTTGATGATTTCGCAGCCCATGCCGCCACCCCCATGGAGCGCGACTGGCGTGCCTTCGATCCCCGTCGCGGCGATGATGAGGACGAGGCGTAAAACCCCGCAGGGCAGAGAAAAGTTTTTGGTGAAGCTTTTTGCAAAAAGCTTCAGGGAACGCCGCCTTTTTGAAAAAAGGTGGCACCCAAAAACTTTTCTCTATTCCACGAGGGCGGGAGCAAGCGTGTTCTCTGGCGTTCGGGGCGTAATCGCCGCATATAAGGGGCATGAAACTCCGTTTTGCGCCTAGCCCGACCGGGCTGATTCATGTTGGCAATGCGCGTCAGGCCATTGCCAATGCCCTGTTCGCCCGCCGCCACAAGGCCCGCTTCCTGCTGCGGATTGACGACACCGATCGTGCCCGCTCGAAAGAGGAATACGTGCAGGCCCTGCAGGATGACCTGCGTTGGCTGGGCATGGAGTGGGATGAATTCGTGCGCCAGTCCGACCGGCTGGACCGCTACGCGCTGGCCATCGAGGCGCTCAAGGCCAGCGGGCGACTGTATCCATGCTTCGAGAGCGAGCAGGAACTGGCCTCCAAGCGCGAGGCACGCATCCGCATGCGCAAGCCGCCGGTCTATGACCGTGCCATGCTGCGCATGACGCCAGTGCAGCGCGCGCAGGCCGAGGCCAATGGCAAGGTGCCGTACTGGCGCTTCAGGCTGTCCGATCACCGCACGGTGGAATGGAACGACCTTGTCATGGGCTCATGCCGGGTCAAGTTGCCCGCCATTTCCGACCCCGTGCTGGTGCGCGCCGATGGCACGGTGCTGTACACGCTGGCCTCGGTGGTGGATGACATGGAACTGGGCATTACCCACATCATCCGTGGCGAGGACCATGTGACCAATACCGGCGTGCAGATCGACATTGCCGAGGCACTGGGGGCAAAGCGCAACCGCTTCACCTTCGCGCACCTGCCGCTTTTGCTGGATGAGGGCGGGGGCAAGCTGTCCAAGCGCTTTGATGGGCTGTCGATTCGTGCGCTGCGGCAGGACGGGGTCGAGCCTTCGGCCATCGTCTCCTACCTTGCCCGCCTGGGCAGTGCGGATGATCCGGCGCCGCTTTCGTTTGATGAACTGGCCAAGACCTATGACCCCGGACGTGTTTCCCGTTCAGCGGCGCGGTTTGACATGCGGCAGTTGCTGGGGCTGAACCGGCGCATCATGCACGCCATGCCGTTTGAGGAAATCCGCGCCCGCCTGCCCGAGGGGGCGACCGAAGCCTTCTGGCTGGCCGTGCGGGGCAATGTGGATATGGCAGGCGAACTGCGCCACTGGTGGGATGTGGTGGCAGGCGACATCGTGCCGCCGGTGATCGAGGAAGCCGACCGTCCCTTCCTGCTGCACGCACTGGAGTCGCTGCCTGCCGAGCCGTGGGATGAAACCACGTGGAAGACATGGACCGCTGCGATAAAGGAATCCACAGGCCGCACGGGCCGGGGCCTGTTCCACCCCCTGCGCCTGGCGCTGACGGGTGAAGACAGCGGGCCGGAAATGCGCGACCTGCTGCCGCTGATGGGCCGCGCCCGCGTGGCCGACCGACTCCAGATCGCCGCACGTTGATACAAAAAAGGCCCGGTTATGCACCGGGCCTTTTTGTGAAAGAAGTTTTTGGTGAAGCTTTTTTCAAAAAGCTTCAGAAGATGCCGCCTTTCGGAAAAAAGGCGGCACCTTGAAATGTTTATGAATTGCTGCCCTGCCGCGCCTTGCGCCCGCGTGAAAGTTCGGTCACCACGCCATGCAGCGTGCGCAGTTCCTGCTCCGTCACCTCGCCGCGCAGGAAGAAGTGCCGCAGGTTGCGCACCATGCCCGCGCGCTTCTGCTCATTGCGCAGGAAACCGCATTCATCGAGATCGCCAATCAGGTGGCGCATGAAGTTGTCGAGTTCGCCACGGGTGGCTACATGCGTCTCGTTGGTCATGAGCGTGCGCGGCGGCGTATCATCCTTCGCCATCCACCACTCATAGGCCATGATCATTACCGCCTGCGCGAGGTTGAGCGACATGAAGGCGGGGTTGAGCGGGTAGCGGATCAGGGCATCGGCGCGGGCCATGTCCTCATTATCAAGGCCTGCGCGTTCGGGGCCGAACATCAGGCCCACTTTCAGGCCGCGATCGGTCATCTCGCGCAGTTCGGCGGCCCCCCCGCGTGCCGTTAGCACGGGTTTGACGATATGGCGCGGGCGCGGGCAGGTGGCGAATACGTGGTGCAGGTCGGCTACCGCGTCATCCACGGTTTCGAACACCTGTGCCGATTCAAGAATGCGGTCGGCGCCGGAAGCACTGCGCCAGGCGCGTTCGAGCGGCCAGCCATCGCGCGGGGCGACGAGGCGCATGTGGAACAGCCCGCCATTGGCCATGGCGCGCGCGGTAGTGCCAATGTTCTCGGCCATCTGGGGCCGGACAAGGATCACGACCGGGCTGTTGCCAATGGGGCCGATATCCGCCCCGCCATCACGGCCGGTCATGCCTGCCTCCATGTCGTGCCCTGGGGGCCATCTTCCAGCACGATGCCCTGTGCGGCGAGGGTGTTGCGGATTTCATCCGCGCGGGCGAAGTCACGCGCCTTGCGGGCAGCCAGCCGCTCTGCAATCAGGCGCTCGATTTCGGCTGGATCGACTTTCGCCCCGCCACGGAACCACGTCTCGGGCGTGTCCTGCAGCAGGCCGATCAGGTTGCCTGCTGCCCTGAGCTGAGCTGCGGCCAGGCTGTCACCCGCTACAGCTTTGTCGGCCAGCGCATGCATCTCGGCCAGTGCGCGGGGGGTGTTCAGGTCATCGCACAGAATGCTCACCACGCTCTCGGGCGGGGCAACGGGTTCCTGTGCGGGGTCAAGGGTTTCGAGCGCGCGGTAGAAGCGGTCAAGCATCTGCTTGGCCTCGTCCAGCCCGTCGCGCGTAAAGTTCAGCACCGAGCGGTACTGCGCGCGCAGGAGCAGAAGGCGCAGGGCCTCGGCAGGGGTGTCACGCAGCACGTCGCGCACGGTCAGGAAGTTGCCGAGCGATTTCGACATCTTCTCCCCGTTCACCAGCAGCATGGCATTATGCACCCAGTGATTGGCGAAGTGCCCGTGCGGGTGGCAGCACATGCTCTGCGCGCGCTCGTTCTCGTGGTGCGGGAACAGGAGGTCGGACCCGCCGCCATGAATGTCGAAGCTCTCGCCCAGATAGCGGTGCGACATGGCCGAGCATTCGATATGCCAGCCCGGACGGCCCCGGCCCCATGGGCTGTCCCAGCCCGGCGTTTCGGCGTCCGATGGCTTCCACAGCACGAAGTCGCCCGCATTGCGCTTGTAGGGAGCCACTTCCACGCGGGCGCCGGCAATCAGGTCATCAGGGCTGCGGCCCGACAGTGCGCCGTAGGAGGCGTAGGTATCGACCGCGAAGAGCACATGGCCCTCGGCCTCATAGGCATGACCGCTTTCGATCAGGCGGGCGATCATGTCCTGCATCTCGCCAATATGGTGCGTGGCGCGGGGCTCGATATCGGGCGGCAGGATGCTGACGGCGGCCAGATCCTCATGAAAATCATGGATCGTGCGCGCGGTCAGGTCGGCAATCGGCTCATTATTGGCATGGGCGCGGGCGTTGATCTTGTCATCCACGTCGGTGATGTTGCGCACGTATGTCACGCGTGGGTAGAGGTGGCGCAGCAGGCGCACCAGCACATCGGCGGTCAGCATGGCGCGCAGGTTGCCGATATGCGCCAGGTCATAGACCGTGGGGCCGCAGTAATAGACCCGCACGTTATCGGGGGCCAGCGGCGTGAAGGGAACGGTGCTGCGTGTTCTGCTATCGTGCAGGTGCAGGCGGGGCTGTGTGTCGGACATGATGCGCCTAGATGGGGCAGACAGGCAGGGATAGGCAAGACCCCATAAGGGCCTCGCCCGCGCGGTCAGCCGATTTCCTGGCCGATCTGCTTGATATCATGGAAGGTCAGCTCCGGGTTGCCCTCCGCCGTGCGCTTCATCATGAACGCCGATGAGGCGAGGAAGACCGGGTCGCCATCAATATCATCCGCCATGGCCGTGCGGTTGGCCATGCAGAAGGCCTCCAGCCGCTCACGCGGGCCGGTGACCCAGCGGGCGAGGTTATACGGCGTCGACTCGAAGCCAATCGCTACCCCGTATTCACCCTTCAGGCGCGATTGCAGCACATCAAGCTGAAGCGTGCCGACCACGCCCACGATCGGTGGCGCGCCATCCTGCGGGCGGAAGAGCTGGACCACGCCTTCCTCGGCCAGTTCGGTCAGGGCTTGGCGTAGCTTCTTGGCCTTCATCGCATCATCAAGCCGCACGCGGCGCAGGATTTCGGGGGCGAAATAGGGCACGCCGGTAAAGCGCAGGTCCTCGCCCTCGGTCAGCGTATCACCAATGCGCAGCGTGCCGTGGTTGGGAATGCCCACCACGTCCCCTGCAAAGGCTTCCTCGGCCAGTTGCCGGTCACGGGCAAAGAAGAACTGCGGCGTGTGCAGCGCGAACTGCTTGCCAATGCGCACATGCTTGAGCCGCATGCCGCGCTGCAGCTTGCCCGAGCAGATACGCGCAAAGGCCATGCGGTCGCGGTGGTTTGGGTCCATGTTGGCCTGGATCTTGAACACCAGCGCGGTCAGAGCGGGTTCATCGGCGCGCACGTTACGCGTCTCGGTGGCCTGGTCGCGCGGCGGCGGACCGAAGGCGGCCAGCGCGTCGAGCAGGTCGGTAACACCAATTTCCTTCATGGCACTACCGAAGAAGACCGGGGTCAGGTGCCCTGCATTGAAGCTTTCAAGGTCGAATTCGGGCAATGCCGCTTCAACGAGTTCGAGTTCCTCGCCAAGCTGCACCATGCGCGGATCAGACTGGTCGAGTTCCTCGGTCACATGCAGTTCGCGCTTATGGATATCGTAGGTGCCGACAAACTTGGCGGCACGGCCCACCGGCCACGTGGCGGGCGAGACATCGAGTGCGAGCGAGGACGAGATCTCATCAAGCAGGGCAAACGGGTCCTGCGATTCGCGGTCCATCTTGTTGATGAAGGTGACGATGGGAATATCGCGCAGGCGGCAGATCTCGAACAGCTTGCGCGTGCGGGCCTCGATGCCCTTGGCGGCGTCGATCACCATCACGGCGGCATCCACCGCCGTCAGCGTGCGGTAGGTATCTTCCGAGAAGTCTTCATGGCCCGGCGTGTCGAGCAGGTTGAAGATGCAGCCGCCATACTCGAACGTCATGACCGAGGTCACGACCGAAATGCCACGGTCGCGCTCGATTCCCATCCAGTCCGAGCGTGTGCGCCGCCGCTCGCCCTTGGCCCGTACGTTACCCGCCATCTGGATCGCGCCGCCCGCGCGCAGGATGCGCTCGGTCAGCGTGGTCTTGCCCGCATCAGGGTGCGAGATGATGGCAAAGGTGCGCCTGCGGGTAATCTCGGCGGCAAGCGGGGTTTCGGCGGCGGTGGCGGTCACGGTCTTGTCCATTCCTGCGGCTGGCCTGGCGGAAGGGAGGCGGAAGCGGGCAGGGGCCAGAAACGCGGACGCCGGACGCAGGGAAAAATCCCCACGCCCGGCGTCACGCCTGCCCGGTTCCGGGACTTGATCAGCGAGAGTAGAATTCGATGACCAGGTTCGGTTCCATCTGCACCGGATAGGGCACATCTGACAGCTTGGGGCTGCGCAGGAAGGAGCCCTTCATCTGGCGGTGGTCCACTTCCATGTATTCCGGCACGTCACGCTCGCCGCTCTGGGCGGCATCAAGCACGATGGCGAGCTGCTTGGACTTCTCGCGCACTTCGATCACGTCGCCATCACGCACCAGGAAGGAGGGGATGTTGACCTTGCGGCCGTTGACCGTGATGTGGCCGTGGCTGATGAACTGACGCGCCGCGAACGGGGTGATCGCGAACTTCAGGCGGTACACGACCGCATCCAGCCGGCGCTCGAGCAGGTCGATCAGGTTCTCGGAGGTATCACCCTTGCGGCGCACGGCCTCATCGTAATACTTGCGGAACTGCTTTTCGCCGATGTTGCCGTAGTAGCCCTTGAGCTTCTGCTTGGCCATCAGCTGCACGGAGAAGTCGGAGGGCTTCTGCTTGCGGCGCTGGCCGTGCTGGCCGGGGCCATACTCGCGCTTGTTGACCGGCGACTTGGCACGGCCCCACAGGTTTACGCCAAGGCGGCGGTTGATTTTATACTTGCTCTCAAGGCGCTTGCTCATGGTGCGCTCTCTTCTCTTCAATCTGCACGGCCTGTGGCTGGACCACGGGCCATGGTGTGGCACCGGTAGGCCCTGTTCCCCATGAACAGGGCGGGCGCGATCCGTATTACCGGCGCCGGGGAGCAATCACCCATGGGCACCAGCCGTATCGTCCACGTTCCCGGCAGTCGGGCGCGTATAGAAGTACCGGGGGGTGCATGTCAATCATTGCCACAAAGCCTGTATCGCATCGTAGCCCCCGCCTGTTATGAAACGGGCAGCATGCGGATGACTTACATCCACCAGTAAGCAGGAGGACCTTCAGTCAATGGATACGGCAATTACGCAGCGCTGGCCGCTGTTTGTGGGGCTGGGCGCGATTTCGTTCGGCCTGGGCATCATGGCATGGGTGGATGCGCTTGCCGTGTCACTTGCCAGTACCATCCTGTTTGGCGTGCTGCTGTTCGTGGCGGGCACGGTGCAGCTTGTGCATGCCTTCGTGGTGCGCGACTGGAGCGGGCGGCTCATGTCGATTGCGGGCGGCGCGCTCTATATCCTTGCGGGCACGATGATGATGGAGGAGCCGAGCACCGGCTCCATGGTCATCACCATCTTCATTTCCGCCTGCCTTGTGGTGTCGGGCATCGCGCGCATCATCATGGCGTTCCAGCAGCGCGGGCTGCAGGGGTGGTGGTTTATCCTGCTTGGCGGCCTGATCAGCCTGCTGGTGGGGGTGTGCCTGTACGTGACCCTGCCGTGGTCGGGGCTGTGGCTGATCGGCACGTTCATTGCCGTTGAGCTGATTGCAGCCGGCATTGGCTGGGTGCAGTTCGGCTTCGCGCTGCGGCAGGCGAATTACATCCCGCCCGCGAACTGAGTGGCAAGCGCGCGGTCAACGGGGTTGTTGGCTGTCACGCCAAGCAGGTGGCGCAGGTCGGTGGCGTTCATCTGCGCCTCGAAGGCCGGGCCGCCGGGCTGGAACAGCTTCGCCGTTGAAAGCGGGCCCGCCATGACCGGATCGAACCCCGCGTCATGGATCAGCCAGCCCGCCACATACAGCGCCTGGATCACGTCGCCCGCCATGGGCAGGGCCAGGCGCGGCGGCGGGCGCCATGTCTGGGCGGCGAGCGTGGTCATGTCCTCTGAGTTGAATGCCCGCACCACGGACGCGGCAGGGAAGAGCGACTGCGTGGTCAGCCCTGCCCCATTAAGCAGTGCCAGCCGCCCGATCTTGCCATCGCGCCAGCCATAGGGGTTGGTCACGTCAATCAGCGGCTTTGAACCCACGATGGAGCCGATCGTGTGGGCAAGCTGGGGCAGGGCGCCATAGGGCACGGCCAGCACTACGGCATCACCAAACTTCGCGGCCTCCTGCACCGTGCCCGCGCGGGCGAGGGGGTAGAATTCCGAGGCCCGTTTTTCCGCCTCCTTATGTTCAAGCGCGCTAAACATGACCTGATGGCCCGCCCGCGTCCATAACCGCCCCAGCGTGGTGCCGACATGCCCCGCCCCGATCATGCCAATGCGCAGCGGCCTGCCCGCATGGGCCATGCCGGGCAGGGCCAGGGGCAGCAGGCTGGCAGCCAGTGCAGCGAGGCACTTCCGGCGGGTCGGTTTCAGGGCTGGCATGCGTCTCTCCTGTTCATGGGGCATGTGGCAGTATGGCACGGGATGTCCTATTCTGTGCCCTCGTTATCGTGCCGGGCTGTCCTATATGGCATAGACTTGGCGAAAGCAGGAGTACAGCGTCAATGACCGATACCCCCGATCAGGATCCGGCCGTGGTGGCGCAGTCCGCTGTGCCCGTAGGAGTAGAACACCCGGTTGAGGCCCTGCATGAAGCCGTGCAGGAAGATGAAGCGGCCATGGCCGCGAGCACGACCCCCGATCCCGGCCCCGTGCCCGAAGCCCAGACGCAGGTTGTCGCCACCCCGCATGATGCCGTGGCGACCACGCAGGCCGCGGTTGATGCGGCAGAAGCCCCGCCGTTCATGCCCTATAAGGAGCTGTTCCAGCTCATGGGGGCTGTGGTGTTTGTGATGATCGTGGTGATGGTGGGGTGGAGTGCCCTGCACGCCTCGGGCATCTGGCCCGAATAAGGGCTGCCCCCTCAGGGGAGGGCAAGCCGCACCGAAACCGGACAGTGATCTGACAGGTGAGCGCTGCCATCCTGCGCCCGGTCACGATAGAGCATGACGCGCAGGCTGTCTGGCTGCACCCAGTCGCGCGCTGCCCCACCCATGATGATATGGTCAATGAAGTAGGTTCCCGCCCCGCACGGGCTGGCATGGCCCGCAGTGGTCAGCGTGAGGGGGCCGTTTTCGCCTAAAGTATGCAGCATCGGGTCATCGGGAGCGAACAGGCGGTTGAAATCGCCCAGTACGGCGAAGGGCTCGCCTTCATCCTGCCGTTCCATGATCCAGTCCTGCACCACGGCCATCTGCCGCCGCAGAGTGTTGCAGGCGGGCCTGCGGTCGGTGGGGCCTGAATCACGGCATCCGGCCTTGAGGTGAACCACCAGCACGCGCAGGCTGTCAGTTCCCGTGCCAATGGTCAGGTCCAGCCCCGCGCGCAGGTGGCGCGGTGCACCGGCGGCATAGACATCAAGCGCCGTGACATCGGGGTGGCGCGTGACAGGCAGGTCGGCCCGCACGGCGGCGGCCACTTTCTGCACCACCGGATCACCGGTTATGAAGAGATGATAGGCGGGCGCAGGGAACAGCCGGGCGGCAAGGGCCGGGTCATCCACTTCCTCCAGCGCTACGATATCAGGGGCAAGACGGCTGGCATAATGCGCCAGCCGCGCCATGTCGGTGGGCGTGCGGGGCGTGACATCGGGCGGCAGGGCGGGATCACCCTGCACGCGCGTGGTCAGCCATTCCAGGTTCCATGTTGAAACCTTCAGGCTGCCTGCCGCCCATGCGGGGCAGGCGGCCCAGATCATGACCAGCCCGGCCAGGGCTGCGGCCGGCCATGGCAGGCGGTTACGCCGTGGTGCTGTCAGCCTGCTGGGCGCGCAGCTTGGCAATGGCTTCATCGACATGGATGAAGGTGCGCGAGGTTTCATCGAGCACCACCACTTCCCCGCTGGCAATATCATAGAACCATCCCTGCAACGTCAGGGTGCCGCGGGCAAGCCCTGCCGCCACGGCGGGGTGGGTGCGCAGGTGCGCGATCTGGAGCTGCACGTTCTGCTCGGACAGGCTGCGCACGGTGGCGGGGCCGGCATCGGTGGCCTCGAGCACGGCGCGCGCGGCCTCGGCATTGCGCAGCCAGCTTGCCACGGTGGGCATCTTGTCAAGGTGGCTGGCCTGCGGGTCGAGCAGGGCCTTCATCGCGCCACAGTTGGAATGCCCGCAGACGATGATGTGCGACACCTTGAGCGCGCTGACCGCGTATTCGATGGCAGACGACACGCCGCCGAGCATCTCGCCATAGGCGGGCACGATATTGCCGATATTGCGCAGCACGAACAGGTCGCCCGGCTGGGTCTGGGTGATCATGCTGGGGTTCACCCGGCTGTCGGCGCAGGCGATGAACAGCGTATCGGGGGACTGGCTCTCGGCAAGGCTGGCGAAGAGGTCACGGTTCTGGGGAAAGACTTCGGTGTTGAAACGCTCAACGCCGTGCAGCAGTTCGATGAGGGTTTCCCGGGCAGTATTGGTATGGGCCATTGTAATATCCTGTCACCTGAATGTCCGGACCGATGTGAAGTCATGTCCTGTTGTGGCATCAAGGGGCAATGCACCGGTCGGAGGCATGTCCCGCTTCATCTATATCATGGAAACATCTGGCAGGCCCATCTGTTTCGCTATGAAGCCATGCGGAAATACTATGTTATCATAATATAGTTAATGAATATTAACTTTATGAATTGAAGTATTTCTGTCTTGCCGCAAGCGCCGTACAGCATAACGGCGCACCGAGGTGCGCCGTTGCATGGGCGTATGAAAGGTTCTGCCCGCCTGATCAGGCGGTGGTCGCCTGTGCCAGGGCTGTGCGCACGGCTTCAAGCGCTGCATCGGCCTTGCTGATGTCAGGGCCACCTGCCTGCGCCATGTCGCGCCGGCCGCCGCCGCCCTTGCCATCCATGGCGGCGCTGGCCGCGCGCACCAGGGTAACGGCATCGACCTTCTCGGCAAGGTCGGGCGTTGCGGCCACGACGATGCTGCCCTTGCCATCGGCGGTCGAGACGAGCGCGATCACGCCCGAGCCGATTTCCTTGCGCAGCGAATCCGCCAGCGGCTTGAGTTCCTTGGGCGGCAGTTCACCCACATTGCGGGCATCGAGCCTGATGCCGCCGATCTCGACAATGCTCGCCGCCGCCTGACTGCCCGAGGCGAGCTTGCGCTGCAGGTCGGAAATCTGGCGCTCCATCGCCTTGCGCTCTTCCAGCACCACGGCCAGGCGCTCCGGTGCCTCGGCAGCGGGCACGCGCAGCATGGCGGCGATCTGGTTCAGGCGTTCTTCGGTGGCGACCGTCGCGTTCTGCGCGGCAAGGCCGGTCACGGCCTCGATGCGGCGCACGCCAGAGGACACGCCACTTTCGGACGTAATGCGGAACAGCCCGATATCCCCCGTGCGGCGCACATGCGTGCCACCGCACAGTTCGATCGACCAGCCTGCGCGGCCTTCTTCCGGCCCGCCCATCGAGACAACACGGACCTCATCGCCATATTTCTCGCCGAACAGGGCCATCGCACCCTGCTCGATGGCTTCTTCGGGCGTCATGCTGCGGGTGGTGACATCCGTGTTCTCGCGGATGCGGGCATTCACCTCGGCCTCGATCTCGGCCAGTTCCTCGGGCGTGATCGGGCGGGGCTGGCTTACGTCAAAGCGCAGGCGGTCGGGCGCGTTCAGGCTGCCCTTCTGGGTCACGTGCGCGCCAAGCCTGCGGCGCAGGGCCTCGTGCAGCAGGTGGGTTGCCGAATGGTGGGCGCGGATGGCGCTGCGGCGGTCGTGATCCACCTGCGCGGTCACGGCCATGCCGGGCTTGACCGTGCCTTCAATGACGGTGCCATAATGCACCAGCAGGTCACCCAGCTTCTTCTGGGTGTCGGTGATGGCAATGTGCAGGCCGGGCGCGGTGATGGTGCCGGTATCGCCCACCTGGCCGCCGCTCTCGCCATAGAAGGGGGTCTGGTTGAGCAGCAGGGCCACCTTGCTGCCGGGGCCTGCAGAGTCGACCTGCGCGTTATCCATCACCACGGTCTGCACCTCGGCATCCGAGGTCTCGGTGGTGTAGCCCAGGAACTCGGTCGCGCCGAAGGTATCACGCGCCTCGAACCATACGGTCTCGGTGGCGCTGTCGCCCGAACCGCTCCAGGCAGCGCGGGCGCGCTTGCGCTGCACGTCCATCGCCTCGTTGAAGCCTTCCACATCCACGCCGTGGCTGGTGCCGCGCAGGGCGTCCTGTGTCAGGTCAAGCGGGAAGCCGAAGGTGTCATACAGCTTGAAGGCGACATCGCCGGGCAGGGGCGCGCCATCGCCAAGGCGTTCGGTCTCGTCCGCCAGCAGCGACAGGCCACGGTCGAGCATGGCCTTGAAGCGCAGTTCCTCGCCCTTCATCGTCTCCTCGATCAGGGCGCGGGCGTGGATCAGCTCGGGATAGGCCTCGCCCATCTGCCGGATCAGCGCGGGGACGAGCCTGTAGAAGGTTGGCTCGGTCGTGCCCATCAGGTGCAGGTGGCGCATGGCGCGGCGCATGATGCGGCGCAGTACGTAGCCGCGCCCGTCCTTGGATGGCAGCACGCCATCGGCAATCAGGAACGAGGTCGAGCGCAGGTGGTCGGCCACCACGCGGTGGCTGGCGTTGAACGGGCCATCAGGGTCCTGGCCCGTGACCTCGGCCGAGGCCAGGATCAGCGCGCGGAAGGTATCGGTATCATAATTGTCGCGTTTGCCCTGCAGGATGGCGGCAAAGCGCTCCAGCCCCAGCCCGGTATCAATCGAGGGGCGTGGCAGCGGCGAACGCGTGCCGGGCGGGTTCTCGAAATACTGCATGAACACGAGGTTCCAGATTTCGGTAAACCGGTCGCCGTCCTCATCGGGGGAGCCGGGGGGGCCGCCCGCCACTTCAGGGCCGTGGTCATAAAAGATTTCCGAACACGGGCCGCAGGGTCCGGTATCGCCCATGCGCCAGAAATTGTCGGCGGTGGGGATGCGGATGATCCGGTCATCAGACAGGCCGGCAATCTTGCGCCACAGGGAGGCTGCTTCCTCGTCATCGGCATAGACGGTGGTGAGCAGCTTCTCCTTTGGCAGGCCGAAGGTGCTGGTGACCAGCTTCCAGGCCAGTTCGATGGCTTCCGCCTTGAAATAATCCCCGAACGAGAAATTCCCCATCATCTCGAAGAAGGTATGATGGCGGGCGGTGTAGCCCACATTGTCCAGGTCGTTGTGCTTGCCGCCCGCGCGCACGACTTTCTGGGCCGTGGTGGCGCGGGAGTAGGGGCGCGTTTCCTGCCCGGTGAACACGTTCTTGAACTGCACCATACCCGCATTGGTAAAGAGCAGCGTCGGATCGTTATGCGGCACCAGTGACGAGGACGGCACGATCTGATGCCCGTTCCCCGCAAAATAGTCGAGGAAGGTGGCACGAATGTCGTTTGTTGTGGGCATGGCGGAAAACAGACGATCCTGTATTGAAAGATATAGATGTAAAACCGGATTCATTCACCTAGCGCACGTAGCACCAGACCGGAAGTGCCAACATGCGCGTAAACCCCAGATGGCGGATGCGTGACAGGCTCGCTCCCTGCATGAAAGGACGGAACATGGACGATGAATGGCAGGCCGAACGCGACTGGCCCCTGCTGGCTACGGGGCTTGCGGGCCGCCTGCGCCGTGACTGCATGGCGCAGTGGCTGGACTTTGTGCGCCACCCCTTTGTGCGCGGAGTGGCAGATGGCACGTTGCCACCCGAGGCGTTCCGCAATTTCCTGATTCAGGACTACCTGTATCTCATCCAGTATGCCCGCGCCTGCGCACTGGCGGTGTACAAGGCCGATACGGTGGCCAGCATGCGCCATGCAGCAGGGCTGATGGCGGGCATACTCAACACCGAACTGGCCATGCATGTGGGCTATTGCCGTCAGTGGGGCATAGAAGAATCCACGCTTGAAAACGCTGAAGAATCGCTCGAATTACTTGCCTATAGCCGCTTTATACTTGACCGTGCCCAGGCAGGCGACCTGCTTGACCTGATGGTGACCATGGCCCCGTGCCTGATTGGCTATGCGGAGGTCGGCGCAAGGCTGCATGCAAGCCCGCTGACCGTGCGCGAGGGCAATCCATACTGGTCGTGGATCGCGCTTTATGGGGGAGATGAGTATACGCAACTGGTAGAGGATGGCATTCGCCAGCTTGACGCGTTGGCCACCCCTTATGGGGCGCAGGCGCGTTATCCGACCTTGTTGCGGGCGTTTGCCACGGCGGTGCGGCTCGAGACCGCCTTCTGGGGCACCGGGCGTTCGGGCTGAAAAGGCAGGATTTCGGCTGTTTTCTTGGGCAGGGCGGGGGGCTTGGCGTGGAATACCATTTTGCGGCTGATATGGAAGTTCGCCATCATGCCCGCAACCGACCCTGCTGCCAGAGCCAGAAACGGATAGGCCTTGAACACGGGTGAGGTGTGGAACAGCATGAACACGCAGCCACGGTTCAGGAAAAAGCCCAGCGCATTACCCGCCAGAAAGCGTAGCCACTGAATGAAGAAATGATGCTGGTTCCCCGCCTTGCGGAAGGTCCAGAGCCGGTTGATCAGCCAGTTGATCGAGGCGGCAATGAAATAAGCGGCGATGGTGGCCGTAGTCAGCCCCACAAAAGGACGCAGGCCATAAAGTGTTGCCGTGTCCCATCCCAACCCCAATACGCCGACAATTCCGAACTTGATGAACTGGTGCAGCTTTTCGGAGCGGATTTTGAACACAGGATTATCCTTTTTCCGAAAAAGCGGGTTGGCCATGGGGTGGAAACGGACATTCAGGCATTGCCTGGTACATCCTGGCTGACTGATAGAATAATCAATGCGCCAGAAAAAGAGGAAAGGGAGCAAATAATGCTCCCTTTCCCTTCAGCATCATCAGTGCAGGATGATCTCGACGCGACGGTTCTGGGGCTCACGGGTGTCGGGACCGGTGGGCACCAGCGGGTGGGCTTCGCCGTAGCCATGGATGTCGATGGCGTTGGCGGGCACGCCGTCACGGATCAGTTCAGCCTTCACGCTGTCAGCACGACGCATGGACAGGCCAAGGTTGTACTTCTCACCGCGCGGACCCGGATGGGCGGAGGTGTTATCGGTGTAACCGTTAACTTCGATGCGCGTGGTCTGGACGTGGGTGGAAGCCTGTGCGGCTTCGGCCACGATCTCACGCGAGCGACCGGTCAGGGCTGCGCCGTCCCAGTCGAAGAAGACGAGGTAGGTGCGGGCTGCGGTCGGTGCGGGCGGCACGACGGCGGGAGCCGGCGGCGGCGGCGGCGGCGCGTTGTTGAACGCGTAGCGGACGCCTACGATGAACTGGTGGTTGAAGCGGTGATCGAAGCGGAGAGCGCCGGTCTCGCCACCTGCTTCAGCCTTGATGTTGCCCATGCCGAAGGACTCGACCTGGCCCACCATGCGGTATTCGGTGGTCATCTGCAGGCCGGGCACGCCCGGAATGTCATAGGCTGCACCGACGATACCCTGATAGGCGAAGCTGCCGTTGGTGCCGTGCAGGCGGGCATTCGGGCTGCTTGCGCCACCCAGGGCGGCCATGGTGTTGCTGTTCACGTTCTGCCACAGGTAACCGGCACCGACACCGACGAACGGCGTGACAGGCACATCGATGTTGAACAGACGCTTCAGGTCGATGTCATACAGGACGTTGATGAAGCCGCCATAGGAGCGGTCGCTGCCCTTGTCGCTACCGCTCTTGCGATAGATTTCCGACCAGTTGTAAGCGCCTTCAACTTCAGCACGCAGGCCGTTGCCAAAGCCCCAGCCAACCGAGCCGAAGCCGGTCCAGCCATGACGGTGGCCAACGCGACCTGCGCCAGCGCCTTCGTCACCATAGCCCGGGACACGGGTGTGCTGGGTCTGGGTCAGGTTATAGCCGCCGCCGATATCGACATACGGGCCGGTGATGGTCGTGGCCTTGGCTGCGAACGGTGTCGCTGCAAGCAGGCTGGTTGCCAGCAGGGCAGAGCGGAGACGCATCTGGTGGTCCTTCCTCATGTTATTACTTCTTTGTAAACGACATCATTGCCATGATGCGATGATTAATCGATCTCGTCACTTAAACACGATGCCGGACATGTGGTTCCGCGCTGCTCGTTGTTCCAGTCATGCGCAAAGGTAACACGCTATGCGAGGCAATCATTGATAGGGATTTTTTTATTTTTAAACAATGACTTATGGAATGTTCTGACTGTTGCAAACAATCTTGTGCCAGAAGATTTTGCAGATTTTGTGGCATGAAGAGCACAGTCGCGCCGGCCCTTCTGGCAATATTAAACAAAGTTTCAGAAACAAAAAAAGGGAGCCCGAAGGCTCCCTTTTCTTTGACCAATCTGGTCGGGATCAGTGCAGGATGATCTCGACGCGACGGTTCTGGGGCTCACGGGTGTCGGGACCGGTGGGCACCAGCGGGTGGGCTTCGCCGTAGCCATGGATGTCGATGGCGTTGGCGGGCACGCCGTCACGGATCAGTTCAGCCTTCACGCTGTCAGCACGACGCATGGACAGGCCAAGGTTGTACTTCTCACCGCGCGGACCCGGATGGGCGGAGGTGTTATCGGTGTAACCGTTAACTTCGATGCGCGTGGTCTGGACGTGGGTGGAAGCCTGTGCGGCTTCGGCCACGATCTCACGCGAGCGACCGGTCAGGGCTGCGCCGTCCCAGTCGAAGAAGACGAGGTAGGTGCGGGCTGCGGTCGGTGCGGGCGGCACGACGGCGGGAGCCGGCGGCGGCGGCGGCGGCGCGTTGTTGAACGCGTAGCGGACGCCTACGATGAACTGGTGGTTGAAGCGGTGATCGAAGCGGAGAGCGCCGGTCTCGCCGCCTGCTTCAGCCTTGATGTTGCCCATGCCGAAGGACTCGACCTGGCCCACCATGCGGTATTCGGTGGTCATCTGCAGGCCGGGCACGCCCGGAATGTCATAGGCTGCACCGACGATACCCTGATAGGCGAAGCTGCCGTTGGTGCCGTGCAGGCGGGCATTCGGGCTGCTTGCGCCACCCAGGGCGGCCATGGTGTTGCTGTTCACGTTCTGCCACAGGTAACCGGCACCGACACCGACGAACGGCGTGACAGGCACATCGATGTTGAACAGACGCTTCAGGTCGATGTCATACAGGACGTTGATGAAGCCGCCATAGGAGCGGTCGCTGCCCTTGTCGCTACCGCTCTTGCGATAGATTTCCGACCAGTTGTAAGCGCCTTCAACTTCAGCACGCAGGCCGTTGCCAAAGCCCCAGCCAACCGAGCCGAAGCCGGTCCAGCCATGACGGTGGCCAACGCGACCTGCGCCAGCGCCTTCGTCACCATAGCCCGGGACACGGGTGTGCTGGGTCTGGGTCAGGTTGTAGCCGCCGCCGATATCGACATACGGGCCAGTGATGGTCGTGGCCTTGGCTGCGAACGGTGTCGCTGCCAGCAGGCTGGTTGCCAGTAACGCTGCGCGAAGACGCATGTTTCAGTCCTTAATCTGTTGTTGCAGGGCAGAGCCCCGTCTTGTGATCGGGCAATGGGATTTGCCCCGAGACAGGGCAGCCTGAGATTACCCGCAAGCTATGAAGCGGGGATTAGCCTGTCTGGCCCGGCTTGAGAATGGGCAAAATGCGCCATGCGGGACAGGTGTGGCAAAAAAAGCACATATCTTTCGGTCCTCTTTGCCGCAGTCTATAAAAAACCCTGATTTTATAAGGATTTTTTTGAACCGCTTTCCCAGCCCCCCCTCATTTTGCATAGGACAATGGTGTAAACCGAAGGTCTGTTTCAACCCGTTTCGGGGCCGGAAACGGATTCTTCGGCACGGGCTGCGCACAGATGTGCCCCGTGCCGGATTCTCCATTTTTTTTCAATATATTGCAGTCGGAGCCTAGTGCAGGATGATTTCCACCCGGCGGTTCTGCGGTTCGCGCGTGTCCGGCCCGGTCGGCACGAGGGGGTGGCCCTCGCCATAGCCATGAATGTCGATGGCGCTGGCCGCCACGCCATCGCGGATCAGTTCCGCCTTTACACTCTCCGCCCGGTGCAGTGACAGGCCAAGGTTATATTTCTCGCCACGCGGACCGGGGTGGGCGGCGGAGTTATCGGTATAGCCGTTTACTTCAAGCCGCGTGGTCTGCACGTGGGCAGAGGCCTGCGCCGCCTGCGCCACGATGGCACGCGCGCGCTGGGTCAGGACCGCGCCATCCCAGTCAAAGAACACCAGATAGGTGCGAGCGGCGACTGGCGCGGGCGGCACGATGGCGGGTGCCGGCGGCGGGGGCGGCGGCGCGGTATTGAACGCATAGCGCACGCCTACGATGAACTGGTGGTTGAAGCGCTGGTCATAACGGATGGAATTGTGGTCGATCACCGGCTGGTTGTTGGCGTTGATCACGGTCTGGCCGAGATTGCCGTTGTTGAAGGATTCCACCTGGCCGATCATGCGGTATTCGGTGGTCATCTGCAGGCCCGGCACGCCGGGAATGTCATAGGCCGCACCGACAATGCCCTGATAGGCAAAGCTGCCGTTGGTGCCGTTATGGCGCACGTTTATGATGCTGTTCGTGATGGGCGTTTCATCATTCACGGTCTGCCACAGATAGCCCGCGCCCACGCCGATGAAGGGCGTTACCGGCACGTCGATTCCGAACAGGCGCTTGAGGTCGATGTCATACAGCACGTTGACAAAGCCGCCATAGGAGCGGTCGGCGCCATCGGTCTTGCCATGGCCGCCGCCATAGGATGTGGTGGTGTAGCGGGTGGTTTCCGACCAGTTATAGGCCCCTTCCACTTCCGCGCGCAGGCCGTTGCCAAAGCCCCAGCCGAAGGATGCGAATCCGGTCCAGCCCGCGCCATGATGCATGCGCTCGCGGGCGTTGCTGCCCGCATCGAGTTCCGGCTTCAGGAAGTTGGCGACATCCGGGGAAAACGCGCTGTTTTTTTCCTGCACGCCCTGCGCATCATAGGCGTGCATGTGCTGTGTCTGGGTCAGGTCATAGCCTCCGCCGATATCGACGTAAGGCCCGGTGATGGTCGTGGCCATTGCGGCCATGACAGGGGTGGTCGTGAGTGCAGTCGCCAGCAGTGCCGTGCGAAGACGCATGGTCCCGTCCTTGATGCTTGATCAGACGCCTTCTTTATTTGGTGGAGATGGGGGCATGTTCCACACTGGCCTGATACGGGTTGATCCGGGCGGCGCGTGTGCCGCCATTCCAGCGCCAGCGGGATATCAGGGGGGTGCGTAACCGCGTCCATCCGCATCAATCCATGGCAGGATCGTTTTGCGGGGCAAGGGTTGAAATAAGGTAAATGTAGCGGGTTGCCAGGCGGGTGCGGGCGGGGCTGTGGTCAGAATATCACAGCCCCGTCGTTGCAGGTGTCAGGGTGTGCAGCCATCCGCGCGCAGCACTTCAAGCACGGTTTCATCGGGTACGTCGCGGCAGGTAAAGGCACGGCCGATGCCGCGCACCAGCACGAAGGACAGGCGGCCATCACGCATTTTCTTGTCGCGCTGCATGTTGCGCACAAGCTGGGCGGCGGAGAAGTTGCGCCCCGTGTCGCCTATGCGCGCAGGCATGGACAGGCGCTCGAGATGACGGGTGACGCGGTCGAGATCCTCGGCCGGGCAGTACCCCAGCCGGACCGACAGCATGAAGGCCAGCCGCAGTCCGATCGATACCGCCTCGCCATGCAGCAGGCTGCCGTCATAGCCCATCTCGGCCTCCAGCGCGTGGCCGAAGGTGTGGCCAAGGTTGAGCAGGGCGCGGCCATCGGTCTTGCGCTCCTCGCGCTCGTCAGCCACCACCACGCGGGCCTTGAAGGCGCAGGCGAGGCGGATGGCCTCGGCCTGCATGGCCGGATCGCCCGCCAGCACTGCAGCGCCATGGCGCTCGCACCAGTCAAACAGCCCTGCATCGCCCAGCAGGCCGGATTTTACGATCTCGGCGTAACCGGCCTTCAGTTCACGCACAGGCAGGGTGGCGAGCGTGGAGGTATCGGCCAGCACCGCGATGGGCTGGTGAAACGCGCCGAGCAGGTTCTTGCCAAAGGGCGTGTTGATGCCGGTCTTGCCACCGACCGACGAATCCACCTGCGAGAGCAGCGTGGTCGGAATCTGCACGAAGGGCAGCCCGCGCAGCGTGGTGGCCGCACAGAAGCCCGAAAGATCGCCCACCACGCCCCCGCCCAGGGCCACGACCGTGGTGCCGCGCTCGACATGCGCCTCGAGCAGGGCGTTGGTCACGCGCTCGTACTGGCTGATGCTCTTTGATCCCTCGCCGGGCGGGATGGTGATGGTCTCGGCGCGGATGCCGGTCTCCGCCAGGGCTTCAAGCAGGCGAGGCAGGTGCAGGGGCGAGACGGTGGCGTCCGTAATTACCATCACGCGCTTCTGGGGCAGCACCGGGGCCAGCAGCGCGCCCGCGCGGCGGATCACGTCGGGGCCGATCAGCACCTCGTAGCTGGCACGGTCGAGCCGTACGGGCACGCGCAGGGGCTGCTGGTTGTGCTGCAGGGCGTGCAGCACATGGTCGGCGCTGTGTTCCACGTTGTCATCTCCACAATCAACGATAATGTCCGCTTCCGCATAGACCGGATGGCGCAGGCGCATAAGGTCGGCCAGCACCGCATGCGGTGTTGCGTTGTTGAGCAGCGGGCGGTGCGTGCGGTCGGCCACGCGCTGCACCAGCACGTCAAGCGGGCAGCGCAGCCAGATCGATACGGCATGCTCGCGCACGCTTGCACGCGTGCGCCCATCCATGAAGGCCCCGCCACCGGTAGCCAGCACCACGGGCGGGCCGGACAGCAGGCGGCGGATGACCAGCCGCTCGCCGCGGCGGAACTCGGCCTCGCCATAGCGCTGGAACAGGTCGGCGATGGTGCAGCCGGCGGCGCGCTCGATTTCCTCATCCGAATCGACAAAGGGCACGCCCAGCCTCGCGGCCAGCAGGCGGCCGATCGTGGTCTTGCCCGCGCCCATAAGCCCGACCAGCACGATGGTGCGCCCGCTGCCCGGCTGCCGTGGGCTGGCGGGGCCAACGGCGTTCAGGTCAAGGGGGATGGCAAGGGATGCGGGCTCCGGCTGGGGCCGAATGGGGGGAATCTGGCGTGACATGCCGCGCAACCTAACATACAGCAGGACAGGACCGGTAGAGTCCGTGGTCAGGGCCAGCCACGCGTGGGCGCGGCAGCACGCTTGCGCGCGCCTTGTCCTGGGGCCGCCGGGGTTCGCAGCATAGGAAAGCGGTTGAATGATCCGTATTGTTATTGCCCTGGCCAGTGTTCTGATCCTGTGCGTGATAGGGGGCTTTTTTGCGCTCGGGGCCTTTCCGCCCGCGCTGGTGCAGGAAGATGTGCACAAGGATGTGTCCTTCGCCGCCCCGCCGCCAGCCGCCCTGCCGCCCCTCGGCGCGCCCGCCCCGCTGCCGGTAGCGCCACTGGCCCCGGGCTGAGCAAGCGGGGAGACAGGTGAGCGCAAGCGGCGTTGATGCCTTTATCGAGATGCAGGCCGCCGAGCGCGGGGCGGCGCTGAACACCATCCGCGCCTATACCCGCGACCTTGCGGATATGAATGCTGCCCTGCACGCCCGGGGCGTAACGCCGCTCACGGCGGGTGAGGGTGATCTGCGCGACTACCTTTCGGGCCTTGCGCGGCAGGGGCTGGCGGCGCGTACGCAGGCGCGCAGGTTGTCGTGCCTGAAGCAGTATTTCCTGTTCCTGGCCCGCGAGGGGATGCGGCCTGACAACCCCGCCGCCCTGCTTGAGGCCCCCCGGCTCGATGCGCCCCTGCCGCGATTCCTGTCCGAGCCCGAGGTGACGGATCTGCTGGCCGCCTGCGTGCCCGAGCCCGATGCCACACCCGCGCGCAGGCGCAGGCTCATGGTGGCGCGGGCTGCCCTTGAAATGCTCTATGCCTCGGGCCTGCGTATATCGGAACTGCTATCGCTGCCCCGCCGCGCGCTTGATGCGGCACCGGGCATGATGCTGGTGCGCGGCAAGGGCGGGCGCGAGCGGATGGTGCCCATGTCGGCCCGTGCGCGTGAGGCGGCGCGTGCGCTGATGGCGCTCGATGCCGGGCGCGAAAGCCCGTACCTGTTTCCCGGGCGGAGTGCCCGCCAGCCCATGACCCGGCAGGGATTCGACCGCATCCTGCACGATGTGGCGCTGCGCGCGGGGCTGGACCCGCAGCGCCTGTCGCCGCATGTGCTGCGTCATTCCTTCGCCACCCATCTGCTGGCCCACGGGGCGGATCTGCGCGCGTTGCAGGTGCTGCTCGGCCATGCGGATATTGCCACTACGCAGATCTATACCCATGTCATGCTCGACCGCCTGCGTGATGCCGTGGCGCAGCACCATCCGCTGGCGCAGGGGGACGACAGCGCGAGTTGAAAAGCTGCCAGACGTAAAACAGTTTCTGGTGAAGCCTTTTTCAAAAAGCTTCGAATAATGCTGACTTTATTCAAAAGGATCGTTCTCGCGCCTGCTTTTGCAGGCAATTGAAAATCGGCCTGCCGCCAGGGCACGATGCGCGTTGCCGGCAGAAATGGTACGCCAGCGCCCGGCAGGGCCGGACGGACAAAAATGCATGGCAGGCGGAATTCCATGCGTGAAAATGTTTGGCTGGCACGCAGGCTGTGCTATCGGCAGCGCATGCGCCAGTTTCTAGATTTCGAAAAGTCGGTCGCCGAGCTTGAGAACAAGATCGACGAACTTCGCAGGATGTCCGGTCCGGACGGGATCAACATTGCGGAAGAGATCACCCGGTTGAGCGAAAAAGCCGACCGGCAGCTGCGTACGGCCTACGCCAAGCTGACTCCGTGGCAGAAGGTGCAGGTGGCCCGCCATGCCCAGCGCCCGCACACGGTCGATTACATCGATGCGCTGATTACCGAGTTCTCGCCGCTTGCGGGTGACCGGCTGTTTGGCGATGACAAGGCCATCATTGGCGGCGTGGGCCGGTTCAATGACCAGCCCGTGGTTGTGATCGGCACCGAGCGCGGCGCCGAGATCGAGACCCGCCTCAAGCACAATTTCGGCATGGCCCGGCCCGAGGGCTACCGCAAGGCCCAGCGCCTGATGAAGCTGGCGGGGCGATTCGGCCTGCCGGTCCTGACCTTTATCGACACGTCGGGCGCGTGGCCCGGCATTGATGCCGAAGCCCGTGGCCAGGCGGAAGCCATTGCCCGCTCCATCGAGACCTGCCTGAACGTGCCGGTGCCCGTCATCGCCACCGTGATTGGCGAAGGTGGCTCCGGCGGGGCCGTGGCCCTTGGCGCGGGTGACCGGGTGATGATGCTCGAGCACGCCATCTACTCCGTCATCTCACCCGAGGCCTGTGCCTCCATCCTGTGGCGTGACCCCAAGCAGGCTTCCACCGCAGCCGATGCGCTCAAGATCACCGCGCAGGACCTGCTTCAGTTGCGGCTGATCGACCGGATCATTCCCGAGCCGCTCGGTGGCGCGCAGCGTGACCCCAAGGCGGCCATCCGCGCGGTGGGCGACGCCATTGCTGCCGAACTGCCCGGGCTGCTGGCCAAGGACCCGGTGCTGCTCAAGGCGCAGCGCCGCGAGAAATTCCTGGCCATGGGGCGTGAAGCCGTCGCCTGACGGCTTTGGCTAGTAAAAGTTTTTGGTGAAGCTTTTTTTCAAAAAGCTTCAAGAAACGCCGCCTTTTTGAAAAAAGGCGGCACCCGAAAACTTTTATTGTTTCCCAACAGGTTCAGGCCTTTGCCGGTTCACCCGGCAGGGGCGCAAAGCCAAGGCCGGTAATCAGGTCGCGCACGGCGGTGGCGGCTGCGCTTACGGCCTGCGTGTCCGTGCCCTTGCACAGCAGGCACACGCCGCGCTGGCTCTCATCAAGCCGGTAGGGGTAGGAGCCGATGTCAATGGCGGGGTAGCGCTCCTGTATTGCCTCAAGCGGAGCAGCAAGCGTGCCTTCATACAGGCCATTGGCATGCCACGCCTGTGAGGTAACGGGCGTGCCGTGGGGCAGGGTGGGCAGCACTTCCTCGAACATCGCGCGCATGATGCGGGGCACGCCTGCCATCACATGCACATTGCCCATGGTAAAGCCTGGTGCCACCGAAACCGAATTGCGGATTGGCGTCGCCCCCTGTGGCATGGTGGCCATGCGCTGGCGGGCGGCGTTGAACTCACCGGGCGCGAAATGGGCTTCGAGCAAGCTGAAGGTCTCGGGGTGGTGCACCCAGGGCACGCCAAACGATTCCGCAACGCAGGCGGAGGTAATGTCATCATGCGTCGGCCCGATGCCGCCGGTGGTGAACACATTGTCATAGGCCGCCCGCGCCTCGGTCACGTTACGGACAATGACGGCGCGGATATCGGGAATGATGCGCACTTCGCTCAGCGTGATGCCGGTTTCCGACAGGCGACGGGCAATATACTGCACGTTTACATCCTGTGTCCGGCCGGACAGGATTTCGTTGCCAATGACCAGCAGGCAGGCGGTGGGGTTCATGATCGGCATTCCACTAGGTTGCGGGCAGGGGCGTTCTGGCCCCACCCTGTAACGACCGCCAGCTTACCCCAAAGGAGAACGCATGAACACGCCAGCGATGCCAGACCCCTGCTGCGTATGGGATATCAGGGCACAACTTGGTGAGGGGCCGGTGTGGTCCACGCGCGAGCAGGCGCTTTATTTTGTCGATATCGTGGGCCAGGCCATCCACCGCCTTGACCCCGCCAGCGGGGCCAGAACGTCGTGGCAGGCCCCTGCACGGCCGGGCTTTGTCGTGCCGGTCAGTGATGGCACGCTGCTATGCGGGCTGAAGGATGGCCTGTACCGGCTTGATCCGCGTACCGGCGCGTTCGACCGCATGCTGGCAGTAGAGCCGGAGCATCCGGGCAACCGCATCAATGATGGCTGTGTCGATTCAAAGGGCCGGTTATGGTTCGGCACCATGGATGATGAGGAGGGCACGCCCTCCGGCGCATTGTATTCCGTCACCCGGCAGGCGCACGGGCTGGATGTGCTGCGGCATGATGAAGGATATGTCGTAACCAATGGCCCCGGTATCTCGCCCGATGGCACACGACTCTACCACAACCATTCGCCCGCGGGCCTGATTTACGTGTTTGACCTTGCCGCTGATGGCAGCCTGTCGAACCGGCGGGTCTTTGCGCGTGTGGAAGATGGCTACCCCGATGGCGTGGTGGTGGACAGCGCGGGCACGCTTTGGGTGGGAGTATGGAATGGCGGGCGCATCGAGCGTTTCCGCCCTGACGGCACGCGGCTTGAGCCGATTGCCATGCCCGCACAAAACGTGACCAAGGTGGCCTTTGGCGGGACGGACCTGCGCACGCTGTACGTAACCACAGCACGCAAGAACACGCCAGATGACGTGCTGGCCCGCTACCCGCAGGCAGGCAGCCTGTTCAGCCTGCGTGTGGACGTGCCGGGGCAGGAGCCGCACGCTTTCCCTGCGGCCTGAGCCCGCGCCAGCGCTTTATTTTTGCGAAAAGTGGGCACGAATTCCGGATCGGACCAGATGGATTTCACCTGTCCGGGTTTCAGCGTCACCGCGCTGGTGTCTCGTGGCCGGAGCATGCGCAGGAAAGCATTCAGGGAGACGGGGCCACAGGCGTCAGGGCCTCCATGCCCATCAGGTCATGGTCGTGACTACACGCCTGGCGTGCCGTCCCTGCGCATCATGAAATAGTTTGAGCTCTCGCCTTCAGCAAACGGAAAAAAGCGGGCCGATACCACATCATCGGCAAGGATATCCATCCGTTCAGATATGGCGGCAATGTCGAGAAACAGGTCTATGCCGCAGGAATTATCGGGTGCGACCGTGCAGATATCATACTCTGGCCGGGCACCGTTATGGCGGGCGATGAATTCCCTGTAGGCAGGACCGAAGGATGCGCCGATCTGTTTCTCCACCGCCGCGATGTCCTCTTCCGCCGGTATGCGGGAGAGGGAGCGAGATCGATCATGCCATTTTCCGTATCTTACAGCAGATCCTGCAGGAGCGGGATCAGCGGGCGATCGGCATCGGGCATGGGGTAGTCGCGCAGTTTCCCGGCGGGCACCCATTCCAGCTTCTGCCCCTCGCGCGGGGTGGGCGTGTTCTTCCACCGGTGGCAGACATAAACGGGCATGAGCAGATGGAAATGCCCGTAATCGTGTGAAATGAAGGTGAAGGGCGCCAGGCACGAGCGGGCCACGTCCAGCCCCAGTTCCTCATCAAGTTCGCGGATCAGGGCGGCCTCGGGGGTTTCGCCCGCTTCCACCTTCCCGCCGGGGAACTCCCACAGTCCGGCCATGGACTTGCCTTCAGGCCGGCGGGCAAGCAGCACGCGGGCATCCGAATCCACCAGTGCCACGGCGGCCACCAGCACGATCCGGCGCATATCGCCTGCCTGGGTCTCTTCCGTCATCTCCTCGCCCGACAGGTCGGCATGGCGTGCTTCAAACAGGCGCACCGGGTATTCGCCCCCGCGCGAGACGAATTCCTGCGTGCCTGTGCCATTTTCCCGAAAGCCGATGCGCCTGAGCACCGCGATCGAGGCATGGTTGTCGTGTGCGGCAGATGCGGTGAGCCGGTCCACCGGCAGGTTGGCCAGCGCCCAGCGTGCAAGCCGGCCCGCCGTGGTGCTGGCCACCTTGCGGTTCCAGTGTGCGCGGCCCACCCAGTAGCCCAGCGAGCACGAGCGGTCAGCGGCATTGATGCGCAGCCCGACGCAGCCGATCAGCGCATCGGGCTGCTCGGACTGCGGGCAGGTAATGGCGAAGTGATAGGCCTCGCCATGCTGCGACTGTTCGATGGTGGAGGCGATCCAGTCCTCGGTCATGGCCAGCGAATAGGGGAAGGGAACGCGGCTGAGCATCCGCACCACGCTCCAGTCATTGATCAGCCTGTGCATCGTGCCCGCATCAGATGTGCGGACTTCACGCAGGCGATATTCGCCGGCCTCGAGTAAGGTGGCTGAACCATGTCCCCCCTGATCCATCATGCCGATGCCGCACCCCGTGCAACCGGCGCGGGCGTATCGTCCTGCGCGGGCAGGCCGCATTCGACCAGCAGGGAGCGCAGGTTGTTGATGACCGGAAAGATTTCCTGGTTGCGGTCGCCGCCCTGCTCGTACCAGGCATTCTGCTCGAGTTCCACGATCTCGCGGTCCTCGCGGAAGATCCGCTCGGTGAACGCGGTCAGGAACGGCCAAGCCAGGTCCAGCACGCCGGGAATGCCGGGCCGCTTGATGGAGAGCAGGCCAAACACGCGGTTGGTCAGCTCGGCTTCATCCTGCGGCACGTAGGCAATCCACAGATCCATGACCGGCGGGCTGTCGCCTGTCTGGATATGCAGGGTCTGGTAGGGGTAGGTGGTGCGGATGGTCATGACATCGCGATGGGCGAATTTCTCGCTGTTATCGCGCTTCTGGCCAAAGATCAGCGCCTCGCCAATCGGCTGCTTGCCGCTTGTGCGCGCAAAGCTGTAGCGCGCCTCCACCAGGCCGGGACCGCGTTCCTGCCCCAGGAAGCGCGGCTTCATCTGCCCCATCTGCTTCATGTGCATGAACTGATGGTTCATATCCATCAGGTTCTCGTGCATGAAGCTGTAGTGGCAATGCACCAGCTGCCCGAAGCGGCGGGTCTTGTAGGCCGGGTTCGCCACCTCCGCCAGGCGCGGGAAGGGGGTTGTCTCCGCCTTGGCCGGATCACCGGGGAAAACGAAGATCAGCCCATCGACCTCGCGCACGGGGTAGGTGCGCACGCCGTTGGGCAGCTTGCCCTTGCCCAGATAGGGCACGTCGATGCACCGGCCCGAGCGGCCATAGGCCCAGCCGTGATAGCAGCATTGCACGGAGTCGCCCTTGACCGTGCCCTTGCTCAGGGGCACCTGCCGGTGGGCGCAGCGGTCTTCAAGCGCAAAGATGCTGCCGCCCTCACGCGGGCGGACGAGGGCAATGGGCTGGCCCGCATAGCGGGTGCCAATGGTTTTGCCGGGTTTCAGTTCCCGTGACCATGCAACGGGATACCAGAAATCGGGGTTGGCACGGATTCGGCGCAGATCCCGCCCGCTGGCCGGGGCGGAGGACTGCATGCTGTCAGGCGGTAACGACTGATCCATTGTCTCTCTTGACTGTTAACAGGGCATGGCAGCCGGATGTGCCATGGGCAGGACGTCGGGTACAACATATATTGCGACGCATTCCGAACGTTATCCTGCCGCCATGGCGATATTAAGGATGTTTTTTACGGGCAGGGCAAATGGTTCAGTGCCGTCATGTTTTGTAACGTAGTTGACGCATCCTTTCGCATCGGGCTTCGTGCTGGCCTGTGGTGGTCCATCGAGGGGGATGGAGACGCCCAGCATGCCAGCAGCCGCATGGATCAATCCTTGTGATGGATCATGGCCGGGCAGAAAGTTCGGCGCTCAGATCCTCGATGAACTGGAAGGCCACGCGCCCCGAGCGCCCGCCGCGGCCAAGCGACCACGCATTGGCACGGCGCACGAGATCCTTATCGCTGATCGGCAGGGCGCGTTCCTTCGCGTAGGCGCGTACCATGTCCATGAAGGTATCCTGCGCGCAGTTGTGAAAGCCGATCCATAGCCCGAAACGGTCGGAAAGCGAGACCTTTTCTTCCGTTGCCTCGGAGGTGTTGATGGCGGTCGAGCTTTCGTTCTCGATCATCTCGCGCGGCATGAGGTGGCGGCGGTTCGACGTGGCATAGAACAGCACGTTGTGCGGCCGCCCCGCAATGCCGCCATCAAGCACGGATTTGAGCGCCTTGTAGTCCGCATCCTCGCGCTCGAACGACAGGTCATCGCAGAACACGATGAACCGGCGCGGGCTTTCACGCAGCAGGGCCAGCAGGTCGGGCAGGGTCGAGAGATCTTCGCGCTGGATCTCGACAAGCACCAGCCGCCCCTTGCCCGCGGGCGCGGGTTTGCCATCAACAAGGTTGGCCTGCGCATGGGCCGCCTTGACGAGCGAGGACTTGCCCATGCCGCGCGCGCCCCACAGCATGGCGTTGTTGGCGGGCAGGCCGTGCGCGAAGTGCAGCGTGTTGTCGAGCAGCATCTGGCGCTGGCGGTCGATGCCCTGCAGCAGGCCCATCTCCACATGCGCCACGTGCGCCACGGGGGTCAGGCGGCCAAGGCCAGGGTGCCAGATGAAGGCATCCGCCTGCTCCAGCCCGGCAAGCGAGGGCGCGGGGGGCGAGAGGCGCTCGAGGGCTGCGGCAATGCGTTCGAGAACGGGGAGGGTGGTCTGGTCCATCGTCGATCCTGATTCGGGCATGACAGGGCGGTGGCGCATGCCACCGGGCGATCCGGAGCGCGTTGGCTGACACGGGCCAGGCGAACGCCTTGACGGGAAACAGGCGAAAACTATGGTCCGCATGGCAAACCCGCAACCCGTTCAACCCTTCATTCTGCCGGAAAGATTGCAATGGCCTCTATTTTCAATGATTTACTGACCACGCCCGCCCACGCCCAGGCGGCCGGCGGCGGCCTGCTGAGCGGCGATGGCATCATGGCGGTGCTGCCCTATGTGGCCATGTTCGGCATTTTCTATTTCCTGCTCATCCGCCCGCAGCAGGTCAAGCAAAAGCAGCTGCGCAGCCAGCTTTCCGCGCTGCGCCGCGGCGACCGGGTGCTGACGGCGGGCGGCATCATCGGCGTGGTGCAGAAGGTCACCGCGGAGTCGAACGAGGTCGAGGTCGAGATCGCGCAGGGCGTGCGCGTGAGCGTGCTGCGCGATACCATCAGCTCGGTCATTACCAGCGCCGCCACCCCCGCCAATGACAGCGCGCCCGAAAAGGCGGCCAAAAAGGGCTGATCGCGCCCTACGCGTACATGTTCGCCCTGCATCGGGGCGAACTTTCCCCCCGGCTGCATCGTTGCTGCTGTCAACAGCAGGAGCAGGCAGGATGCACAGGCAGCCCGGTATCGCGCAGACAGGCCAACCTGTAGGCTCCCGACACCCGTCGGCCATACATGGCCGCGCCGGGCTGATCGGGGGGCTGGCAGCCCTTTCGGGCATCCTGTTCGGGCTGGATACGGGGGTCATGTCAGGTGCGCTCGACCTGATCGCGCAGGAATTCACCCTGTCGGACCTGCAGCGCGAATCGATTGTGGCCATCATGCTGCTCGGTGCCGCCCTTGGCGTGATTGCCGCTGCATGGCTCTCGCACACATGGGGGCGCAAGCGCACGCTGGTGCTCACGGCGGGGCTGTTCGTGATCGGCCCGCTGCTGTGTGCCGAGGCCTCATCGTTCAGCATGCTTCTGTTCGCCCGCCTGCTGCTGGGCGTAGCCACGGGGGCCACCACGTTCACCACTCCGCTCTATATTGCCGAGATTGCCGATTCCGGTCGCCGGGGCACAATGATCCTGGGCTATCAGCTCATGATCTCGTGCGGGTTGCTGGCAGCCTTCATATCGGATGGACTGTTTTCATATTTTGGCGTGTGGCGGTGGATGCTGGGCATCGTGGGGTTTCCGGGCCTGGTGTTCATGATGGGGGTCATGTTCCTGCCGCCCAGCCCGCGCTGGCTGCTTGCCCAGGGGCGCGAGCGTGACGCGCGGCGCGTGCTGATCGAACTGCGCGGGCTGCCCCGGCTGGTCATGGCCGAGCGCAATGCCATCATGGCCCGGCTGGCGGCGCGCAAGGACGGGATCGGCAATTTCATGAATGATCCCAACTGCCGCCGTGCCATGTGGCTGGCAGTGGGCCTGCAGGTGGCGCAGCAGTTCTCGGGCATCAACGCGGTGCTGTACTATGCGCCCTATATCATCGGGCTGGTGGGCTACAGCCATTACGTGCAGGTGTGGGGGCCGGTGGGAGTGGGGGTGATCAACCTGCTTTCCACCTGTGTCGCCACGTTCTGGGTGGACCGGATCGGGCGCAGGCCCATGCTGATTGGCGGATTCGCGGTCATGGCGCTGGCCATGGCGGGGCAGGCCATGATCCTGGCCGGCGGCGTGCCGCCCATGCCGGGGATGCGGCTGCTCATGGGGCTGTGCATGCTGGTGTTTGTTGCGGCCTTCGCATTTTCGGCCGGGCCGCTGGCGTGGCTGCTCTGCGCCGAGATCCTGCCGCTGCGCGGGCGCGAGTTCGGCATGGCGTGCTCCACCTGCGCCAACTGGATCGCCAACATGGTGGTCAGCGCGACCTTCCTCACGGGGCTTGAGGTGCTGGGCGCGGGCAGGGTGCTATGGGTCTATGCGGCGCTCAATGCGGTGTTCATGCTCATGGTGGCGCTGCGCGTGCCCGAGACGCGGGGCATGACGCTGGAGCAGATCGAGGCGGAACTCATGCGCGGCACGAAGCTGCGCGCGCTGGGCGGTAACGCGCCGCCCGAAAAGCGGTAGACGCAAAAAACCCGGCGCAAGGCCGGGTTTTCCGTAGTCCGGGCCGTAAGGCCAGATCAGGCGGACTGGAGCTGTGCCTCGGCAAACTCGTAGTTGGCGAGCTGGTCGAGGTAGTTGACGATGTAGTCGGGGCGACGGTTGCGGAAGTCGAGGTAGTAGGAGTGCTCCCACACGTCGAGGCCGAGCAGCACCTTGCCCTGACCTTCGGCCAGCGGGTTGGAGCCGTTGGCGGTCTTGGTCACCTTCAGCTTGCCGTCGGAACCCAGAACCAGCCACGCCCAGCCCGAGCCGAACTGCGAGGCGGCGGCGGCCTTGAAGTCGGCCTTGAACTTCTCGATGCTGCCGAGATCCTCAACGATCTTCTTGCTCAGGGAATCGGGGATCACACCGCCCTTGGGCGCCAGGTTCTGCCAGAACAGGATGTGGTTCCAGTGCTGTCCCGCATTGTTGAACACGGGGGCAAGGTCGGGCTTGCCCTTGACCATGAGGATGATTTCCTCAAGCGACTTGCCCTGCAGTTCCGGCTTGGATTCGACAAATCCGTTCAGCGCCGTCACATAGGCCTGATGGTGCTTGTCGTGATGGAGTTCCAGCGTTTCCTGGCACATGCCACGGTTGGCAAGGGCATTGTAGGCGAAGGGAAGGGACGGCAATTCGAAAGCCATGAACATTCTCCTGGGAATTGCAAGGGGCGGCACGCGACCGCCATACCAAGATTGCTATGGGGGCGCGCCCGGTGCGTCAAGTGACGGACATATGAACACGTGCCTCCCATGCCTTCGGAACCAAACGCCATGACCGCCCCGAGGGATGCATCCCATGTTGCGCACGATGGCGTGTCCATGCTGCACGCCGCCCGCGCGGCTGACCCGGACCGCTTCTTCTGCGCGCTGTTTCTGCCGGCTGCCGCAAGGGCCGCTGCCATGGCGCTGATCGCCTTCAACCATGAATGCGTGCGCGCTGTGGCAACGCCCGCCTCATGGGCGGTGGCGGGGCCGATGGCGGGGCTGATCCGCCTGCAATGGTGGCGCGACGTAGTGGAAAGTGGCAACGCCCAGCGCCACGATACCGCCCGCGCCCTGCTTGGCCTGCTGGCCGCAGGCAGGGTGCGGCGCGACACGATCGAGGCCATCATCACGGCGCGTGAAAATGAACTTGACGGCCTGCCTGACCGCGAAGACTGGCGGGCCGCGATGCTGGCAGGTGCAGGTGGCCTGCAGGTGGCCATGGCCGAGGCCGCAGGCGTCGAAGATGGCCTGATGCTGGAGCGGGTGCGCCTGTGTGGCGGGGTGTACGGAGTGGGGGCGCTGGTGCGCTACCTGCCTGCCGTGCTGGCCGCAGGGCGCTGCCCGCTGCCTGATGACATGCTGGCCGATGCAAACCTTACGCGTGATGGGCTGCGCACCGGCCACGCTGGCCCCGACCAGATCGCGGCCTTGCGTGGGGAGCTGCGCCAGCAGGGACAGGCCTGGCTGGCACAGGCGCGTGCGGGTGGTCGCCTGCCGCGCCCGGCCCTGGCAGCAGGCCTGCCCGCAGTTCTTGGCCTGCGCGACATGAAAGCCCGCGCCTTGCCTGCAAGCCCGCCGCCGCGTGGGGTAGGAGACAGGCTGGCAGTCATGGCCGCAATGGTGCGCGGGCGGGTCTGACCCCGATATATTGATGAAACAAAGGTTTCCGGGTGCTGCCTTTGTTCAAAAAAAGCTTCACCAAAAACTTTTGATACAGGCGGCCTTTCGTCAGGGCGTGTTGGCAACCATGGCTTCCATCACGGCAAACAGGGCGGAATAATCCTCGTTGGGGTAACGCCGGCGCGTGAGCGACAGGCTCTGGGTGGCCGCTGCCATGGCGGGCAGGGGGGCCATCTGCCGGGCGCCATCGGTCAGCAGCAGGCGCATGTCCTTCTGCATGAGGCGGGTGGGGAATTGCGGGCTGAAGTCACCTGCCTTCGCGGCCTTGAGCTTGCGCTTGTGGTGCGGCGAGATGACCGGCACCGCATCGAGCGCGTCATACAGCATCTCACGCTCCAGCCCCGATGCCAGGCCATAGGTCACGCCTTCGGCCACCACGGCCAGCGTGGCCCCCATGATGCCATTAATGACGAGTTTCAGCTTCGAGCCGCTGCCAGCGGGGCCTGCATGGATGGTCAGGCGGCCAATGGCGTCAAATACCGGCCGGGCGCGGCTGATCTGCTCCGCCGTGCCACCGGCGAGTACCACAAGATTGCCCGATTCCGCCTCTGGCGTGCTGCCGGCCACGGGCGCATCGATCACGGTCAGCCCCATCGCCTTGCCCTGTTCGGCCAGGGCTATGGAGGTCTCGGGGGCGACGGTGCTGGTATTGATCAGCAGGCCGCCGGGCTTCATGCCTGCCAGCACGCCATCCGCGCCCTGCAGCGAGGCTTCGAGTGCCTCGTCATCAGGTACGCACACGATCACGATATCCGCCTCCTGCGCCAGCGCGCGGGGCGTGGGCACGAAGCGCGTGCTGCCATCGCCCCCCTTGCCTGATGGGGTATAGGCCACGAGCTTATGGCCCGCCTTGGCCAGATTGGCCCCCATGCGTGACGCCATGGCGCCAAAGCCGACAAAACCGATCAGGGAAGCGGTGGACATGAATACTCTCCTTGTCATGGTGGGCGCCGTGCAGGCCCGTGCCCGTAATTGTGCCCCAGCATGCATGAGGGGCGTGGGGCCTGTCACGGGGGCATGGGTCGCGCTGCTGCACGGGTGATGTGGCCCATGAGCCTGAACGGTGGTGCGTGCGCGGGCGTGCCCGCAAACCGGGGCGGCCAGCGGTCACATCTGTGTCATGCGGCGCGGGTGTTGGTTGCGCCCTCGCATAAAGATGATGGCGGGCGGATAGGGGGGGCTGTGGCATCAGGGGAGCAGGTCCTGCCCGCAACCCG
This sequence comes from Komagataeibacter xylinus, assembly GCF_009834365.1. Classification (NCBI taxonomy): domain Bacteria; kingdom Pseudomonadati; phylum Pseudomonadota; class Alphaproteobacteria; order Acetobacterales; family Acetobacteraceae; genus Komagataeibacter; species Komagataeibacter xylinus. Next base: position 478,813 of record NZ_CP041348.1, on the reverse strand, counting down.
AAAGAAGGCATAATGCGTAGCCTGCGTTTTTTTGATGATCTGGCCCACACCCTGTCCGGCCATGCCCCCATGCGGCTGGGCGTGGTCTATCCGTGCAGCCTGCCAGCCATTGAGGCCGCAGCCGAGGTGGCGCGTAACGCTCTGGCCCAACCGGTGCTCATTGGCCCCGAGGCGCAGATCCGGCAACTGGCCACCACATCGGGCGTGTCGCTTGCGGGCTGTACTTTCATCGACCTGCCCACGGCGGAGGAGGCGGCCCATCATGGCGTGCGCATGGCGCATGATGGCGCGGTGGCGGCTTTGATGAAGGGCTCGCTGCATTCACGCATCTTCCTGCATGAACTCGGCCACCACGAAGGCGGGCTGCGCACGGCCCGGCGCATGAGCCATGTCTATGTGCTTGATGCCCCGCAGGCCCCGCGCGTGCTGCTGGTGAGCGATGGCGCGGTCAATATCGCGCCCGACCTCGAATCCCGGCGCGACATCGTGCAGAACAGCATCGACCTTGCCCACATGCTGGGCATGGCGCAGCCAAAGGTGGCGCTGCTCTCGGCGGTGGAGATGGTCAACCCCGCACTCCCCTCCACGCTTGATGCGGCGGTGCTGTGCAAGATGGCCGAACGCGGACAGATCACGGGGGCGGTGGTGGACGGGCCACTTGCCCTTGATAACGCCGTCAGCCCCGAGGCCGCGCGCTGCAAGGGCGTGGTCTCGCCCGTGGCGGGGCAGGCGGATATTCTGGTCGTGCCTGACCTCGAGGCAGGCAATATCCTGGCCAAGCAGATGACCTTCATCGGGCAGGCGCAGGCGGCGGGCATTGTCATGGGCATGCGCGTGCCGGTCATCCTGACCAGCCGGGCCGATCCGGTGGCGGTGCGCGTGCTGTCATGCATGGTGGCCGCGGTCATGATCCGTCATGGCTATGGCGGGACTCCGGCCGCCAGCATGGACCAGTGCGGATGACGGCGCGCCGGGATGCGTGTAGGAAAGGCCGGCGCGCCCGCGCGGGCCGGCTTTTTGCCCGTGCGGAGGCGAACGGGCGGGTGCCATTGGGGCGTGAATATGGCGTCCTCGCGTAGAGATGATGCAGCGCCCCGGCGCACATGGTGGCAAGGAAAGGGCTGACAGTCCGGTTGCCCATTACGCATGGGGCCGGCGCGCCGGGTGCCTCCGGCGCCAACATGAATGTAATCAGGCCGGGTGTCCCGCGCCGCCGGGCGGGCTGCCCGGTCCAGCCGATGAACAGTCACGCAGCGGGTTTCCGATGCCGATCCGGAGAATGCCATGACCTCGAATCCCTCATCCGCCACCACTTACGATGTGGTCCTGATTGGTGGCGGAATCATGAGTGCAACGCTCGGCGCCCTGCTGCGCCAGCTTGAGCCCGGCCTGTCCATCGCCCTGTTCGGGCGGCTTGATGACGTGGCGCTCGAAAGCTCGAATGGCTGGAACAACGCAGGCACCGGCCATTCCGCCCTGTGCGAACTGAACTACACTCCCCTGCGCCCCGATGGCACGGTGGATATCTCCAAGGCCGTGAACGTGAACGAGGCCTTTCAGGTTTCACGCCAGTTCTGGTCTTACCTTGTCGAGACCGGGCAGATTGCCTCGCCGCGTGATTTTCTCAACCCCATTCCACATATGAGCTTTGTGTGGGGGGCGGAAAATGTCGATTTCCTGCGCCGCCGTTACGCAGCCCTGCAGCAGCATCCGCTGTTCGAGGGCATGTCATTCACCACCGATGAAGGCCAGATGCGCCAGTGGATGCCGCTGGTCATGCAGGACCGTGCGCCCGGCCAGCCTCTGGCAGCAACCTGGCACCCGGCGGGCACAGACGTGAATTTTGGTGCGTTGACCCACCGCCTGATCGACCTTCTGGCCAGCAAGCCCGGCTTTGATCTCAACCTCGCCCATGAGGTGGAGGATCTGACCCCCACGGCCGACGGGCAGTGGGACATCGCGGTCCGCGCCATGCATGGCGGGGGCGAGCGCAAGGTGCGCGCCAAATTCGTGTTTGTTGGCGCAGGCGGCGGTGCCCTGCACCTGCTCCAGAAAAGCGGCATCCCCGAGGCCCGTGGCATTGGCGGCTTTCCCGTCAGCGGGCAGTTCCTGCGCTGCACCAACCCCGATGTGGTGAGCCAGCACCATGCCAAGGTGTATGGCAAGGCTTCGGTCGGCGCGCCGCCCATGTCGGTGCCGCATCTCGATACCCGCGTGATCGATGGCAGGCAGGGCCTGCTGTTTGGCCCCTATGCCGGGTTCTCGACCAAGTTCCTCAAGCAGGGGTCGTGGCTGGATCTGCCGCGCTCCATCCGCATGGACAATATCGGGGCCATGATGGCGGTCGCGCGCGACAACATGCCGCTGACCAAATATCTGATCCAGCAGGTCATGCAGTCCAACGAGGACCGGCTCAAGGCCCTGCGTGACTTCGTGCCCACTGCCCGCAAGGAAGACTGGGAACTGATTACCGCAGGTCAGCGCGTGCAGGTGATCAAGAAAGACGCGAAGAAAGGTGGCGTGCTGCAGTTCGGCACGGAGGTCGTAACCGGGGCTGGCGGTTCCATCGCGGGGCTGCTTGGTGCCTCGCCCGGTGCTTCCACCGCAGCGCCCATCATGCTCACGGTACTGCAGCGCTGCTTTGCCGACCGCCTGCCGCAATGGGAGGCGCGGCTGCGCGAGATGGTGCCCTCTTACGGCACCAGGCTTGGCCAGGATGCGGCGTTGTGCGCGCAGGTGCGCGAACGTACCCGTAACGCCCTGCAGCTTGATGGCTGAGGATTGAAACCTCGCTTGTGTAAAAAACCCGCCCGGGCCTGACCCGGGCGGGTTTGTTTGTATCAGTCGCCGTCCTGCTCGCTCATCTGGTCCGCCGGGTGGCGCACCGGCGGAGGCGCGTTGTTGTGGCGCGGCGGGCGGTTTTCAAGGTGACGGCGCATGAAGTGGGTGGCGATGTCGGCGAGTTCAACGAACTGGTCGGCCTGGCGGCGCAGTTCATCGCCAATCAGCGGCGGCGTGGTCTTGATCGAGCCGACCACAGTCGTGCGCACGCCCTGACGCTGCACGGATTCAAGCAGGCGACGGAAATCGGAATCACCGCTGAAGAGTACGGCATGGTCGATGCGCGGCGCCATTTCCATCATATCCACCGCGAGTTCCACATCCATGTTGCCACGCACGCGGCGGCGGCCGTTATGGTCGATGAACTCGCGCGCGTTCTTGGTCACGAGGGAGTAGCCGTTATAGACGAGCCAGTCTGTCAATGGCTTGAGGGGGGAGTATTCCTCGGTATCAAGCACGGCGGAATAATAATAGGCCCGCAATACATTTGACTTCGACCGGAAAAATTGCAGCAGCTTGCGGTAATCAACCTCAAAACCAAGGTTGCGTGATGCGGAATACAGACTGGTGCCATCAATAAAAAGGCAGAGCCGTTCCTCGGGTTGAAAAAACATTTGTGTTCAGTCCCTGAAACAAGAAAGTGAATATGTTGCGATCGTGTTAAATTTCGACTGGCATGTATTTTATTACGATGGAGAAGTTGTGTGATAACAATCGGTCCGGTTATATAGAAGCAGATATCCTCACATAAGTTCCCTGACGCGCCGGATTACTCCGTTCGCAGGCTAACGGACCATAGTTTCTCGATGAACATGCCGCAATCCATCTCCTGCATCACGGACACCTTTATTGCGGTGGGTGCCAATCTACCGCGTGAAAGTGGTGAAACTGCGGCCATGACCTGCCTGTGGGCGGTGGGTGAGCTTGCCCGTATTCCCGGCCTTTCGGTGGTGGGTGTCTCGGCATGGTACGAGAGCGCGCCGGTGCCGCCCTCGGGCCAGCCCCCTTACGTGAACGGAGTCGTACGCATGGCGGGCGATGTCGATCCGGCCTGGCTGCTGGAGCAGTTGCACGCCATCGAGGCCGCCGCCGGGCGCAGGCGCACGGTCGCCAACGCCGCCCGCCCGCTTGATCTCGACATCATCTCCATGGGTGGGCTGGTGCGCGTGGCCCCCGACCCCATCCTGCCTCACCCGCGCGCAACCCGGCGCGCCTTCGTGCTGCTGCCGCTGCGCGATGTCATGCCAGACTGGTGTGACCCCGTGACAGGGCAGGGGATTGACGCTTTCCTGCCCGGTGTCGCGGGGCAGCAGATCCGGCGCATGGCGGAGGCGGAGGGCGCATCAGGCCCCGCATAAGGCTTGCATCACGACAGGCAGGGGCGTAGTAAGGTAAATTCTGATCAACACACCTATTTAACAACCGGAGTTCAGGCCTGATGGCACGCGTCACTGTCGAGGACTGCGTTGAGCGGGTTCCCAATCGTTTTGAACTGGTGCTGCTCGCAGCCCAGCGCGCCCGCGCCCTGTCGCGCGGCGAGGAAATGACGATTGACCGCGATAACGACAAGAACCCCGTTGTCGCCCTGCGCGAGATCGCGGACCAGACCATTAACCTCGAGCAGATCCGCAGCGACCTCGTGCGCTCGCTCGCCCGTGCGCCCGAGCCCGAGCCTGCCGATGAGGAAGTGGTCGACCTGATCCCGACCGAGCAGAACATCTTCGGCCTGCAGGATGTCTCGGCCGAGGAAGAAGCCCGTCATTCCACCGGCAGCATGTCGGCTGAAGAACTCGAGGCATCGGTTGAGTCGGCCCTGAGCGGACGGGGCCGTTAATCTCTGGCGCCCCTAACACCTGACGAAAGGGTGGAAGGTGACTGACCCGACCGGATCGGAAACTACATCTTCCTCCCTGCCCGTGCCTGCCACGGGTGGTGTGGCAGTGCCTGCAGCCACCCTTCCAGCGCGGCATGAGGGCGGGGAGCGCGTTCTTTCCTGCGAGGGGCTGATCCGGCGCATCCATGCGTACGACCCCACCGCCGATGCGGAACTGATCCGCCGGGCCTTTGCCGTGGCCCAGGCCGCCCATGCGGGCCAGGCGCGCGATAACGGCGACCCCTACATCACCCACCCGCTGGCCGTGGCCAACATCCTTGCGGGTTTCCACCTCGATACCGCCTCGATCGTGACAGCGCTGCTGCACGATACGGTGGAAGATACCGGGGTGACCCAGAAGCAGTTGCGCGAACAGTTTGGCGATACGGTTGCCGAACTGGTCGATGGCGTCACCAAGCTCACAAGGCTCGAACTCCAGTCCGACCGCACCAAGCAGGCGGAGAATTTCCGCAAGCTCGTGCTGGCCATGTCGCGCGATATTCGCGTGCTTCTCGTCAAGCTGGCCGACCGGCTGCACAACATGCGTACGCTGCATTACGTGCAGCGTATCGACCGCAGGCAGCGCATCGCCCGCGAGACGATGGAGATCTACGCCCCCCTTGCCGGCCGTATCGGCATGGACAAGGTCAAGGTCGAGCTTCAGAACCTGTCCTTCGCCGCCCTCGAGCCCGAGGCGATGGCCACCATCCGCGCCCGGCTGAACTACCTGCGCGGGCAGGGTGCCGATGTCATCGAGGAGATCCGCCGCGAACTCCAGGCCCTGTGCGTCGATGCCGGGCTGGAGGGCGTGGAGGTGACGGGGCGCGAAAAGACGCCCTATTCCATCTGGGAAAAGATGCAGCGACGCAATGTCGCCTTCGAGCAGCTTTCCGACATCATGGCCTTCCGCATCATCGTGCCCTCGCGGGAGGCGTGCTATATCGCGCTTGGTGCCGTGCATGCCGCCTATCCGGTCATTGCCGGGCGGTTCAAGGACTATATCTCCACCCCCAAGGCCAACGGCTACCAGAGCCTGCATACCGGGGTGACGCTGCGCCACCCGCGCAACCAGAAGATCGAGGTGCAGATCCGCACGGCGGAAATGCACGACGTGGCCGAGAACGGCGTGGCCTCGCACTGGCTGTACAAGCAGCTGCCCGATGTTGCGGCAAAGGGGGCGACCAAAGGCGTGGTCTCTGGCCTGCGCTGGGTGCAGGACCTGCTCGACATCCTGGAGGATTCATCGGCCCCCGATGAGTTTCTCGAGAACACCAAGCTCGAACTCTATCAGGATCAGGTCTTCTGCTTCACGCCCAAGGGGCAGCTTATCTCGCTGCCGCGCGGGGCAACCCCGGTTGACTTCGCCTATGCCGTGCACAGCCAGGTGGGCGATACCTGCGTGGGGGCCCGCATCAATGGGCGCCTGATGCCGCTGCGCCACGAGTTGCAGAATGGCGATCAGGTCGAGATCATGACCGCGCGCGGCGGCACGCCCTCGCCCTCGTGGGAGCGGTTTGTCGCCACTGGCAAGGCGCGCGCGCGCATCCGCCGGCATGTAGCGCTCCAGCAGCGCGAGGCCCATCTGGAAAGCGGGCGCGTGGCGCTGGCCAAGGCCTTCCGGCAGGAAGGGGTGGATGGCTCGGAAAAGGTGCTCGACAGCCTGCTCAAGGATCTGCGCCTGCAAAGCGTGGCCGACCTGTACGTGGCCGTGGGCAATGGCAACCAGTCCGCGCGCGAGGTGGTGCAACTGGCCTACCCCGAACTGCGCCGCGCCCCGCGTGCGCCGCGCATGGTGCCGGGCCTGTCCATGCGTGCCCCTGCGGGCGGCGCGCTGAGTGGCGGCATTCCGGGGCGGCGCAAGCCGGCGGCTGGCGGCATGGCGCTTGCAGGCGTGGGTGCGGGCATGGCGGTGCATTTTGCCGGGTGCTGCCACCCGCTGCCCGGCGACCGGATCGTGGGCATTGTCTCCACCGGCAAGGGCATCACGGTGCATACGCTGGGCTGCCAGACGCTGGAAACCTTTGCCGCCACCCCCGAGCGGTTCATGGACCTCGACTGGGATTACGACCTGATCGCCCGCAATGTCACCGGCCACCATACCGGGCGGCTGAGCGTGGTCACCGCCAACGAGCCCGCCATGCTTGCCACGCTGACCAACATCGCCGCCAAGCATGAGGGCGTGATGATGAACCTGCGCATCGTCAACCGGCAGCTTGAATTCATGGAGATCCTTGCCGATATCGAGGTACGCGACCTGCGGCACCTGACCGCCATCATGGTGGCGCTGCGGGCCGCCAAGGGCGTGGTGCAGGTTGAACGGGCAAGGGGATAGTCAGGCCATGCTGATCGGCATCGGTTCGGACCTGTGCGATGCGCGGCGGATCGAGACGGTCCTGGCCCGGCATGGCGCGCGCTTCATCAACCGCGTGTTCACCGCGCGCGAGCAGCAGGCCGCCGCGCGCAGGCAGGGCAATGCGCGGCTGGGCACCTACGCCAAGCGCTGGGCGGCAAAGGAGGCCTGCGCCAAGGCGCTGGGCACGGGCTTTGCCCGTGGCGTGTTCCATAGCGACCTTGGCGTGGAGAACCTGCCCGGTGGCCAGCCGGTCATGCGGCTTTCAGGCGGGGCGCAGGCGCGGCTTGAGGCCCTGCTGCCCGCAGGTCATGAAGCCCGCATATTCCTGACCATGACCGATGAGCACCCCTATGCCTTTGCCCAGGTCATGATCATGGCGGAGAAGGCGGCCGTCGCCTGATGCCCTTCACGCTGCCCTTGGGCAATGCTTGACAGGCAGGGCGCGCGTGGGCTTGATCCGCACGTTATTCGTCCGGTGCAGCCTGTCCGGTCGATGCCAGACCCGGATTGAAGATACAGACATGCCAATGGACGATAACAAGACAATTCTCTCGCAGGCCGAGCCTGAGCGCCGCTCCGGCGGGCTGCTCGAACTCGTGCGCACCGTGGTCATAGCCGGCGTGCTCGCCCTGACCGTGCGCACGGTGCTGTTCGAGCCGTTCAACATTCCGTCCGGCTCCATGATCCCGACGCTGCAGGTGGGCGATTACGTGTGGGTGGCCAAATACAGCTATGGCTACTCGCATTTCGCGCTGCCCGGTGCGCCCGACCTGTTCGAGGGGCGGATCTTCAGCAGCATGCCCCATCGGGGCGATGTGGCGGTGTTCCGCTTCACCAAGGATACCTCGATCGACTACATCAAGCGCATCGTTGGCCTGCCGGGTGATACGGTGCAGATGCGCGAGGGCAAGCTCTACCTCAACGGCACCGAAGTCCCCCGCGAGCCCGAAGGCGATTATGCCGCCATTGACGAGCACCGCACCCGCATGGAAGGCGACCGCTACCGCGAGATCCTGCCCGGCAGCGGCGGCCACGGCCCCGTGGCGCATGATATCCTGAAGCTGACCGATGAGGGCGGCAAGAACGACACGCCGGAATATGTGGTGCCGCCGGGCTACTTCTTCGCCATGGGCGACAACCGCGATGACAGCGCCGACAGCCGCTTCATGGGCGATGAACCGCAGGACCTCGGCTTCGTGCCGATGGAGAATCTGGTGGGGCAGGCGAAGTGGATCTTCATGTCGGTCGATAACGCGCATCCGTTCTGGCAGGTGTGGTACTGGCCCAGCGAGATCCGCTGGGGCCGCCTCTTCATGGGGGTGCACTGATCATGGAGGCCGAGCGCGTTCCCGCGGCCGAGATCAGGCGGCTGGAGGCGTGCCTGGACTATCACTTCACGCGCCCCGAACTGCTGTTGCGCGCGCTGACCCACCGCTCGGCGGCGCATGAGCGCAGCGGCAACCGCCGCACGCGCCTCAGCGTGGCCAGAAGGGGGGCAGGATCGAACGAACGCCTTGAATTCATTGGTGATCGGGTGCTCGGGCTGGTCATGGCCGAATGGTTGCTCGAGCGCTTTCCTGATGAGCAGGAAGGCGCACTTGGCCCGCGGCATGCCCATCTGGTCTCGCGCACGGTGCTGGCGCAGGTGGCCCATGAAATGGAGCTGCAATCGGCGCTGGACGTAGCTGAACATGAAGCGCGCGCGGGCGTACGGCAGATGGCTACCGTGCTGGCCGATGCGGTCGAGGCGCTGCTCGGCGCCATGTATCTCGATGGGGGGCTCGACCCGGCCCGCGCCTTCGTGCGGCGCATGTGGCGCGACGCCATCGTAGCCCAGGCCCGCCCGCCCAAGGACCCCAAGACGGCATTGCAGGAATGGGTGCTCGGGCGCGGGCTGCCGCTGCCACAATACCGTGTCGTCTCCTCGGACGGGCCATCACACGCGCCGCGTTTTGTCATTGCGGTTGATGCGCAGGGCAGGACCGGGCAAGGCATTGCCGGCAGCAAGCGCGCGGCTGAAAGCGATGCCGCATCGGACCTGCTGCGCCAGCTCGGCGTAGACAGCCAGGCCGCCACCACCACGAACCGTAAAGGGCAGGGACAATGACCGGCCAGGATACTGATCATACGACACGCTGCGGTTTCGTGGCCATTGTGGGCGCGCCCAATGCGGGCAAGTCCACGCTGCTCAACCGCATGGCGGGCACCAAGCTGTCCATCGTCAGCCCCAAGGCGCAGACCACGCGCTTTCGGGTGCTGGGCATTCTCATGCGCGGCACGACCCAGATGCTGCTCGTTGATACGCCGGGCATCTTCCAGCCCAGGCGCAAGCTCGACCGCGCCATGGTCGCTGCCGCCTGGACCGGCTCGGAAGATGCGGACATCACCCTGCTCATCGTCGATGCACGCGCTGGCATGACCGATGCGCTGCACGCGATTGCCACCCGCCTGGCCGAACAGAAGCGCAGGCTGTGGCTGGTGCTCAACAAGACCGATCTCGTCAAGCGTGACATGCTTCTGCCGCTTACGGCCCAGCTTTCCGCCATTCTGCCGGTCGAGCACGTGTTCATGGTCAGCGCGCGCTCGGGCGAGGGGGTGGACGACCTGCTCGACCGCCTGGCCGCCGAACTGCCCAAAGGCCCCTATCTCTACCCCGAGGATGACCTGACCGACCTGCCCGACCGCCTGCTGGCCGCCGAGCTGGTGCGCGAGCAGGTGTTCCTGCAGACCCATCAGGAAGTGCCCTATGCCGCCACCGCGGAGACGGAAAGCTTTGAGGAACGTCCTGATGGCTCGGTGCGCATCGAGGTGACGATCTATGTCACGCGCGCCTCGCACAAGGCGATCCTGATTGGCGAGAAGGGAAGCCGGATTCGCGCCATTGGCGAAAAGGCGCGGCGCGAACTTGGCCGCCTTCTGGGGCGTAACTGTCACCTTTTCCTTAACGTGAAGGAACGCGCGGGATGGGACGAGGAGCGCGCCCGCCTGCGTGCCATCGGCCTGGATGACATTTCCTGAATCCTCAAAAGAGCGGCATCATCGGCTTGTGGGGGGGGGCATCCGTCTATATGACAGGGCATGGCCGGGCGGCCTGCCCGTCCCTAGCCCTGTTTGCCTGACCTGTTCCGAGGCCCAATGACCCAGCCCGTCAAAACCCCCGCTCCGTCATACAAGCGTGTTCTGCTCAAGGTGTCAGGCGAGGCCCTGATGGGGAGCGGGTCTTACGGCGTCGATCCGGCAACGGTTGACGCCATTGCAGTTGACGTGGCGGCCGTGGCGCGGACCGGGGTCGAGGTTTGTCTTGTCATTGGCGGTGGCAACATCTTCCGTGGGGTTGCAGCGGCGGCCCGCGGCATGGACCGCGCGCAGGGCGATTACGCCGGCATGCTGGCTACCGTGATCAACGCGCTGCTCATGCAGAACTCGCTCGAGCGCCACGGCGTGCCCACGCGGGTCATGACGGCCATTCACATGTCCTCCATTGCCGAGCCCTATATCCGCCGCCGCGCCGTGCGGCACATGGAAAAGGGGCGGGTGGTGATCTTCGCCGCAGGTACCGGCAACCCGTTCTTCACCACCGATACGGGGGCTGCGCTGCGGGCTGCCGAGATGGAATGCGATGCCCTGTTCAAGGGCACGCAGGTCGATGGCGTCTATTCCGCCGACCCGCGCAAGCACCCCGATGCCACGCGTTACGACACCCTGACCTACCGCGATGTGTTGGCCAATGACCTCAATGTCATGGATGCCGCCGCCATCAGCCTGGCGCGCGAGAACCGCCTGCCCATCGTGGTCTTCAACATTCACGGCCAGGAACCCTTCTCGCGCGTGATGCGGGGCGAGGGGCGTTTTACCACCATCGTGGCGGCGGACTGACGCACGCCAGAGCACCCGTGGCGCAACCGCGCCGGGCGATGGATTGATTATTAGAAGGAGGGCCACAGTGTCTGTCGATCAGAAAAGTTTGCTGGCGGATCTGACCCGCCGCATGGACGGCGCCATCGAAAGCCTGCGCCGTGATTTCGCGGGCCTGCGTTCGGGCCGTGCCAGCCCGGCCCTGCTGGAGCCGGTGCGCGTTGAAGCCTATGGCGGCGAAGTGCCGCTGACCCAGGTCGGCTCCATTGCCGTGCCCGAGGCGCGCATGCTGACGGTGCAGGTATGGGACCGCACGCTGGTGGGTGCTGTCGAGCGCGCGATCCGCGATGCAGGGCTGGGCCTGAACCCGGCAGCCGATGGCCAGACCGTGCGCGTGCCCATTCCGCAGCTGACGGAAGAGCGCCGTAACGAACTGGCCCGCGCCGCTGGCAAATATGCCGAGAACGGCAAGATTGCCGTGCGCGGCGTGCGCCGCGATGGCATGGACCAGACCAAGAAGCTGGAGAAGGCAGGCGACATCAGCGAGGACGACGTGAAGACGTGGTCTGACGCGATCCAGAAGCTGACGGACCAGTACGTCAAGCGCGTGGACGACCTGCTGGTCGAGAAAGAACGCGAGATCAAGCAGGTCTGACCCGTCCGTGCATCCCTGTCCCGCTTTTCCCACCCCTATCGCGCATGACTAAGGAGGACGATCAGGTCTTGTCCGGGTCAGATCATCCGGTTGCAGGCGCTGCGTGCCTGCCCGAGCATGTTGCCATCATCATGGATGGCAACGGGCGCTGGGCCAATACGCGGGGGCTGCCGCTGCTTGCGGGCCATCGCGCCGGGGCGGAGGCGGTGCAGCGCACTGTTACGGTCGCCGTCAAGCGCGGCGTGAAGTGGCTTACGCTTTATGCCTTTTCATCCGAAAACTGGCGGCGCACGCCCGGCGAGGTCGCTGACCTGACCGGGCTGCTGCGCTTTTACCTGCGGCACAAGGTGGCCGAACTGTCGCGTGAAGGGGTGCGGCTGCGCATCATCGGCGATCTGACGCGCTTCCCCCCTGACATTCAGGAAGAAGCACGGCGTGCCGAGCAGGTGACCATGGGCAATGACCGGCTGGTGCTGGTTCTTGCGCTGTCTTACGGCGGGCGGGCGGATATCGTGCAGGCGGCGGCCCGCATGGCGCAGGCCGTGGCGCGGGGCGATATCGCGGCTGACGAGATTGATGAGTCCGTCTTTGCGAGCGCCCTGCTGACCGCAGGCATGCCCGACCCCGACCTGGTGGTGCGCACCAGCGGCGAGAGCCGCCTGTCGAACTTCCTGCTGTGGCAGTCGGCCTATGCCGAACTGGTTTTTCTCGATACGCCCTGGCCGGATTTTGACGAAGCGCATTTCGATACCGTGCTCGAGATCTATTCGCGGCGTGAAAGGCGATTCGGTGCAAGACCGGCGTGAAGGGGCGGCGGCTTCTGGCGCGCCTGTGAAATCCGGCAACTGGAAAGACCTGCGCGCGCGCGTGCTGTCGGCTGCGGTGCTGATACCGTGCGCGGGGCTGTGCGTGTGGTATGGCGGCCTGCTTTATGGCGCGATGATCGTGCTGGCCATGGCAGGCATGGCAGTCGAATGGGCGCGGATGTTCGGCTTCGGGCTTGAAACGCGGCGCGGGCAGTTGTGCATGGCATGGGCCGCGTGCATCGGCATTGCCGCTGTGGCCGGCCATTGGAGTGGTGCGCTGCTGGTCATGGTGGCCGGGCTTGTCCTTGGTCCGGCACTCGGGGCAGGGCAGGTGGCCATTGGCTGTGCCGGGCTGTCGCTTCTGTGGCTGCGCAGCATGAGCGATCCGGGGGCAGGGGTGGTCCTGTTTGTCGTATCCTGCGTGGCGCTGAGCGATACCGGGGCCTACATGGCAGGCCGCCTGTTTGGCGGGCCCAAGCTCGCACCGCGCATTTCACCTGCCAAGACCTGGTCCGGCTCCATCGGGGGCCTTGCGTGCGCGGTGCTCGGCGGCATGCTGATCGCGAGCCTCATGCCTGCAGCCCAGCCGGGCGTGCTGTGGCGGGGGGCCGTGTTTGGTGGCGTGATAGCACTGGCCGCCCAGGTGGGTGACCTGGCGGAAAGCGCGCTCAAGCGGGCGCGTGGCGTAAAGGATTCGGGCACCATCCTGCCCGGCCATGGCGGCCTGCTCGACCGTTTTGACGGGCTGCTGGTTGCGGCTCCCATGGCGGCCCTGCTGTCTTTGGGGGCGGCAGGGCGGGCTGCTTTCTGGTATGTGGGCCAGCACTGAAGCCATGATCCCGGCCATGGGACGTTTTGGGGAATAAGGTTGCAATGAAGACAGTTTCCGTTCTGGGCAGTACGGGCAGCATCGGCTGCTCTACGGTAGACCTGCTGCTACAGGCGCCCGGGCAGTTCAGCACCGGCGCGCTGGTGGGCGGGCGCAATGTAGCCAAGCTGGCCGAGCAGGCTCGCGCCCTGGGCGCAAGGCGCGCGGTCATTGCCGATGAAAGCCTGCTGCCGGAACTGGAAACCCTGCTGGCAGGCACGGATATCGAGACCGCCGGTGGCCGCAAGGCCGTGATCGAGGCGGCAAGCCTGCCGGTTGACTGGACCATGGCGGCCATTACGGGTGCCATCGGCCTGGAGCCCACGCTGGCAGCGGTGAAGAACGGCAATGCCGTGGCCCTTGCCAACAAGGAGGCGCTGGTCTGCGCGGGCGATGTCATGCTCAAGGCTGTGGCCGATGCGGGAGCAACGCTGCTGCCGGTCGATTCCGAGCATAACGCCGTGTTCCAGTCCATGGCTGACAAGCAGGCCGATGAGGTCGAGCAGATCATCCTGACCGCATCGGGCGGCCCGTTCCGCCGCGCAACGCTTGAGGAAATGGAAAAGGCCCCGCTTGAGGCCGCCCTCAAGCACCCGACCTGGACCATGGGCGCCAAGATCACCATCGATTCCGCCACCATGTTCAACAAGGGGCTGGAACTGATCGAGGCCGCCCGCCTGTTCAACGTGACCGAGGACAAGCTTGGCGTGGTCGTGCATCCGCAATCCGTGGTGCATGGCATGGTGCAGTATACCGATGGCTCCATCGTGGCCCAGCTTGGCTCGGCTGACATGCGCATTCCCATCGCCCACACGCTGGCCTGGCCCCGGCGCATGCCCACCAACTCGCCCCGGCTCGACCTTGCGGCGCTGGCGCGGCTTGATTTTGAAGCACCTGATGAAGTCCGCTTCCCCGCGCTGCGCCTTGCGCGCGAATCCCTGCGCGTGGGCGGGGCCATGCCGGCCATCCTGTCAGGGGCGAATGAAATCGCGGTCGAGGCTTTCCTCAAGCGCGAAATCGGCTTTCTCGATATTGCCCGCATCGTCGAGGACGTGATGCAGTCCATCGGGCCGCAGCGCGCGGATACGCTGGCACAGGTCCTGCACTGGGATGGCGAGGCCCGTCGTGTCGCCCGCCTGCGCACTGCTGCCCGCGCGGCTTGATGTGATTGTGGATGGTCATGGCGGCCATCGGGGGATAGCTTAGCATTCATGCATGATCTGATCCGGACCCTTCTGGCGTTCTCCTTTGTGTTGGGAGTGCTGGTCTTCATCCACGAACTTGGTCACTATCTTGCCGCCCGCTGGCGTGGCGTGCATGTCGAGGTGTTTTCGATCGGATTCGGCCGCCCGCTGCTGCGCTGGCATGACAGCGTAGGCACGGAATGGCGGCTGTGCCCGGTGCCACTGGGCGGCTACGTGCGCCCGCACGGATTCGAAGGGCCGGAAGACGCGACCGAGGAACAGAAGGCCGCATGGCAGCCCGGTCGCACTTTTCATGACAAGCCGGTAGGCTCGCGGGCCATCGTGATCCTGGCAGGGCCGGTTTTCAATTTCCTGCTCGCCATCGTGCTGTTTACCGGCCTGTATGCCACGACGGGCCAGCCCCGCCTGCTGACGCAGGTTGACACGGTGGCGCCAGGCAGTGCTGCCGCTGTGGCCGGCGTTGAAAAGGGCGATGTGATCACGCGCGTGGGCGACCATGCCGTGCGTGACGCGACCGACCTGCATGACTTCGTGGCCGCCCGGCCGGGCCTGGACACCACGCTGGGCATTCACCGCACGGGTGGCGACAGCACGCTGCCCGTCCGTATCGGCAGTGTGGAGGAAAAGGGCGGCAGGCCGCATGGCCAGCTTGGCGTGGTCTTTGCCGTTACAATCGACAGGCCACAATCCCTGCCGCACGCCTTCGTCTCGGCGGTGAAAGAGACGTGGAACGTTTCTGTCCAGACTCTTGAGGGGCTGTGGCAGATGGTCACCGGCCAGCACACCGCCAAGGATCTTGGTGGCCCGCTGCGCATTGCCCAGATGTCGGGGCAGGTGGCGCAGTACGGTGTGGCGAGCCTCGTTTCCTTCATGGCGCTGCTGTCGATCAATCTTGGGCTGATCAACCTGTTTCCGGTGCCGATTCTTGATGGCGGGCGGCTGGTATTTTATATTTTTGAGGCTATTCTGGGGCGACCGGTCTCGCGCCGGGTGCAGGAGGTCAGCTTCCAGGTTGGCTTCGCCCTTATCGCCGGGCTATTCCTGTTTTCGACATTTAACGATCTGTCACATTTTGGGCTGTTTCAGTGGCTCGCGTCGCGCGCTGGACACGGGTAAGGTGCACTGAGTGATACAAGTGCTTGCACAGTGTGGTGTATATCGGATAGGTGCGCCACCAAGGCTGATACATGACAGGAAGGGAGCCGGCCCTCCATCCGGTCTTAATGCATGGCTGATCCGCATGCCGAGTGGTGAGGAATAGCGATATTGTCGAGTAAACGTTCAGCGCTGCTTGCGTCTGTCTGCGTTGTGCCGCTGTTCTGGACCGCTGGCGCCTACGCACAGGATGAAGCGGCACAGAACACGCCATTCGGTGGAGAGGCGGCGCCCGGCGGCGCGGATGAGGCTCAGGCCCCCCAGGTGGAGGCGATCAAGCCCCCCCCGCTGGAGGACCCGATCGAGGCGGTTGACATCAAGGGCAACAGCCGGATCGAGACCAGCACCATCCTGTCCTATATGGTCGTGCAGCCCGGTGACCGGTTCAATCAGGATCTGCTCGACCGTTCGCTCAAGACGCTCTACGCCACCGGCCTGTTCCATGATGTAACGCTCAAGCGCGTGGGTAACGTGCTTGAAGTGCATGTGGTCGAGAACCCGATCGTCAATCGCATCGTGTTCGAGGGCAATCACGCCGCCAAGGACGAGGACCTGACCAAGGTCATCTCGCTGCGCCCGCGCGCGGTCTACTCGCCGCAGGGCATTTCGGCCGACCGGCAGAAGATTCTGGGCGTCTATGCCGAAAAGGCGCGTTACGCCGCCACCGTCACCCCCCAGATCATCCGGCTTGCGCATAACCGGGTGGATGTGATCTTCCATATCAACGAAGCGCAGAAGACCCTGATCAAGAAGGTCACGTTCGTTGGCAACAAGTCGTTCAGCAGCGCACAGCTCGCGGGCATCGTTTCCTCGAAGGAGACGGCATGGTACCGCTTCTTTGCCTCAAGCGACCAGTACAACCCCGAGCGCATCAAATATGATGCCGAACTGCTGCATCGTTTCTACCTGAAGAACGGCTTTGTCGATTTTCAGGTCAAGAACGCCACGGGCGAGCTCTCGCCCGACCGCAAAAGCTTCTACATCACCTACACGATGGAAGAAGGCCCCCGCTACCGCCTGAACAAGATGAGCGTGCAGTCCTCGCTGCGGCATGTCTCGGCGGATTCGATGAAGAAGTACATCTCGCTCTTTCATGGGCAGTGGTACGATGGCAGCGCGATCCAGCATAATGCCACCAACATGCAGGAACTGCTGCAGGGCAAGGGGTATCCCTTCGCCATGGTGCACCCCGAGATTGCCCGCAACCCCGAAAAGCGCACCGTCAATCTGTTGTTCGACATCAGCGAAGGGCCGCGGATGTATGTCGAGCGCATCGACATCAACGGCAACACCATTACCGAGGACAAGGTGATCCGCCGCCAGCTGCCCATGGCTGAAGGCGACCCGTACACCCCGCTCGACCGCAAATATTCCAAGATGATTCTTGAAGACCTCGGCTTCTTCAAGACCGTGTCGATCGACCAGACTCCGGGGTCCGCGCCGGACAAGGTCAACATCTCGGCCGATGTGGTGGAAAAGCCTACCGGCGAGTTCTCGCTCGGTGGCGGTTATTCGACCGATGCGGGCGTGCTCGGCAACCTTGGCCTCAAGCAGCATAACCTGCTCGGCACCGGCATTGATGCCGGCTTTACCGGCACCGCCGCGTATTATGAAGACCAGGCCGACATCTCGCTGACCGACCCGTATTTCCTCAACCGCAACCTTGTGGCCGGTATCGATATCTTCGGCATGCAGAACCATTACATGACCTATCAGAGCTATTCTGAAGGCCGGTATGGCATCACGCTGCGGATGGGCTATTCCTACAACAACCACCTGTCGCAGTCGTGGAACTATACGCTGACCGACCGGCAGGTGGATGATACGTGGTCGGATTCGTCATATTACGTGCAGGATCAGTCCGGCTGGTCGCTGCTGTCGCAGCTTAGCACCACACTGACATACGATACACGCGATCGGCGGCAGCAGCCGCATAAAGGTTTCGTGGTACGCGTGGGTGGTGACTTCGCGGGTATCGGCGGCAACGAGCGCTACCTGCGCGGCAAGGTCGATGCGGCGTACTACATTCCGCTCGACAGCATCATGGGCAACCATGAGTGGACCGTCAGCTTCCGTGGTGGCGCGGGTGACATCATGAACTGGGGCGGCGGCCGCAGCGACATCATCGATAACTTCTACCTTGGTGGTAACTCGCTGCGCGGCTTCATGGATGGTGGCGTCGGGCCGCGAAGCTACGCGATCCCTGCGCGTGACGGCAACCCGATGCATTCGCAGCAGGACTTCCTTGGCGGCCGCTTCATGTATACGGCCTCGGCGCAGGTGGACTTCCCCATTCCGTTTGCCTCGGCCATGGGCATCAAGGGCCGTTACTTTGTTGATATGGGCGGCCTCGACGGCCTGCGTGTGCGCCGTCGCTACACCTCCATGAAGGACTGGCCGAAATATACCCCGGTCTACGATGATACGCTGACGCCTGTTGTCTCGACAGGTGTGGGCATTGCGTGGAAGAGTCCGTTCGGTCTCGTGAATATCGATCTGGGTGTTCCCCTGCACAAGGGAACCAATGACAGGACCCAGCTGCTCCGCTTCGGCTTCGGCCAACAATTCTGAGGTGATAATGTTGCGTAAATCCGGCATCCGTCTGCTTGCCGCAACCGCTCTGCTCGGGTGGGGATATCAGGCCGTATCGAGCGCCCATGCGCAGGGATCCGGCGGCAATGCCGGGTGGTTCGTGCCCAAGGCATCGCAGCCTGCGGCCCATGCCCCCCAGCATGAGGCGGCGCCCCCCATGCCGCTCGCCGCCGCCCCGGCCGATACCGAGGAAGCGCAGTCCCAGAATCCCCCGATCCTGCCGCTGCCGCCCGTGCCCAAGGCGCCTGACGTGCCCAAGAGTGCACCGCCGCCCGCGCCTGTTATTGGTGTGATCAGCGTGCCGGAAGTGATGCGCCTGTCGAGTGCGGCCCAGCAGGCCGAGCGCGTGCTTGGCGCCCGGCGTGATGACCTCGCGCGTGAGGCGCAGAAGGAGCAGGCTGGCTGGCGTGATGAGCAGCAGAAGCTGCAGGGCCAGGCGAAGACCATGTCGTCCGACCAGATCCAGGCCCAGGAGCGCAAGCTGCAGGAGCGGGTCATGGCGGCGCAGAAAGATTTCCGCAACCGCAACCGCGTGATTCAGGAGGCAGCCCAGGTGGCGTTGGGCCAGATCGAGCGTGAGCTGGTCCAGATCATTCGGCAGGTGGCCGCCAGCCGCAGCATGAACCTCGTGCTGCACCGTGAGCAGGTGGCCCTGAGCCAGGAGCCGCTTGATATTACGCAGCAGGTGGCAACCCAGCTCAACGCAGCGCTGCCCACCGTCTTCATTCCCGCAGCGGATGCCGACCCTGAAGTGCTGGCCAAATCGGGCACCATGCCCACCACCGCCGATGCCGACAAGCCCGCGCCCGCCCCGGCGGCTGCAGCACCCGCCAAGCATTAAGGGCCGTTTCATGACAGTGACGCCGGACAACATACCGGGCGATCCACGCTTCTTTGTCACGCAGGGGCCTTTTGATCTGGCAGATCTGGCCCGGTGCGGCGGGGCTGAACTGCGCGCGCCCAGAGATGGTGGCGAGGCATCCCGCTTTACCGGCATAGCGCCCCTGCAATCCGCTACGCGCGCGCAGGTCAGCTTTCTTGATAACCGCCGTTACCTGCCCCTGCTTGAAGGCACCGGCGCAGGGGCCGTGATCGTGGCTCCCGCCTTTGCTGACAAGGTGCCCGCGCATGCGGCGGTGCTGGTGTCGCGCGCGCCGTATCAGGCCTGGGCGCGCATCGCCACGCTGTTCTATCCCGCGCCGCCGGTCACACCTGGCATTCACCCCACCGCCGTAATCGGCGCGAACTGCGAGATTGATCCTACCGCCGCCATCGGCGCGTTTGCCGTGCTCGGTGAGCGGGTGCGTGTGGGGGCGGGCGTGGATATCGGCACCCATGCCAGTATTGGCGCGGGTGTCGAGATCGGCGCGCGCTGCCGTATTGGCGCGCATGTCGCCATCTCGCACGCGCTGCTGGGCGAGCGGGTAACCCTGCTGCCCGGCGCGCGCATCGGGCAGGACGGGTTCGGCTTTGCCGTAACGCCCGAGGGCTTCGAGAACGTGCCGCAGCTTGGCCGTGTCATTCTGGAGGACGGGGTGGAGATCGGCGCCAATTCCACGGTGGATCGCGGGTCGATCCGTGATACCGTGATCGGCGCGGGCTCGCGTCTCGACAATCTGGTGCAGATTGGCCATAATGCCCGGCTGGGACGCTGCTGTATCGTCGTGTCCCAGGCAGGAATTTCCGGTTCAACCGAACTGGGTGATTTCGTGACCGTCGCGGCGCAGGCCGGGCTGATCGGACACATCAAGATCGGTACCAAGGCCCGTATCGGGGCGCAGTGTGGTGTCATGTCCGATGTGGATGCCGGGGCCGACGTGATCGGCAGTCCGGCGATGCCTTTCCGGGAGTTCTTCCGGAACGTGGCTTTTCTGCGTCGAATGGCCAGGAAAACGACGCAGGATGGCGGCGGGGAAAAGGCTGACAAGGCCTGATCGCCAGACGTCATCAGATATTCAACCGGTAGGAGGCGCCTGGCCCATCTGGTGGCAGGTTTCCCCTCCTTACCGAACAAGTGGTTGGACGACGTGGATAAAGAAGTAGAGGCACTGCCAGCGGACGCCAAGCCTGCGACCCTGGAATCGATTGACATCATGCGGATCATGGAAGCGATTCCCCATCGCTATCCGTTCCTGCTGATTGACCGCATGGTCGATATCGTGCTGGGGCAGTCGGCGGTTGGCATCAAGAATGTCACGGTCAACGAGCCGCATTTCCAGGGGCATTTTCCTGCCCGTCCCGTCATGCCGGGCGTGCTCATCATCGAGGCGATGGCCCAGACCGCGGCAACCCTCGTGGTGCTGACGCTCGGGCAGGCCTTCGAGGGCAAGCTGGTCTATTTCATGACCATCGACGGTGCGAAGTTCCGCCGCCCCGTAGGCCCGGGCGACCAGCTGCACATTCATGTGGAGAAGGAACGCAGCCGCGCCAATGTCTGGAAGTTCAAGGGCGTTGCGCGCGTTGATGGCGTGTCCGTTGCCGAGGCAACATTCAGCGCCATGATCATGGGGTAATCCCGCTGGGAACGGGCCGCTGCGCGGCTCCGCTTTGCGAAGCAACAGTTACTTGCGGGGATGGAGGCTATTCTGGCAGGAAGTTCATCTAACGGTACCCAACTGGATGAACGGCGTGACAAAGCGCCTGAAATCCATCCGTCATCCATTGTTTCCAGCCAGGCGCGCATTGGCAGCGGGGTCCGGATCGGGCCGTGGTGCACGGTCGGGCCTGATGTCGAGATCGGCGATAATGCCGAACTGATCTCGCATGTGGTGATTGACGGGCACACCACGCTGGGCGAAGGGGTCGTGTGCTACCCGTTCACCACCGTGGGCATGGCGCCGCAGGACCTGAAATACAGGGGCGAGCCGACCGCGTGCGTGGTAGGGGCCCGCACCATCATCCGTGAAAACGTGACCATCCATCGTGGCACGGCCACCGGTACGGGCGTCACCCGCATCGGGCCGGACTGCCTGATCATGGCCAACTCCCATGTGGCGCATGACTGCACGCTCGGGCGTGGGGTGATCATCGTCAACAACGTGGTCATGGGCGGCCATGTCACGATTGGTGATGATGCCCGCATCATGGGGGCGGCTGCACTGCACCAGTTCGTGCGCATCGGCCGTGCGGCCCTTGTGGGCGGTGTGTGCGGCGTGGAAGCCGACGTGATCCCGTATGGCAGTGTGCTGGGCAACCGTGCGCGGCTGGTGGGGCTGCACTGGATCTGGCTGCGGCGCAATGGCGTGCAGCCCGATGAGATCCGGCGCATGCGCCAGGCCTTCCGTGCGCTGTATCCCAAGGCGGCCCATGCGACCGGTACCGTGTTCCAGACCCGACTCGAGCACGTGCGCAAGACCTATGCCGATGATGCGCGCGTGGTTGAAATTCTTGATTTTATCGCAGCTCCCAGCCATCGCGGGCTTGTACGCGTGCAGGGCGGCGACATGATCGAGAGCGATGGCGCCTGAGCGAGAAGCCGGTCGGCTTGCGGGGCAGTGTGTCGGCATCCTTGCTGGTGGCGGTCCGTTGCCCGGCCAGGTGGCCCGAGCGATAACGCAGGCCGGGGGACAGGTTTTTATCGTGGGGTTTCAGGGGTTTGCCGAGCCGGATGTGATCGGCCCCTGGCCTCACCGCATGATCCGCCTTGCCGCGGCGGGTGAAATCCTGTCCGCCCTGCATGAACATGGCTGCCGCGATCTGGTGCTGATTGGCCCGGTGCGGCGACCCTCCCTTGTCAATCTGCGGCCTGATGCCACGGGTGCGCGCATTCTCGCGCGCATCGGCAAGGCCCTGTTCGCTGGCGATGATGGTCTGCTCGGCGCCATTGTGCGCGTGCTGGGTGAGGAAGGCTTCTCCATTCGCGGCGCGCATGAATATCTTGCCGGTTCCGTGGCCCGTCATGGCCCGATGGGGCAGCAGGCGCCTGATGCAGCGGCTCTGGCAGACATGGAACTCGGCCGCCGGGTGGTGCGTCAGCTTGGCGCGCTTGATATCGGGCAGGGCTGCGTGGTGCAGGGCGGGCTGGTGCTGGCGGTCGAGGCGCTGGAAGGCACCGACCTCATGCTCGGGCGCGTGGGCGCGTTGCGGCAACCTGACCGGCCCGGTGGCGTTCTGGTCAAAATGGCCAAGCCCGACCAGGAGCGCCGCGCCGACCTGCCCACCATCGGGCCGCGCACGGTAGCGGGTGCGGCGGCGGCAGGGCTGCGCGGTATTGCCATTGAGGCCGGGGCCACGCTTATGACCGACCCTGCCGCCTGCATTGCCATGGCGGATGAGGCCGGACTGTTCCTGACCGGATTTGCGGGCGGGGACGCAAAAACAACCTGAAGGGGAAAATGCCAGTGGGAACCTACCTCCATACCATGGTGCGCGTGCGCGACCTTGAGGCAAGCCTCGCCTTTTACCAGTTGCTGGGCATGCAGGAACTACGGCGCAAGGTAGTGCCGGAAGGCAAATACACCCTTGTATTCATTGGTTATGGCGACAATGCCGCAGGCCAGGCCGAAATTGAGCTGACCTATAACTGGGGCGTTGATGATGGCTATGACGTGGGCGCCGGTTTCGGTCACTTCGCGCTGGGCGTGCCGGATGTGAAGGCGCTGGTGGAGAAGGTGCGCGCGGGTGGCGGCAAGGTCACGCGCGAGCCGGGGCCGGTCAAATTCGGCACGACCTTCATCGCCTTTGTGGAAGACCCGGACGGCTACAAGATCGAACTGATCGAAAAGCACCCCCACGCCTGATTTCCCTCAGGGCTGGCGTGCGGGCAGCAGGCGGCGCATGGCGCTGAGTTCCTTCGTGGTGGCCTCGAGGGCTGCAATAATGTCGCGCGCGGCAGTTCGCGTGCGCTCATCCTTGCTCAGGGCCAGCGAATCCGCCCGCAGCATGGCAGGCGAGAGGTGGCCACGGATGTCGTGGATGTGCCGCCTGAGCGCTTCGGTCATGGCAGCAGTGGAGTCGGGGCTGGAGCTGGGCATGGAAATCATCCGGTTCGGGCTCAAAGGGCGGGCAGCATTGACGTTGCCCGAAAGCGGCAGTATAAGGCGCCGCTCGGGTCTTGTGCATGGTGCGGGGCCTGATGGAATTTATTCCGTAACCTGTCTGTCATTGTCAATCTGGGAGTGCCGTTGTGAAGCGCACGTATCAACCCTCGAAGCTGGTCCGCAAGCGTCGCCACGGCTTCCGTTCGCGTATGGAAACCGTTGGTGGCCGCAAGATTGTTGCAAACCGTCGCAGCAAGGGCCGCAAGCGTCTTTCTGCCTGAGGCAGGTGACGTCTTTACGTTACGGGCTTTCAGGAGCCCGCAACGATGAATGTCTCTACAAAGGGGCGGCTTGAAGTGGCCGATCAGTCCACGCGTCTTAAAAAACGCGCCGAGTTCCTGCGGGTCGCGGCCAAGGGCCGCAAGGCCCCCATGCCGGGGCTGGTGCTGCAGGCGCTTGAACGCGGTGATGCGGATGTCGCCCGCTTTGGTTTTACCGTTACCAAAAAAGTAGGTAATTCCGTCGTGCGGAACCGCGTGCGGCGACGCCTGCGCGAGGTGGTGCGGATTGTTGGCCGCGAACAGGCGCTTGAAGGCACCGATATCGTGGTCATAGGCCGTTCTGGCACGCGGGGGCGGCGGTTCGAGTCGCTTCTGGCCGATTACCGCAAGGCCCTGAGCAAGGCCGGGGTGAAGGAAGGATCGTGAGTACGTCTTCCATCAGCCTGCCCGCCCATGTGCTGCGCGCGATGATTCGCGCATATCAACTGGTGATCCGTCCCATCTGGGGCGCGCATTGCCGTTTCTCTCCTTCATGCAGTCATTATGCGCGTGACGCGATTGCCCTTCATGGGGCAGGGCGCGGCAGCGTGCTGGCCGGGTGGCGCATCCTGCGCTGCAACCCGTGGAACGCGGGCGGTCATGACCCTGTTCCCGGCACGGCCTGCGGCTGTGGCATGCAAAACAGTAAAAGTCTGGCGGGTCGCTGATGGATATCAAGCGTTTTATGGTGGCAACGGCACTGTCTGCCGTGGTGCTGGTCGGTTTCGAATATTTCCTGCCACAGCAGAACCATAAGACGGTCGAGCAGCAGGCTCCCGCGCCTGCACCGGCGCCCGCTCCTGCTGCAGCCGATGGCGCGGCTACCCCGGCGGCCGACCAGACTGCCGACCAGGCAGCAAAGTCTGATGCGCCCGACCCGCGGGTTACGATTGATGCTGGCCGGGTGGCTGGCTCGCTTGACCTGCGCGGCGCACGGCTTGATGACCTCGTGCTCAAGAATTACCATGAAACCGTCAAGGACGGCAGCCCGCTGGTGCGCGTGCTCGAGCGGCGCGGCGAAGCGCAGCCCAACCTTGTCGAGGTGGGCTGGACCAATGTCAGTGGTGGCCAGGTGCGCGTGCCCGACGCCAATACGGTATGGACCGCCGACCACGATAAGCTGACCGAGGCGCAGCCCGTGACCCTGAGCTGGGATAACGGCCAGGGTCAGGTGTTCCAGATCACCATCGCCATTGATCAGAACTACATGTTCGCGGTCACGCAGAAGGTGGTCAACCATGGCAGCGATGGGGTGTCCCTCTATCCGTTCTCACGCGTGGAGCGTGGCTACACGCCGGTCGAGACGGGTGGCTACCTAGTGCATGAAGGGCCGATCTCGGTCATTGACCACCGGCTTGACGAAAGCTCCTACAAGTCGCTGCGCAAGGCCGCCGTGCCGCCGGGCAATATTGCGTGGTCCAAGTCCGGCCAGGGTGGCTGGGCTGGCATTACCGACAAATACTGGCTGTCTGCCGTCATTCCGCAGCAGGATAGTGATGTTGCGGCCAACTACGCCTTCCTCTCGCAGGGTGGCGACAAGGGCATCTATGATGTCGGCTTTACCGCGCGCGCGCCGCTCGTTGTAGCGGCAGGCGGCGAGGCCAGCACCGAAAGCCATGTCTTTGCCGGTGCGAAGGAAGTGCCGCTGCTGGAGAAATATGAGTCCAGCCTGCATATCCCCGATTTCTGGAAAGCGGTTGATTTTGGCTGGTTTGCGTTCCTGACGCGCCCCATCTTCACGGTGCTGGACTGGCTGAACACCATGCTGGGCAATTTTGGCCTTGCGCTGATGGCGTTCACCCTGCTGGTCAAGGCGCTGTTCTTCCCGCTCGCCACCAAGCAGTTCCACTCCATGGGCAAGATGCGCCAGCTCCAGCCCAAGATCAAAGCCCTGCGCGAGCGTTATAAAGACGACCAGATGGCGCTCAACCAGCAGATGATCGCGCTTTACAAGCAGGAAGGCGTGAACCCGGCCAGCGGCTGCCTGCCCGTGCTGCTGCAGATTCCGGTGTTCTGGTGCCTGTACAAGGATCTGTACGTGACCATCGAGATGCGTCACGCGCCGTTCTTTGGCTGGATCCATGACCTCTCGGCTTTTGACCCCACAAACCTGTTCACCCTGTTCGGGCTGATCCCGTGGGATCCGTCGGTCATCTCGCCCATGCTCCAGCTTGGCCTGTGGCCGATGGCGTTCGGGCTGACCATGTTCATCCAGCAGAAGCTGAACCCGGCACCTTCGGTGGATCCGGCGCAGCAGAAGATGTTCCAGTTCATGCCGATCATCTTCACCTTCTTCATGGCGCGCCAGCCCGCTGGCCTCGTGATCTATTATTGCTGGAACAATCTGCTGACCATGCTGCAGCAGACGGTGATCCAGCGCCGCATGAACACGAAGGCCGCCGCTGCGACCAGCCAGCCCAAGCTTCCGGCCGGGAAGAAGTGATCGTAGGGACCAACATGGTGGATTTCTCGAACCCAGCCCCCACGCCAGAAGAAATGGAACGCGACCGTGAGATTGGTCGCGTGCTGTTTGCCGGTGAATTCAACTTCGTATTCGGCGCGCAGAAGCTCGGGCAACTGCCTGACCCGATCCTGCCCGAGATCGCGTTTGCCGGTCGCTCCAACGTGGGCAAGTCCAGCCTGATCAACGCGCTGACCGGGCGCAGGGCGCTTGCACGTGCCTCGTCCGAGCCGGGGCGGACCAAACAGCTCAACTTCTTTGAACTTGCCGACCGCCTCACCCTCGTTGACATGCCGGGCTACGGCTTTGCCAAGGCAGCGAAGGCAGTGAAGGAAGACTGGCAGGGCATGATGTTCTCCTACCTGCGCGGCCGGCCCACGCTGCGCCGCGTGGTGCTGCTGCTCGACAGCCGGGTGGAACTCAAGGCCAGTGACGAAGAGATCATGAAAATGCTCGACCGCGCGGCCGTGACCTTTCAGGTCGTGCTGACCAAGTGCGATGTGCCAAAGCCGCCAGCACTCGCGGCCAAGCTGCGCGCGGTGGGCGAGATCGTACGCGCGCATGCAGCAGCCTTCCCCGATGTGCTGGCCACGAGCAGCACGACCGGGGCCGGAATTGAGGAATTGCGGGCTGAGCTCGCCCGCCTCGCCAACCCGGTCTAGGCTGCATGCGGGCCTGCTCCCACGCTGGTGCGGCGGGGCAATGGATATGAAGCAGTCAGGAGCGAAGGAACCGTTCGGATGACAGGAACAGGATCGGCTGATCAGGACGCGCAGGCACGCGCCGAGGTTCTGGCCAGGGCGCTGCCTTATCTGCGGCGCTACGCGGGTGATACGGTTGTGGTGAAATATGGTGGCAGCGCGATGGTCGATACCACGCTCTCCACCGCGTTCGGCCATGATATCGCCCTGCTCAAGCAGGTTGGCGTCAACCCGGTCGTGGTGCATGGTGGTGGCCCGCAGATCAGCGCCATGCTCAAGCGCCTGCAGATCGAATCCACCTTCATTGACGGCCTGCGCGTGACCGATGCCGCCATGATCGACGTGATCGAGATGGTGCTCGGTGGCAAGGTGAACAAGCAGGTGGCGGGCCTCATCAACCGTGCTGGCGCGCTCGCAGTGGGTATTTCGGGGCTGGATGGCGGGCTGATCACCGCGCGCAGGCTCCAGCGCCGCGCGCGTGAAAACGGCGTTGAAACCGACCGCCTGCTCGACCTTGGCTTCGTGGGCGAGCCCGAGCGCATTGACCCGCGCGTGATCTATGCGCTGTCGGGCTCGGGGCTGATCCCTGTCATTGCGCCCATTGGCAGCAGTGCCAGTGGCGAGACCTACAACATCAATGCTGATACGGCCGCGGGTGCGATTGCGGGCGCGGTTAATGCCAGCCGCCTGCTGATGCTGACCGACGTGCCCGGCGTGCTTGATGGTGATGGCAGGCTGATTCCCGAACTTACCGCCGAGGATGCCCGCAAGGGCATTGCCAGCGGCATGATTTCGGGCGGCATGATCCCCAAGGTGGAAACCTGCCTCGAGGCCGTGCGCGCGGGTGCCAAGGCCGCCGTCATTCTCGATGGCCGGGTGCAGCATGCCTGCCTGCTCGAGCTCTTTACCGAAGCCGGGCCCGGAACCCTCATTCGCAGCGCATGATGCGCAGTGCCGCGCGGGCTTGCAGGCAGAGGGGGTGCGTTGACATTCCCCCTGATCCTCCGCATGGTCCGCTGGCAAATTAATACAGGTTTGCGGCCATGACAGGCCGGGAAAACCAGCCCAGACAGGATTTTGCAGATATGACCGATACATCCCTCCAGAGCCAGATCGAGGCCCTGTGGGAGCGTCGTGAGACGCTGTCCACCGCCACCACCGGCGCTGACCGTGATGCCGTTGAAGCCGCCCTTCTGGCGCTGGATTCGGGCAAGCTGCGCGTGGCCACGCCGGGCGCTGGCGGCTGGGTGGTGAATGAATGGCTGAAGAAGGCGGTGCTGCTGTCCTTCCGCCTCAACGACAACCGTCTTGTTGAAGGCGGTGGCGCGGGCGCGCCGAGCTATGACAAGGTGCCGCTGAAGTTTGCCGGCTGGGACCAGGCCGCCTTTGCCGCGGCCGGTTTCCGCGCGGTGCCTGGCTCGATCGTGCGTCGTTCCGCCTTTATCGCGCCGGGCGTGGTGCTGATGCCGAGCTTCGTCAATGCCGGTGCGTATGTTGATAGCGGCACCATGGTTGATACGTGGGTGACGATCGGCAGCTGCGCGCAGATTGGCAAGAACTGCCACATCAGTGGTGGCGTGGGCATTGGCGGCGTGCTCGAGCCGCTGCAGGCCGCGCCCGTCATCATCGAGGATGGCTGCTTCATCGGCGCGCGTTCGGAAGTGGCCGAGGGCGTTGTGGTCGAGCGCGGCAGCGTGCTGTCCATGGGCGTGTTCCTTGGCGCATCCACCAAGATCGTGGATCGCACCACGGGCGAGGTCTTCATGGGCCGTGTCCCGGCTTATTCGGTGGTGGTGCCCGGCACCCTGCCGCCGCGCCAGGCAACCTCGACCGATGGCAAGCCGCTGCCTTCGCTGGACTGCGCGGTGATCGTCAAGCGCGTGGACGAGCGCACCCGCTCCAAGACCTCGATCAACGAGCTGCTGCGCGGCTGACCGGCAACGGAGACACAATCGATGGCGGATGATGGAATGGCAGATCCCGGACAGGACGCCGGTGGCGTTGTAGCGCTGGCGCGCGCACTGATCCGCTGCCCTTCCGTCACGCCTGATGATGGCTGTGCCCTCAACGCGCTGGCCGCCGTGCTTGAAGGCATCGGCTTCAGCGTGACCCTGCTGCCCTTTGGCGAGGGGGCTGCCCGCACGCCCAATCTGTTTGCCCGCCTTGGCACGGGGCACCCGCATCTGTGCTTTGCGGGCCATACGGATGTGGTGCCGGTGGGCGACGTGCCCTGGGCGCATGATCCCTTTGGCGGCGAAATACACGACGGCCTCCTGTTCGGTCGCGGCGCGTGCGACATGAAAGGGGGCATTGCCGCCTTCGTCGCCGCCGTGCGCCTGTACCTGCAAAAGGTGCCTGAGCCCCAGGGCACGATAAGCCTGCTGATTACCGGCGATGAGGAAGGGCCTGCCACCAACGGCACCGTGCGCGTGCTGGAATGGATGCAGGCCAACGGTCAGATCCCCGATTTCTGCCTCGTGGGCGAGCCCACCAATCCGGGCGAGATGGGCGAGGTCATCAAGATCGGCCGTCGTGGCAGCCTCAATGCCCGCATTACCGTGCATGGCACGCAGGGGCATGTGGCCTATCCGCACCGGGCGGATAACCCCGTTCACCGGCTGCTTGGGCTGCTTGGTGAACTGACTTCGGCCCCGCTTGATATGGGCAGCGAGTGGTTCGAGCCTTCAAGCCTGCAGGTGACCAGCCTTGACGTGGGCAACACGGCCACCAATGTCATACCGGCACGGGCGCAGGCCCGGCTGAACATCCGCTTCAATGACCTGCATACCGGCGCGGATCTTGCAGGCTGGATCCGCACGGTGGTGGCCCGGCATGCGCCCGGGGCCGATGTGAATATTGCCATCAGCGGGGAATCCTTCCTGACCAGACCCGATGCCCCGGTCGAGGCCCTGCGCCGGGCCGTGCGCGCGGTAACGGGCCATGTGCCCAAGCTGGATACGGGGGGCGGCACGTCTGATGCCCGCTTTATCAGCCGCTACTGCCCCGTGGCCGAATTCGGCCTTGTCGGGGCCAGCATGCACAAGGTGGATGAGCATGTGGCGCTGGCAGACCTGAAGCAGCTGACGGCGATCTATTCTGGTTTTCTTGAAAAGGTAATGGGCTAATGTCCGATCGCGGCCCCTCTCCAGCCCCGAACGCATCGGGGTTTGGCGTTATCCTCAAAGGCATGATGCTGCTGGGGCGGGGCCGCGCGGAAGGGATAGCCTGTTTTGGCAATACGCGCGATTCCGTGCTCGCTGCCCTGGCGCCCCGGCTGGCGATGTGGCTGGTGCTCGGCGGGTTGACGCTGGGTGCGGCCCCGCAGGCCATCAGCGGCGTCAAGGTGCTGTTCGCGCTGTGCCTGATCCTGCTGCCTGCGGTGGTGACCAATGCACTGGCCCGCCACTGGAAGCGCGAAGGGCTGTGGATGCGCTATATCACCGCGACATGGTGGACGGACTGGGTCACGCTGTTTGTCGGCCTCGTGGTGGCACTGCTCATGGCGCTGGCCTCGCCCAGACTGCTGCAATCGGCAACGGGGGCGGGCATTCTCAATGGCGTGGAGTTTGGCTACAGCCTGTGGCTGACCTGGTACGTCGCCCGCGTGGGGCTGCTGCTGCGGCGTGGGCAGGCGGTGGTGCTGGTGCTGGCCATTCTGGGCAGCCTCGGGCTGCTTGTAGCCGCGACGGGGCTGCTTTCTCCCCATCAGCGGGCATGGCACGACTTCCTGTATCCGCTTATGGTCCAGCAGGCGCAGCCGCATTAAGGGCCGGTTTGCTGCCTGCAAGAAAAATCATGAAAAAGCTTCCGGGGATGCCGCCTTTTTTGAAAAAAGACGGCATTCTGAAATTTTCTATCAATATTTTGTTTTCAAACAATTTACCGGCCACTAAAGCGCAGATTTCAATCAATCCGTAGCGTATGGTTGTCCGCCATTGCGTCCATGCGTTTCAGGTCAGGTTCAGGATTACCAAAATGGGCACGAAAAAAGCTTGTGATGGTCATGGATCACTGAATTATTCCATCATAATTGCTATTTTTTGCATTCTTTGCCGATTTTCGTCTTTTGGTAATCCGCTGATCAATGTGGATGAAGGGTTTTACCTGTTTGTCGGCGGCGACATGCTGCATGGCGCCATCCCCTTTGTGGATGTGTGGGACAGGAAGCCGCTGGGTCTGTTTATCATCTACGCTTTTTTTCACCTGTTCGGCCCCTACCGGCTCTGGGCCTATCAGATTGGCGCGCTGGCCAGCGTATGCCTGACCGCCGTCGTGGCCATGAAAATGGCGCGGTGCGTGGCATCGGCAATCGGCGCCCTGTTTGCGGCCCTGCTTTATGTGGCCTGGCTGAACCTTGCGGGCGGCGAGGGCGGCCAGTCGCCTGTATTCTATAACCTGCTGGCAGGGTGCGCGATGCTGAACATCGTCAGGCTCATCAGCGCTGAAAAGCCCACGCAGTCCGAGATCATCAAAAAAGGTGGCATGGCCATGCTGCTGTTCGGCCTGTCGCTGCAGATCAAGTATACAACCGTTTTTGAAGGCTGTTTTGCCGGTATTTTTCTGGGGTATATCCTCAGGCAGAACCGGTTTTCATGGGGTGCGACGGCGCGCTACCTCCTGCTTTTCGCGGCCATTGCCCTGCTGCCCACCGTGCTGGTGGGGGGCGGGTACTGGCTGTGCGGTTATGGCTGGAACTGGTGGTTTGCCAACATCCTGTCCATATTCCATCGCACCAAGGAGCCCCCGGCCATTCTGGCGCATAATTTCATGAATATTATGCTGCTGATCGGCCCGCTATTGCTCAATATTGTGCTGCAGATGATCCTGTGCCGCAACCGGACCGCCGTGCAGCGCAAATGCGCCTTCTTTTTCAATGCCTGGTCGGTTTGCGCGGTGATTGGCGTCTTTCTGATCGGGGAATGGTACAACCATTACGCCATCCCGGCTTTCCTGCCGCTTTCCATTGCATCCGCCGCCCTGTTCGCCAGCCCTGTCGGCCGGATCTGGCTCATGGTGCTTCTGGCGGCAGGTACGGTGGCAGGGCAGGTCATGGTTCTTGAAAACCAGAAGAACAGTGGCAATGCCCGGACATTTCATAATGTCCTGAACGTCATTTCAAAAGAAAAAGGCTGTCTGTTCATTTATAACGGATCAGCGATTTTTTATGATTTCCTGCCGCCATGCAAACTGACGGATCATCCCTTTCCCGGTCATTTTCATTCTGTGGTTGAAAACCGGGCAACCGGCATGGATCCGGCCACGGAAATCAAAAAAGTGCTGGGCCAGAACCCGACCTATATCATGGCCTATACGCCTGCGGAGCCTGACGAGAATGAAGCGGTCCGGGCCATTTTATATGACCGGATCAGGCAGGCCTATATGGAGGCCTATCGCGAGCGGCAGGGCAACGGCTTTCTGGTTTTGTACAGGCTTGATGCCCACCACAAACCATAAAGAAGTTTTTTCAAAAAGCTTCAAAAGCCATCCCCCAAACACCGATGATCATGCACCGGCCATCTACCGGCTGAAGGGATTATCCTCATACCCCACCGCCGTCAGGCACAGCCCGTCTGGCGGGGCGGTGGGGCCTGCGGCGCGGCGGTCGCGGGCGGCTAGGGCCTCGGCCACCCGCTCTGGCTCCCAGCGGCCTTCCCCCACCATTTTCAGGGTGCCAACCATGTTGCGAACCTGATGGTGCAGGAAGGAACGGGCCGCGGTTTCAATCACCACGTATTCGCCCTCGCGGCGCACATCGAGCTGCTCAAGCGAGCGCACGGGGCTGCGCGCCTGGCAGGCTGAGGCGCGGAAGGAGGTAAAATCATGCCGCCCGAGCAGGCAGCGTCCCGCGCGCTGCATGATGTCCACATCGAGCGGAGCCTTGATGTGCCACACCCGCCCCTCATCAAGGGCCGGGCGCGACGAGCGGTTGAGGATACGGTAGCGATAGGCACGTGAGCAGGCGGAGAAGCGGGCATTCCAGTGCGGCAGCACCGGGCGCGCCATGAGCACCACTACCGGGTGGGGCTTCATGTAGAAATTCAGCCCGTCGCGCACCGTGGCACTCGACAGCGTCACATCGGCGGGAAAATCCAGATGCGCGACCTGTCCCGCCGCATGCACGCCCGCATCGGTACGGCCAGCCGTGATGCTGCGCACCGTGCGGCCGCCGGTCAGGTTGCGCGCAGCCCCTTCGAGCAGCCCCTGCACGGATATGAGATCCTCCGCCGACTGGCGCTGCCAGCCGACAAGGCCCTGCCCGTCATATTCGAGCAGCACGGCCCAGCGGCAGACGGAAGGCGGGGCGATGTCATCAGGGCGGATCGTGGGGATGGCGGGGAGTGGGGGTGTGATCTCGGTCATCAGGGGGTTACGCCCCGCCCAGCCGCGTGCCAGCGGCCACGGCCTGCCCGCGCAGGAAGTCGGCCGCCTCCATCATGCCCCGGCCGGGGCGCTGCAGGCGCGTGACAAGCAGCATCGTGCCCCCGCCACAGGCGATGCGCAGCGCGTCATCCACCACCGTGCCGGGCATGGCCTGCGCGGTGCCCTGCGTCAGGCTCACGGCCCCGATCTTGATTACCTGCCCGTCCAGCGTGGTGAACGTGCCGGGCCAGGGGGTCAGTGCGCGGACCTGCCGGTCGATTTCAGTTGCGGGACGGGTCCAGTCGATGCGCCCGTCCTCACGGCTCAGGCGCTGCACATAGGTCACGCCATTTTCGGGCTGGGGCGTGCCGGGGTAGGGAGGCTGCGCCAGCACGTCCACGATCAGGCGGCCACCCATGGCGGCAAGGTCATCATGCAGGGTGGTGGCTGTGGTGTGGTTGGTCAGCGCCACATGGTCGCGCAGCAGCATGGCCCCGGTGTCCAGCCCGGCATCCATCTGCATGATGGTTACGCCGCTTTCACTGTCACCGGCCAGGATGGCGGCCTGAATGGGGGCGGCTCCGCGCCAGCGCGGCAGCAGGCTGGCATGGATGTTCAGGCAGCCGCGCGCAGGGGCGTCGAGCATGGCCACGGGCAGGATCAGCCCATAGGCGGCCACCACCGCCGCATCGAGTTCGAGAGCGCGGAAAAACGCATGCTCTTCCGCATTGCGCCGCAGCGACAGGGGCGTACGCACGAGAATGCCGAGTGCATCAGCGGCAAGGTGCACCGGCGAGGGGCGCAGTTTCTTGCCACGGCCTGCGGGCCGGGGGGGCTGGCTGTAGACGGTAACGATGTCATGCCCGGCCTGATGCAGGGCGCGCAGGGCGGGCACTGCAAAATCGGGCGTGCCCATGAAGGCCAGTCGCATGGTGGGTGGGTCCGTTCTGTCTGGGCCGGAACCCTTGGCGTGACAGGTCGGGTTCCGGCGGCGGTGATCCGCGCTCAGCACTCAATGCTTGAGGCGCTGTTCCTTGGCCAGGCGGCGCATGATCATGTTGCGCTTGAGGGTGGAAAGATGATCGACGAACAGGATGCCCTCGAGGTGGTCGATCTCGTGCTGCAGGCAGGTGGCCAGCAGGCCGTTGGCCTCAAGCTCGTGTTTTTTGCCCTCCATGTCCTGGTAGCGCACGCGCACGGCCTCGGGGCGGACGACCTCGGCATACTGGTTGGGCAGCGACAGGCAGCCTTCCTCGCGCACGGCCATGTCCTCGGTCTCGGCAATCACCTCGGGGTTGATCAGCACGAGCGGGTTGCGGGCCTCGCCCTTGTCGGACACGTCCACAATGGCGAAGCGCATGCCAAGGCCCACCTGGGGGGCTGCCAGCCCGATGCCGGGGGCTTCGTACATGGCGGCGAACATGCGGGGGATGGTGATGCGCAGGTCGCCCATGTCCTCGGGGCGGACAAGGCGGGTTTTCTGGCGCAGGACCGCCTGGGGCGCGACCAGGATCGGCATGGGGGTCGCCTGAGCGATGACATCATGATCAATCATAGATCGCCATTTAGCGTTTCCGCCCGCGCGATACCAGTGGTGATACAGCCAAAATGCACATGTATGGTGCGGGCTGCTCCCTTGTGCATTTCTATTATTCTCCCATATCGTAGGGGAACGGAGGGCGGATGCCGTTTCGGGTCCGTCTTTTCCGTTTCCTGTCTCGCTCACAGCAGAGGAGGCCGATTTGTCGGGAAGAGTTTTCGGGTCACCCATGTTCCTTGGGTTCGATCATCTGGAGCAGATGCTTGAACGGGCATCAAAGAATGCATCGGACGGGTATCCGCCCTACAACATAGAGCAGGTCAGCCCCACCACGCTGCGCATTACGCTTGCGGTGGCGGGGTTCGTGATGGAAGACCTGCACATAACACAGGAAGACAACCAGCTTGTTATCCGCGGGCGCCAGAGCGACGACGGGCAGGGGCGTATTTTCCTGCATCGTGGCATTGCGGCGCGGCAGTTCCAGAAGGCGTTCGTACTGGCCGAGGGAATCGAGGTTGGCGGCGCGTGGATGGATAACGGGCTGCTGCATATCGAACTCGCCCGTCCGCAGCCTGAAGTGCGCGTGCGCAAGATCGAGATCGCGCGTGCCCCGCAGGCCAGCCCGCCGCCCTCGCATGATCGTGTTGCGCCGGTGGTTGATGTGCCTGCCGGGCGCAAGCAACGTGTTGTCAGGGTGATTGACGAGGACTGATCCCCGCGTGGTCAGGCCCCCCTGTTGCGATGCGGAGACGAAGGGCAACAGACCCTTCATGATGCAGGAGATGACACCATGAGAGTCACGACACGGAATGGCCGGGTGCTGCTGCACAGCGAACCGGCGGAACCCACAACCAGCCCCCACATGATCAGTACGGGCGAACTGCGCGGACTGGGCATGGAAGCGGTGGCCTATATCCGGACAGTACAGGTCGAGGGCGAGAATGCCTTCGCCATCCATGCCGCCGATGGCACGCCGCTTGCCGTAGCGGAGGACCGCGATGACGCGGTCAATGCGATCGTCCAGCACGACATGATGCTGGTGCCGCTGCACTAGCACCTGGTGCATGCCACAAAACAGATGGCCCTGCTCCCGTATCCGGGGGCAGGGCCATTTCTGTTTGGGAGGCAGGCCCCATATAGGGGACGCTGCCGGTCAGGGGTCAGTTGGGGCGCAGCGAGGGGTCGAGCCAGCCAATATTGCCGTCAGGGCGACGGTAGAGCACGTTGATCGTCTCGGTCTTGCTGTTGCGAAAGAGCTGGATCTGGCAGTCGGCCAGATCAAGCCGCATCACCGCCTCGCTCACGCTCAGGGTCGGGATCTCGGTCGGGTGCTCGGCAATGATGGTGGCGTAGGGGCCGGTTGCGGGCAGCGCGCTGTCCTCATCCTCGACCGTGGCGTCATCTTCCGTGGTGGAAAGGGCGGCCATGCCGGGCCGCAGGATATAGCCACGCCCGACTTCGGGCACCTGCTGGCGGGCTTTCTGGTGGCCATGCTTGGTGGCCTTGCGGTGGTAGCGGCGCAGGCGGCTTGCAATATGCTCGGCTGCGTCATCAAAGGCCGAATGGGCATCGGCGGCCTCGCCTTCGCCGCGCAGGGTAAGCCCGCGCGTGGCATGGAGGTTGATGTCACATGTAAAGAACGAACGCGCGCGGCTGAAGGTGACGCGGGCTTCCATGGCCTGTCCGAAATATTTTTCCGATATGCGGTCCAGATGGGCGCTTACCCTGTGTTTCAGGGCATCGGACAGGGCGATCTGCTTTCCGGCGACACTGATGTGCATAAGGGGCAACTCCTTACATGGTCGTAACGCGGTTGCTTACGGGCAGAAGGAAGACGTGCTTTGAGCGACTGGCTATGAATTAAGGGGACGATCCTTCCCGTAAGGCCTGCGTGACAGTGGCTGTTGCGTCGTGCCGGTCTGATCGGGCACATGACAGCGAACGAATGTATTTGGGCATGGTTGCCCCCTCGCTGTCCATGCTTTCCTTGCATGCGGGAGCGGCGCTTTTTTCTGCCCGCAGCCCTTGCGTAAAGCGTAACGAATACAGGGGGGGCCTGCTGGCGGAAGAATGCCGCCTTTTTGAAAAAAGGCGGCACCCAAAACTTTTATCGTTTTATTTAAAGGGTGAATTTCTCGCCCAGATACACGCGGCGCACGTCCTCGTTGGCCACGATTTCCTCTGGCCGTCCCTCGGTCAGCACCTGCCCGCTATGCATGATGTAGGCGCGGTCGATTACTTCCAGCGTCTCGCGCACGTTATGGTCGGTAATCAGCACGCCGATGCCACGGTCCTTCAGATGGGCCACGAGATCACGGATTTCGCCCACCGCAATGGGGTCGATGCCTGCAAGCGGCTCATCAAGCAGGATGTAATGCGGCTGGCTGGCCAGCGCGCGGGCGATTTCCAGCCGTCGCCGCTCACCGCCAGAAAGGGCGAGCGAGGAGGAATGCCGCAGCCTCGTTATGCCGAATTCGCCCAGCAGCCCGTCAAGCATGGTCTGGCGGCGGTCGGGGTCGGGTTCCACGATCTCGAGGGCAGCCATGATGTTCTGCTCGACATTGAGCCCGCGGAAGATGCTCGACTCCTGCGGCAGGTAGCCAATGCCCATGCGCGCGCGGCGGTACATGGGCAGTTGGGTAATGTCCGCGCCATCAAGCGTAATCGTGCCCATGTCGGGCCGCACCAGCCCCACGATCATGTAGAAGCTGGTGGTCTTGCCCGCGCCATTGGGGCCGAGCAGGGCCACGGCCTCGCCGCGCTGCACCTGCAGCGACACGTCACGCACCACCTGCCGCTTCTTGTAGCTCTTGCCGATTCCGCTGGCGATCAGCCCGGCCGAGGGGGCGGGGATGGGCAGTTCCGTGGTGTCGGGGCTGTCGGTCGGGGGGGTCATGTTCATTTGCCTTGTACCTTGCCACCTTTGCCAGCCTGGTTGGGAATGACCAGGCCACTCACGCGCGAGCCGGGGTTGTCGGTCAGGGTCGAGATATCGGTATGCAGGTTTACGATGGCCGACGTGCCGCTGACCTGATTTTCCCCACGGGTGATATGCACGTTGCCCACCAGTCGGGCAATGCCCGTATCGGGCACGTACACGCCGCGATCCCCGGTGATGGTCTCGGTGCGGGTGCGGATGATGATGTGACCGAAGGCATCGACATGGTCCATCGTGCCTGCGCCGGGCGAGGGCTTGTCATCCGCCGCCGCTTCTTCCGGCGTGGTGGCATCGTCGGGCAGGGGGGGCTTGCCGTTGGGGTGGGTCTGTTTCCATTCCTTGCGCCTGTTGCTGCGCTCGGGCTTGGGCTTGTCGTAGCCCACCAGCAC
This sequence comes from Komagataeibacter xylinus, assembly GCF_009834365.1. Classification (NCBI taxonomy): domain Bacteria; kingdom Pseudomonadati; phylum Pseudomonadota; class Alphaproteobacteria; order Acetobacterales; family Acetobacteraceae; genus Komagataeibacter; species Komagataeibacter xylinus. Next base: position 440,922 of record NZ_CP041348.1, on the reverse strand, counting down.
GTCGGCGCGGATCTGGCGGCCGTCATTGGTGGTCATGGTGGCGTTGCCGCGCGCGACCGACATGTGCTCGTGCGAATGGTATTCCAGCACGTCGCGCGCGGTCAGGATATCCTGCGGCGCAGTCATCTTCAGGTGTTCGCCGGTCATGACCAGAATGGCCTGATCGACGTCATACACGGCATGGTCACCCCAGGCCTGGTCGTTGAGGTTGAAGGCATGCACGTGCCCTATGGCCTCAAGGCGGTAAACCTCGCTCGACCCGCCGGATGAACCGCCATCGCCCGCCGTGCCGCCGCCGGTGCCATCGCCCTGCCCATTCCCCTGGGCCGTGCCCGCAGGCCCGTTGGCCGGGCCATTGCCGGGCGCGCCGATGGGGTCGGGCCGGTCAGGGATGGGCAGGTCCTGCGGCAGCACGTCAGACGGGGTGGCGAGGTTCGTATCCACATCCGGGTCGGTGGCGGAGGCCGTGCTGGCCGGTGCGGGCGTGTTCGTGGCGCCAGCGGGGGCGGGCGTGTCATCCACGATATGGGGCCTGCGCGTCTCCGGCGGGGGGGCAACGCCAAGATGGGCTGCGAGCGGCGCGTCGGGGCCGGGCGGCTTGCCTGCGGCCTGTGCGCCCGGTGTTGCGGGTGTGTTCGTGCCGGGGGGCGTCTGCCCCGGTGCAGGGGTGGCGGCGGCCTTCTTGCGGTAGAAGGCGATGAGCTTGTCGGCCCGCACGGTAACGTCGCCACGGATGGCCTGGGCGCGGTCATAGGCGGTGACGGTCTGCGCGTTCTGGTCCCAGTCGAAGCCGCCTGCGGCGGTGACATTGATCTGCTGGCCGTGCGACATGTCGAGCCCCTGCGCCATGGCCGGGCCAGCCGCCACCAGCCCGAGCAGGACGCCGCCAAGCGGCAGGTGAGGGAAGAGGCGCGCCATCAGTTCGATCTTTCCGCTGCATTGAGAATCATGCGGCCCGGACCGCGAAACAGCATGATGCCGCCGCGTGTATCCACCATGCCGCCGCGCGCGTCGAGCACGCCCACCGGGCCTTCGGCATGGACCCAGCTATCGGTTACGATGATGTTGTGGCGCATGTCGACATCGGCGGTAGGGCTGAGCATGAGGGTTCCGTCATTGCGATAGAGGGTGACGTCACGCGTCAGGTCCAGCAACTGGGTATGCTGCATATATACGCCGTCGCGCGCGGTAACATACAGCCAGTTGCCGTTATCGGTCAGGGTATCGGCGGCGGGATTGCTCAGGTCAATGCGCTCGGGGTCGACCTGGCGGGCCTCGTCGGCGGTAATCATGTAGGGGCGGCCATGATCGTCCAGCCCGCGATAGGTGGGGTTGAGCATGCTGCCGCTTTTCACGCGCACGCGGCTCATCTGCGCCATGGTGCCGGTATGCATGATCACGGCGCGCTCGACCGCAGGCCATGCGGCAATCGAACCCAGCAGAACGAGGGCGAACAGCGGCAGCATCCACTTGGCCGAGCGCATGATGGCCTGCCTGCGCGCCTGGTCGGCGGCGTTGGGCAGCAGGCGCGTGCGCGTGCCCTGGTCGAATATGCTGCGCTGGCGCTCGATATCGGCGGCGCTGCGGGCATAATCCTCGCGCTGGATGGTGTTGGGATCGGTGTCGTCGTCCCTGTCTTCGGGGCGGTCGGTCATGCAATGCCCGCGCGCAGCAGGTCGTGAAGGTGGAGGATGCCCACCGCATGCCCCTCCTCATCAAGGGCGAAAATGCTCGAGATCGGGCGTGGCCGGTCGTTCATGACCCGCAGCGCCTCGGCGGCCAGCAGGTCGGGGCCGATGGTCTGGGGTGTGGGGTTCATGATGTCGGCGGCAAGGGTGTGGTCAAGGTCGCGGCCCAGGGCAAGACGCAGGTCGTGGTCGGTAATCAGGCCGAGCAGCCGGCCCTGCACGTCCACCACGCCCATGCAGCCAAATGCCTTGCGGGTCATTTCCACAATCACGCGGCGCAGCTTCATGTCAGGCGGGCCAAGGGGCATGCTCTGGCCTGTATGCATCAGCTCGCTCACCCGGCGCAGCCGCGTGCCCAGCCGCCCGCCGGGGTGGAATATGCCAAAGTCACTGGCGCTGAAGCCCCGGCGCTGCAACAGCACGATGGCCAGCGCATCGCCAAGCGCAAGCTGCATGGTGGAGCTGGTGGTGGGGGCGAGGCCGATGGGGCAGGCCTCGGGGGCATGGGGCAGGAGCAGCACGATATCGGCCGCCTGCGCCAGCGTGGAGCCCGCGCGCGCGGTCATGGCAATGAGCAGCAGCCCGAAGCGCCGGGCATGCGAGATGATGTCCGCCATTTCCGCCGTCTCGCCGGAATTGGATATGGCCAGCACTGCATCCCCCTTCTGCAGCATGCCCAGATCCCCGTGCGAGGCCTCGGCCGGATGCACGAAAATGGCGGGCGTGCCGGTCGAGGCAAGGGTGGCCTGGATCTTGCGCCCGATATGACCCGACTTGCCCATGCCGGTCACCACCACGCGGCGGTTGTTCGACCAGATGCCCTCTACCGCCGCGATGAAGGCCGCCCCCAGCCCGCCATCGCCTGCATTGCTGTCTTCCATCGCCGCAATCATGGCCTGCAGCCCGGCGGATTCGGCGCGCAGCACGGCACGGGCCTCGCGCAGCATGCGCGCGGGCTGGCCTGCGTCATCGCCCATGGCGGAGGGAGGGGGAAGGGGGCTGCTATTCATGCACGATCTGTATCGGTCTGAATGGGTTCCCGGTCAAACCGGGCACGGGGCATCAGGCGGCCCGATGCGCGAAAATGTCAGGATCCTCGTAGCCCAGTATATCAAGCCGCGCGCGCGTGGGCAGAAAATCGTAGCAGGCCTGCGCAAGTTCACGCCGCCCCTCGCGGTGCAGCAGGGCTTCGAGCTTTGCCCACAGGGCATGCAGGTACAGCACGTCGGAGGCGGCATAGGCCAGTTGTTCAGGTCTGAGCACATCCGCCCCCCAGTCCGATGACTGCTGCTGCTTGCTCAGTTCCACGCCCAGCAGTTCACGGCACAGATGGGCCAGGCCATGGCGGTCGGTATAGGTGCGCACCAGTTTGGAGGCGATCTTGGTGCAGATGGCGGGGGCAACCGTAATGCCCAGCGTGTGCTGCAGGATGGCGACGTCAAAGCGGGCGAAATGCATGAGTTTGGGCAGGGCCGGGTCAGCAAGTACGCGCACAAGGTTGGGGCAGTCGGCTGCGCTGGCACCTTTGGGCATCTGCACCAGGTGGGCGTGGCCATCGCCGCCGGAAAGCTGCACGAGGCACAGCCGGTCGCGGTGCGGGTTGAGGCCCATCGTTTCCGTATCCACCGCAACACTGCCGCTGAAGGTGACATGCGCGGGCAGGTCGCCACGATAGAAGTGAATGGCGTCGGGTGATGGGCTTGTGGCCATATGTGTAATGCTCCGTCACGCAATTGAATTCACGGTGGCAGGTCTGCAACGCAACCGCAAGCAGGGCAATCCGTTGTGCCGTAACGCCTGCCTGTGCCCTGGGCGGCCAGGACCGTGAAGGATGTGTTCGGGGCGGTTTACACCAATTCCGGCTGCGGAACAGGCAAAAAGATAACGGGACAGTCCCGCGACGGGCTGTCCTGATCGCCCCCGGAGGGGAATGATATTCAGTTTTGAGAGATGGTGCCCAGAAGAAGACTCGAACTTCCACGACCTTGCGGCCACAGGTACCTGAAACCTGCGCGTCTACCAATTCCGCCATCTGGGCTCAGAGGCTCCCCAGCGGAGGCCGCCGGGGTGGTGTGAGCGCTGTTTAGTCCGCCCGGCGGGGGCGGTCAACAGGGTAAATGCATTTTTTTGAAATCAGGCGCACTTTAATTCTCCGTGCGGCGGAAAGCGGGCCGTCCGGCATGGCTGTGCAGTCAAAATGTCTGGGAAGCGATCGGGCAAAGATGCGACAACAGGGGCCAGGGAAACAGTCATGAATAACGGGCAGGAGCAGGCCATGGCACGCAAGGTTGCAACGGTATTTGGCGGGAGCGGATTCGTGGGCCGCTCCGTGGTGGGGCGGCTGGCGCGGGCTGGTTACGTGGTGCGCGTGGCAGGCCGCACGGCGGCACATGCCGCAACCCTGCGCATGCTTGGCGATGTGGGGCAGGTGGTGCCCGTCGTCGCCTCCGTAACCGATGAGGCCGCCTGCGTTGCCGCCATCGAGGGCAGCGCGCTGGTCATCAACCTTGTGGGCATCCTTTCCCCCCGCGGGGCGGCCACGTTCGAGGCGATCCATGTGGCGGGTGCGGCACGGGTGGCGCGGATCAGTGCTGCCGCAGGCGTTGCGCGGCTGATCCATGTCTCGGCCATTGGCGCGGATGTGAGCAGCCCTTCGGCCTATGCCCGCAGCAAGGGCGAGGGGGAGGCCGCCGTCAGCCGCCACATGCCGCAGGCGGTCATCATCCGGCCCTCGCTCATTTTTGGCGTGGAGGGGGCCATTCCCGCCATGTTCGCCCGCATGGCGCGTTTCATGCCGGTGGTGCCGGTGTTTGGCCCGGACACGCGCTTCCAGCCCGTGTGGGTGGGGGATGTGGCCGAGGGCATGCTGCGCATCGCCTCCAGCGAGGGCATGGAGGGCGCCATCTTCGAGTTCGGCGGCCCGCTGGTCATGACCATGCGCCAGCTCGTGGCCTGGGCCGCGCGGTGGGCCGGGCATCCGCGCCCGCTCATCGCGGTGCCGCGCTGGCTTGCCAATATTCAGGCCAGCGTGCTCGAGCACCTGCCGGGCAAGCTGCTGACCCGCGATCAGGTCAGGCTGCTTTATGTCGATAACGTCGTGGCCCCCGGCGCCCGCACGCTCGAGATGCTGGGCATAACACCCTCGCCCATGGATCTGGTGCTGGACTGATTTCGGCGCGGAGGGGAGAATTTCGCGTATTTCTGGTCGTTTCCTGCATTAAGGTCAGTACTGCTGTCTTTTCTTTGGGCAAGGCGTTGCGTAGGTCATGTGCGGACACCGGGCGCGTATGCCGTGCCTGACGCCTTCCTTCCATTATGCAGACCAGGGGCAGACCGATGGCCGAGCGCATGCTGAAATTCGTCTCCGTGGCGCAGGAGCAGCCCGACAAACGGCCTGCCGAGACGCGCCGCCAGGACTTCAACGAAATTTACGATGAGTTCGTGCCCGCCAGGGCCGAGACGCAGGCCTCGCGCTGCTCGCAGTGCGGCGTGCCGTTCTGCTCGGTGCACTGCCCGCTGGGCAACAACATCCCCGACTGGCTGATGATGACGGCGGCAGGGCGGATGGAGGAGGCGTATGAACTGTCCTCCGCCACCAACACCTTCCCCGAAATCTGTGGCCGCATCTGCCCGCAGGACCGCCTGTGCGAAGGCAACTGCGTGATCGAGGAAGGATTTGAGAGCGTCACCATCGGCGCGGTCGAGCGCTACATCACCGATAACGCCTTCGACAACGGCTGGGTCAAGCCGGTCAAGCCGGTGGTCGAGCGCGATGAGAGCGTTGCCATCATCGGTGCCGGCCCCGGCGGTCTGGCCGCAGCCGTGCAACTGCGCGAGCAGGGCTATCAGGTCCATGTCTATGACCGTTACGACCGCATCGGCGGCCTGCTGATGTATGGCATCCCCGGCTTCAAGCTGGAAAAGGACATCGTGCTGCGTCGGCACAGGCTGCTGGTGGAATCGGGCATTCATTTTCATCTCGGCAAGGGCATTGGCGATACCGATGGCGCGGACAGCATCGCGTTCTCCACCCTGCGCGCACGCCATGATGGCGTGCTGATCGCCACCGGCGTGTACAAATCGCGTGACATTGGCGGCCCTGGCGCGGGTCTGGGCGGCATCGTGCGCGCGCTTGATTACCTCACCGCCTCCAACCGCGTCTCGCTGGGTGACAGGGTGGCCGAATACGACAATGGCGACCTGAATGCCGCGGGTAAGTCGGTTGTGGTGATCGGCGGTGGCGATACGGCCATGGACTGCGTGCGTACTGCCATCCGGCAGGGGGCGAAATCGGTCAAATGCCTCTACCGCCGCGACCGCGCCAACATGCCCGGCTCCGTGCGTGAGGTGAAGAACGCCGAGGAGGAAGGTGTCGAGTTCGTCTGGCTCGCAGCCCCGCAGGCGTTTGAGGGCGAGGGCAGCGTAAGCGGCGTGCGCGCCAGCCGTATGAAGCTCGGCCTGCCCGACGCCTCGGGCCGCCAGTCGGTCGAGCCGGTGGAGGACAGCGCGTTCACGCTCGAGGCCGACCTCGTGGTCAAGGCGCTTGGCTTCGACCCCGAGCCGCTGCCCACGCTGTGGGGCCAGCCGGAGCTTGAAGTCTCGCGATGGGGCACGCTCATGGTGGATCGGAAAAGTTTCATGACCAGCCTGCCCGGCGTGTTTGCCGCAGGCGATATCGTGCGCGGGGCCAGCCTTGTGGTGTGGGCCATCCGCGACGGGCGCGACGCGGCAGCGCAGATGCATGAATGGCTGCAAGAAATGACGGCGGCACAGGCCGAGGTGGCGGAGTAAGCATGATGGATCAGTTCGAAAACCAGTCCACCGATTTCGTGCAGGAATGGCGCGACAACGCGCAGGCCATCTCCGGCCTGTACACCCCCGCCGATGAGCACGATGCCTGCGGCGTGGGCATGGTGGCCGCCCTTGATGGCAAGCCCCGGCGCGACGTGGTGGAAGCCGGTATCGCAGCACTCAAGGCCGTGTGGCACCGGGGTGCTGTCGATGCCGATGGCAAGACCGGCGATGGTGCTGGCATCCATGTCGAGATCCCGCAGGATTTCTTTGCTGATGCCATTCATGCAGGCGGCGCTGAAAGCGGGGTGGACAGCCAGATCGCGGTGGGCATGATCTTCCTGCCCAAGACCGATATCGCAGCGCAGGAGCGCTGCCGCCAGATCATCGAGAGCGAGATCCTGGCCTTCGGTTACAGCATCTATGGCTGGCGCCAGGTGCCCATCAACACCGACTGCATTGGCGAGAAGGCCAACGCCACCCGCCCCGAGATCGAGCAGATCCTGATCCGCAACCTGCCCGGCAGCGGGGAGGAAGAGTTCGAGCGCGACCTGTACGTCATCCGCCGCCGGATCGAGAAGAGTGCGATCGCCAATCAGGTTGACCTGTATGTGTGCTCGCTGTCGTGCCGCTCGCTTATCTACAAGGGCATGTTTCTGGCCGAGCACCTGACCGAGTTCTATCCCGACCTGCTCGATCCGCGCTTTGTCAGCCGGTTTGCCATCTATCACCAGCGCTACTCGACCAACACCTTCCCCACATGGAAGCTGGCCCAGCCCTTCCGCCGCCTTGCCCATAATGGTGAGATCAACACCATCTCGGGCAACGTGAACTGGATGAAGAGCCACGAGACGCGCCTCGCCGACCCCATCCTTGACCCCTACATGGATGACCTCAAGCCCGTGGTGCAGGCGCAGGGGTCGGACACCGCATGCTTTGATAACGTGTTCGAACTGCTGACCTTCGCAGGCCGTGACGCGCCGATGGCGCGCTGCCTGATGATTCCGGCAAGCGTTGGCGGCAACTCCGCCATGCCGCAGCGCCACAAGGACATGTATTCCTACTGCAACGCCGTGATGGAACCGTGGGACGGCCCCGCCGCCCTGTGCGCCACCGACGGGCGCTGGATGGTCGCGGGCCTCGACCGCAGCGGCCTGCGCCCGCTGCGCTACACCCTGACCCAGGGCGGCCTGCTGATCGTGGGTTCCGAGACGGGCATGGTGAAGGTGCCCGAGGCCGAGATCGTGAGCCGTGGCCGCCTCGGGCCGGGGCAGTCGCTCGCACTCGACCTGAAAACCGCGAAGCTCTACAGCAATGAAGAGCTGCTCGATGAACTTTCGCAGCGGCAGGATTTCTCAAGCTGGGTCAAGCGCACGCAGGAGATCTCGAGCATTGTCCGCCCCGATGGCAGCGAGCCGGTGCTGTTCGAGGCCGAGATGCTGCGCCGCCGCCAGCTTGCCGTGGGCCTGACGCTCGAGGATCTCGAGACCATCCTGCAGCCCATGGTGGAAAACGCCGCCGAGGCCATTGGCTCGATGGGCGATGACACGCCGCTTGCCGTGCTTTCCACCCGCTACCGGGGTCTGGCGCATTACTTCCGCCAGGCGTTCAGCCAGGTCACCAACCCGCCCATCGACAGCCTGCGCGAGACGCGGGTGATGAGCCTCGTGACCCGCCTTGGCAACCTTGGCAACATCCTTGAGGAAAACGAGAGCCAGTGCGACCTGCTCCAGCTTCCCTCTCCGGTGCTGACCACGGGTGAGTTTCAGGCGCTGGTCGAATTCTGTGGCAAGAATGCCTGCATCATCGACTGCACCTTCCCCGCCGCCGAGGGCGAGGCCGGGCTGCGCGCCGCCATCGCGCGCATCCGCGCCGAGGCCGAGGACCGCGTGCGCCAGGGCTGCACCCATGTGTTCCTGACCGATGAGCACCAGTCCAGCGAGCGGGCGTATATCCCCATGATCCTCGCCACGGCGGCGGTGCATACGCATCTGGTGCGTCAGTCGCTGCGCACGTTCACCTCGCTCAACGTGCGCTCGGCCGGCGCGCTCGATGTGCATGCCATTGCGGTGACCATCGGCGTGGGCGCCACCACGGTCAATCCGTACCTGGCGCAGGAAAGCATTGCCGACCGCCACCGTCGCGGCCTGTTCGGCCAGCTTTCGCTGAGCGAGTCGGTGGAGCGCTACCGCAAGGCGGTCAACAAGGGCCTGCTCAAGATCATGTCCAAGATGGGGATCTCCATCGTGGCGTCGTATCGTGGCGGCTACAATTTCGAGGCCATCGGGCTGTCACGCGCGCTGACGGCGGAGTTCTTCCCCGGTATGCCCTCGCGCATCTCGGGCATCGGCCTGACCGGTATTGCGCGCAATGTGCTCAGCTTCCACCACAAGGCGTGGAACAGGCAGGTGGAAACGCTTTCCGTTGGTGGGCGCTACAAGCTGCGCCGCAGCGGGGAGGTGCATGCCTTTGATGGCAACCTGATCCACATGCTGCAAACGGCGGTGGGCACCGGCAGCTTCTCCATCTACCAGCGTTATGCCGATGCGGTGCGCCGCCAGCCGCCGGTGGCATTGCGCGACCTGCTCGACTTCCGTGGCGGGCGCACGCCCATCCCGGTGGAATCGGTCGAGAGCATCACCGAACTGCGCAAGCGCCTGATTGCACCGGGCATCTCGCTCGGCGCACTCAGCCCCGAGGCGCATGAAACACTGTCCATCGCCATGAACCGCATCGGCGCCAAGTCCGATTCGGGCGAGGGTGGAGAAGACCCGGCACGCGCGAAGCCGCGCCCCAATGGGGATAATGCGTCGTCTGCCATCAAGCAGATCGCCTCGGGCCGCTTTGGCGTGACCGCGCAGTACCTCAATGACTGCCGCGAGATCGAGATCAAGATGGCGCAGGGCGCCAAGCCTGGCGAGGGCGGGCAGCTTCCCGGCTTCAAGGTGACCGGCCTGATTGCCAGGCTGCGCCATGCGACCGAGGGCGTGACGCTGATCTCGCCGCCGCCGCACCACGATATCTATTCCATTGAGGATCTGGCGCAGCTCATCTACGACCTCAAGCAGATCAACCCCGATGCCACCGTGACCGTGAAGCTGGTCGCACGCTCGGGCATCGGCACGATTGCGGCCGGTGTGGCCAAGGCCAAGGCGGATGCAATCCTGATCTCGGGCCATTCCGGCGGCACGGGGGCGAGCCCGCAATCCTCGGTCAAATACGCGGGCATGCCGTGGGAGCTGGGGCTGGCGGAGGCGCATCAGGTGCTGATGCTCAACCGCCTGCGCCACCGCGTGAAGCTGCGCACCGATGGCGGGCTTAAAACCGGGCGCGACGTGGTGATCGCCGCCATGCTGGGCGCGGAAGAGTTCGGCATCGGCACGGCCAGCCTTGTGGCCATGGGCTGCATCATGGTGCGGCAGTGCCACTCCAACACCTGTCCCGTGGGCGTGTGCGTGCAGGACGAGGAACTGCGCAGGAAGTTCGAGGGCACGCCGGAGAAGGTTATCAACCTGTTCTCCTTCATCGCCGAGGACGTGCGCAACATCCTGGCATCGCTGGGCTTCTCCACGCTCAACGAGATTATCGGCCGCACCGACCTGCTGCATCAGGTGCTGCGCGGGGCGGACTACCTCGATGACCTCGACCTCAACTCGCTGCTGGCGCAGGCCGATCCCGGCCCCTATGGCCGCTACTGCACGCGTGAGGGGCGTAACGAAGTGCCCGAGACGCTGGACGCGCAGATGATTGCCGATGCGCGCCCGCTGTTCGACCATGGCGAGAAGATGCAACTGCAGTACAACGTGCAGAACACGCATCGCGCCATCGGCACGCGCATCTCCTCGCTCATCGTGCGCCAGTTCGGCATGACCAAGCTTGCACCGGGCCATCTTACGGCACGGCTGCGTGGCTCGGCAGGGCAGTCGCTTGGCGCGTTTGCGGTGCAGGGCCTCAAGCTTGAGGTGCTCGGTGATGCGAACGACTACGTGGGCAAGGGGCTCTCGGGCGCGACCATCGTGGTGCGGCCTTCGCCTTCCTCAAGCCTCGTGTCGAACGAGAACGCGATCGTGGGCAACACGGTGCTGTATGGCGCAACCGCAGGCGCGCTGTATGCGGCAGGGCAGGCGGGCGAGCGCTTTGCCGTGCGCAACTCGGGCGCTATCGGGGTGGTCGAAGGCTGTGGGTCGAACGGGTGTGAATACATGACCGGCGGCACGGTGGTGATCCTTGGCGAGATTGGCGACAATTTCGGCGCGGGCTTCACTGGCGGCATGGCCTTTGTATATGACGCCAGCGGCACGTTTGCCGAGCGCGTGAACCCCGATACGGTCATGTGGTGCCGCGTGCAGGATCCCAAATGGGAGGCCGTGCTGCGTGAGCAGGTCGAGACCCATGCACGTGAGACCGGCAGTCGCTATGCCGAACTGCTGCTGCATAACTGGGAGAAGACGCTGCCGCGCTTCTGGCATGTGGTGCCCAAGGAATATGCCAGGGTCATCGGCTTCGAGGCCCCCGCACTGGCGGTAGGCGCGTAAGCAAACGAAGCTTTTGGGGAAGCATTTTTCAAAAAGCTTCAGAAAACGGCGGGGCCGGGCAGCAATGTCCGGCCCCGTCTGCGTTGTGGGCATAATATCGGGCGGTGGGGTCGCCTAGCGGGGCATGACGCACTAGATTCACATCATGGAATCGCGGGGTCGGCGTTGGTGCGCAGGCTTCGCCCGATCTGATGGTTGGTGCCCGATCTATGTTCAAAGCGAATTTTCCCGCCTCCCTGTCTGCCCCGCGCAGCGCCGATGCCCCGGCTCCCGCAACCACAACCGGCCTTGCCGGCCTGCCGCGGTGGGACCTGTCGGACCTGTATGTCGGGCCGGATGCCCCCGCGCTTGCCACCGATCTTGATCAGGCCGAGGCCGATGCGCAGGCCTTCAGCAACGCATGGCAGGGCAGGCTGGCCAGCCTGCCGGGAGCGGAACTGGCACAGGCCATTGCCGAATACCAGCGCATTGACGAGGTGCTGGGCCGGGCAGGGTCATACGCCCAGCTTCTGTTCGCGGCCAATACGTCGGATTCCGGCGTGGCGCGGTTTGCACAGTCGATCAATGAGCGGCTGACCACCATTTCAACGCATCTTCTGTTTTTCACGCTCGAGATCAACCGCATTGATGACGCGGCGCTGGCCGCCCAGATGAGCGACCCGGCGCTGGCGCACTGGGCACCTTTCCTACGTGATTTGCGGGTGTTCCGCCCCTATCAGCTTTCCGATGAGGTCGAGGCGGTCCTGCACGAAAAATCGGTCACGGGGGCTGCGGCGTGGAACCGTCTGTTTGATGAGACGATGGCAGGCCTGCGCGTGCGCGTAGGCGGCGAGCAGGTTACGCTGGGCAATGCGCTGGACACCATGTCCAGCCCTGACCGCAGGCAGCGTGCGGCGGCAGCGGGCGCCATTGGCGATGAGCTGGGCCGCAACGTGAAGCTGTTCTCGCTCATTACCAACACGCTGGCCAAGGACAAGGCCATCATGGACGGGCTGCGCCACTACCCGCGCCCCACCTCGGCGCGCAACTGCGCCAATATGGTGGAAGATGAAGTGGTGGACGCGCTGGTGCAGGCCGTGACCGAGGCCTATCCCCGCCTGTCGCACCGCTATTACGCGCTCAAGGCCAAATGGCTTGGCCTTGAAAAGCTGGAATACTGGGACCGCAACGCCCCCCTGACCACGCAGGATGAACCGCTGATTCCGTGGGCGGATGCCACGAAACAGGTGCTGGGCGCCTATGAAGGCTTCGACCCGCGCATGGGGGAAGTGGCGAAACAGTTTTTCGATCACGCCTGGATCGATGCGCCCCCCGTGCCCGGCAAGGCCTCAGGCGCGTTTGCCCACCCCACCGTGCCGTCGGTCCACCCCTACCTGCTGCTCAACTATCGCGGCCGCACGCGTGATGTGATGACGCTGGCGCATGAACTCGGCCACGGCGTGCATCAGGTGCTGGCTGGCAGGCAGGGCTACCTCATGTCCAGCACGCCGCTCACGCTGGCCGAGACCGCCAGCGTGTTTGGCGAGATGCTGACCTTCCGCGCCCTGCTCGATGCCCAGACCGACCCGGCCCGCCGCAGGCTGATGCTGGCCGCCAAGGTGGAGGACATGCTCAACACCGTGGTGCGCCAGATCGCGTTCTACCGCTTCGAGACACTGGTGCATGAGGAACGCCGCAAGGGCGAACTGCTACCCGCGCGCATTGGCGAGATCTGGCGCCAGACACAGGCCGAGAGTCTTGGCCCGGCTTTCAACTTCACGCCAGATTATGATGTGTACTGGACATATGTTCCGCATTTCATCCATTCACCATTCTATGTGTACGCCTATGCCTTTGGCGATTGCCTGGTAAACGCGCTATACGGGGTATTCCGGTCCGGGTACCCTGGTTTTCAGGACAAGTATCTCGATATGCTCAAGGCTGGTGGAACCCTGCGGCACCGCGAGCTTCTGGCCCCCTTCGGGCTGGATGCGGCCGATCCGGGGTTCTGGCAGAAGGGGCTGGATGTGATCGCCGGATTTATAGATGAACTGGAGCGTGTCTGACGTGGCGGATGAACGGAATCTCGATAATACCGGCCTGTTTGGTGAATTCCGCCGCATGGTGCGCACCTCGGGCACGGTGGGCGGCATTGCCGCGCGCATTGCCGGGCACAAGATGGGCTTCCGCTCCAATCAGAATGTGCATGCCGAGGACCTGAAAAGCGTGCTCGGCGGCCTCAAGGGGCCGTTGATGAAGGGCGCGCAACTGCTCTCTACCATTCCCGGCGCCCTGCCTGAGGAATATGCCAAGGAACTGGCCCAGCTCCAGGCCAATGCGCCGCCCATGGGCTGGACCTTCGTGCGCCGCCGCATGGCCGCCGAACTCGGCCCGAACTGGGAGCGCAACTTCCGCTCGTTCGACCGCACGGCCTCGGCGGCGGCAAGCCTGGGGCAGGTGCACCGCGCGGTGCTGCCCGACGGGCGGCAGGTGGCGTGCAAGCTGCAGTACCCCGATATGAAATCGACGGTTGAATCCGACCTGCGTCAGTTTCGCATGGCCGTGGGCCTGTTCTACCGCCTCGACAGCACCATCTGCCAGGATGATGTGCTCGAGGAACTGCAGGACCGCCTGTATGAGGAACTCGACTACCAGCGCGAGGCCGCCAACATGCGGCTGTACCGCATCATGATGGCGGACTGGCCCGACGTGACCATTCCCGAACCCATCGACAGCCTGTGCACCAGCCGCCTGCTGACCATGGAATGGGTCAATGGCCAGAGCATGCAGAAGGTGCTGGACGCCAACCCCACGCAAGAGCAGCGCAACAGCATGGCGCGTGCGCTGTTCCGCGCGTGGTATGCGCCGCTGTACCGCTATGGCGTGATCCATGGCGACCCGCATATGGGCAACTTCACCGTGCGCGATGATTACGGCATCAACCTGCTCGACTTTGGCGCCATCCGCATTTTCCGCCCGCGTTTCGTGCAGGGCATCATCGACCTGCACAAGGCGATCGAGACGGATGATGAAGATCTGGCCATGCAGGCTTATGAGGCATGGGGCTTTGCCAACCTGTCACGCGATACGGTGCGGGTACTCAACGACTGGGCGCGCTTCATCTACGGTCCGCTGCTCGATGACCGCGAACGCTTCATCCAGGAAGATAACGACCCGCAATATGGCCGCGCCGTGGCCGAAAAGGTCTATAACGGCCTCAAGCGCACCGGTGGCGTGCAGCCCCCGCGTGAATTCGTGCTGGTTGACCGCTCCGCCGTGGGGCTGGGCAGCGTGTTCCTGCGGCTGAAGGCCAAGGTGAACTGGCATGCACTGTTTCAGGAACTTGCAGGCGACTTCAGCGAGGCGGCCCTTGCCACCCGGCAGGCCGAGGCCATGCGCGCGGCCCGCGTGCCGCCACCGCTTGGCGCGCAGCATTAAAGGGGGCGGCGGGAAGCAGCCGGTCGTGGCCCTTGCGGCAGGGCCGGTGACGCCCCACTTGGTGTAGCCATGGCAACAGCATCACGCAAAAAGAAGAAAACGACCGATATCGACCCCGCCGACATGCCGGTCACCTTCCAGCCCGAGCGGCAGGCAGCCAAGCCCAAGGTCAACAAATTCAGGGTTCATTCGCCTTATGAGCCCGCAGGCGACCAGCCTACGGCCATTGCCGAGCTGGTGGCAGGCGTGGAGGCGGGCGAGCGCGACCAGGTGCTGCTGGGCGTTACGGGGTCGGGCAAGACCTTCACCATGGCCAAGATCATCGAGGCCACGCAGAAGCCCACCCTCGTGCTCGCGCCCAACAAGACACTCGCCGCCCAGCTTTATGCCGAGATGAAGCAGTTCTTCCCGGAAAATGCGGTCGAGTATTTTGTCAGCTACTATGATTACTACCAGCCCGAGGCCTATGTGCCACGGTCGGACACGTATATCGAAAAAGACAGCCAGATCAACGAGCAGATCGACCGCATGCGCCATGCCGCAACGCAGGCGCTGCTCGAGCGCAATGATGTCATCATCGTGGCCTCGGTCTCGTGCATTTACGGTATCGGCTCGGTCGAGACCTATTCGCGCATGGTGGTCAAGCTCGAGGTTGGTGGCGAGATCGCGCGTGACAAGCTGATCAAGGCACTTGTTGAATTGCAGTACCGCCGCAACGACGCCGCCTTCCAGCGCGGCACCTTCCGCGTGCGCGGCGAGACGATTGATGTCTTTCCCGTGCAGAACGAGGACCGCGCCTGGCGCATCAGCCTGTTTGGTGACGAGATTGACGAGATCAGCGAATTCGATCCGTTGACCGGCGAGAAGACCAGCGACCTCGAATCCATCAGCATTTACGCCAACAGCCATTACGTCACCCCGCGCCCTACGCTCACGCAGGCCATGACCGGCATAAAGCAGGAACTGCGCGACACGCTGGCCACGTTTACGGCCGAAGGCAAGCTGCTCGAGGCCGAGCGCCTGCAGCAGCGCACCACGTTCGACCTCGAGATGATCGAGACCACCGGCGTGTGCAAGGGCATCGAGAACTATTCACGCTACCTGTCAGGCCGCGCGCCGGGCGAGCCGCCGCCCACTTTGTTTGAATACCTGCCCGAGGATGCGCTGCTGATCGTGGATGAAAGCCACGTGACCGTGCCGCAGATTGGCGGCATGGAGCGGGGGGATCACGCGCGTAAATCCGTGCTGGCCGAATTCGGCTTCCGCCTGCCCTCATGCCTCGACAACCGCCCGCTCACCTTTGCGGAATGGGACAAATTCCGCCCGCAGAGCCTGTTTGTCAGCGCCACCCCCGGCCCGTGGGAGATGCGCCGCACCGAGGGCGTGTTTGCCGAGCAGGTCATCCGCCCCACCGGGCTGATCGACCCGATCACTATCGTCCGCCCGGTCGAGCATCAGGTAGACGACCTGCTGGCCGAATGCCGCCTCACCATTGCCGATGGCGGGCGCGTGCTGGTCACGACCCTGACCAAGCGCATGGCCGAGGACCTGACCGAATACATGAACGAGGCGGGCATCCGCGTGCGCTACCTGCATTCGGATGTGGATACGCTTGAGCGCATCGAGATCATCCGCGACCTGCGGCTTGGCGCGTTCGATGTGCTGATCGGCATCAACCTTCTGCGTGAGGGGCTGGACATTCCCGAATGCTCGCTCGTCGCCATTCTTGATGCTGACAAGGAAGGCTTCCTGCGCTCGCGTACCTCGCTCATCCAGACCATTGGCCGTGCCGCGCGTAACGTTGATGGCCGCGTGCTGCTCTATGCCGACAAGATGACCGACAGCCTGGCCTACGCCATTGAGGAGACCGCGCGGCGGCGCGAAAAGCAGAGCCTGTGGAACGAGGAGCACGGCATCACCCCGCAATCGGTGCGCAAGCATATCGGTGAGGCCATCTCCTCGGTGTTCGAGCAGGATTATGTCACGGTAGCACCCACGGCGGATGGCAGCGTGCAGGAGATGGTGGGCAAGGATTACAAGGCCGCCATCGCCGATCTGGAAAAGAAGATGCGTGAAGCCTCGGCGGAGCTGGAATTCGAGACCGCCGCCCGCCTGCGCGATGAAATCCGCAGGCTCGAAGCCCTCGAACTGGGCATGGAGCCACCACCGCTGCCACAATCAAGCGCTGGCATGCCGGGCACGAGCCCCAAGGCCATCGCCCGGCGCAACCGTGGCCCCGTGCCACTCGGGCCCGGTGGCGGCGGCTATGATCCGCAGCAGGCGAAGGGAAGGGGAAAGCGCCGTGGGCGATAAGGCCATGCCGCCATGCGCGGGCCAGCATGAACGCGAGATGTCGGCAACCCTGGAACTCCAGGCGGGGGCGGCCCGTCTCGGCCTGCTGCCCGACATGGGCGGCAGCATCGCCTTCTGGCGCAGCGGCACGATGGATTTCCTGCGCCCGGTGGCCGACCCCCATCTTCTGGCGCAGCACGGGCGCGCCGTGGCGGGGTATCCGCTCGTGCCGTTTTCCAACCGGGTGGCGGGCGACCAGTTCCGCTTCGAAGGGGTGGATTATCACCTCACCCCCAATTTTGGCGGCGAGAACTGCGCCATTCACGGCAATGGCTGGCAGCACCGGTGGCGAATCGCCATGCTGTCGGACAGCAGCACCACCCTCTCGCTCGACTACGCCCCCCTTGGCCCGCGCGCGGGGGAATGGCCGTTCAGCTACCGCGCCCAGCTGCGCTACGACCTGCGCGAGGCCGGTCTTTCGATTGGCATCCTGATCGAGAACACAGATACCCGCAGCCAGCCCGTGGGCATGGGGTTTCATCCGTATTTTCCCCGCCATGCCGGGCTCAGGGTCGGGTTTGCGGCCAGTAGCGTGTGGACCAGCGCGCCCGATCACCTGCCGCTCCTGCGCATTCCGGCGGAGGGGCAGTGGTCGTTTGCCCATATGCGCGACGTGGGGGAGGCGGCCATTGACAACTGCTACGCCGGCTGGTCGGGCAGCGCCTTCCTGCGCTGGCCGCGCGAGGGCTATGCCCTCACGCTCGAGGGCAGCCCCGAACTGCGTCATCTCGTGCTGTTTACGCCGCCCGGCCAGCCCTATATCGGGCTGGAGCCGGTCAGCAACATGAATGATGGCTTCAACCGCATGGCCATTGCCGATAGCGGCGTGCGCGTGCTCGCGCCGGGCCAGAAGATGGAAGGGCATATCCGCATGACGGTGGCGCGATGCTGAAGACCCCTGCCGCAACAAAGGATGGCAAGCCTGCAACCGGCGGCCTGTCATGCTACATCACGCCCGCGGGCATCGAGGCCATGCGGCGCGAACTCAATGCCCTGCTGCGCGATGAACGGCCAAAAATTGTTGAAATCGTATCCTGGGCGGCAGGCAATGGCGACCGCTCGGAAAATGGCGACTACCAGTACGGCAAGCGCCGCCTGCGCGAGATCGACCGCCGCATCCGCTTCCTGACCAGGCGCATCGACAACGCCATCATTGTCGATCCCGCCGCCCAGCCCCGGCGCGACCGGGTCTTTTTTGGCGCGACCGTTACTTACGTGAGCGAACGTGATGAGGAACGGACCGTTACCATCCTCGGCGTGGATGAGGCGGATATGGCGGCAGGGCAGGTCAGCCTCGTCTCGCCCGTGGCCCGCGCCCTCATGCGCGCGGGCGTGGGCGATGAGGTGAAGCTGGTCACCCCGCGCGGGGAGGAAACGATCGAGGTGCTCGCCATTGCTTATCCGCCTTTACCCTGAAAGGGGGGCTGGCCGTGGGGCGGAAGGCATATTATGACATTTGGCTGCCGGTGGTTGCCTTTTGTAACCATCGGCTCGAACCGGACCTGTTCCGCGCGGAGAAACTGATCCTATGTCACGCCCCCTGAAGGTTGCCGTCCAGATGGACCCGCTTGGTGCCATCGACATCAATGGTGATTCGACATTTGCCATGATGCTCGAGGCGCAGGCCAGGGGGTATGAACTGTTTGTCTATCAGGTCGAGGCGCTGAGCCTGAGCGAGGGGCGCGCCAGCCCGCAGGGCCACCGCACGGACCGCGTGAGCGCGCGCGCCCGCCCGGTTACGGTGCAGCGCAGGGCGGGCGATCACGCCACTTTCGGCCCCGAGCAGGTGATCGACCTTGCAGGCATGGACGTGATCCTGATGCGTCAGGACCCGCCATTCGACATGGCCTACATTACCGCTACCCATATTCTCGAGCACATCCACGGCATCGGCCCCGACCGCGCGCTGGTGGTGAACAACCCCGCCGCCGTGCGCAACGCGCCCGAGAAGATCTTGGTCACGCATTACCCCGATCTCATGCCCCCCACGCTGGTGACATGGGATGTGAAGGCGATACTGGAATTCCGCGCGAAATGGCGCGACATCATCGTCAAGCCCCTGTTTGGCAACGGGGGCGCTGGCGTATTCCGCATCCGTGAGGATGACCCCAACCTCAATGCCCTGCTGGAAATGCACTTCGCCCGCTCACGCGAGCCGCTGATGATCCAGCGTTACGAACCCGCCGTGCGCAGGGGCGACAAGCGCATCATCCTTGTTGATGGCCAGCCCGTGGGTGCGATCGACCGCATCCCCGCCGAGGGCGAGACCCGCTCGAACATGCATGTGGGCGGCAGGCCGGTCAGGGCGGAGCTGACCGCGCGCGACCGCGAGATCTGCAACGCGATTGGCCCCATGCTGCGCGAGCAGGGGCTGATTTTTGTCGGAATTGACGTGATCGGGGAATGGTTGACCGAGATCAATGTCACATCGCCGACCGGCCTGCAGGAAATTGACCGTTTTGACGGCATCAATACCGCAGGCCTGATATGGGATGCGATCACATCCCGTCTGGTCGCAGGCGGCGTGAACGCGTAGAGATTGAACCGGTGTTCATGACAGGCACGGTGGTCGTGGCTGTGGCGCCCTGTGGCGTGACACCGGATAGGGATTACAGGCAGTTGCGCGGGCCGTGTGGCACGTGGGCAGGTCAGGTGGAATTGTAATGCAGCACGATGGGACGGATTTGATCATGGCAGACGCAGCACGGAAGGGGGCTGGCCATGCCCTTTTCCATGGCCACGACAAGGGAGCAGCCCGATGAGCGATGTCCTGCCCAATGAAGCCGCCGAAAGGGTTGTGGATATCCCGTCTCCCCGTTCCGCGATGGATGCAAACGCGGTCAAGGCGGCCTACCGGCGCTGGGCCAGCGTGTATGACGCGCTGTTTGGCAGCATTTCCACCTTTGGCCGCAAGCGCGCGGTCGAGACGGTGAACACGCTGCCCGGTACCAGGGTGCTGGAAGTGGGCGTGGGCACAGGTCTCGCCCTGCCATATTACCGGGCCGACAAGCGCATTACCGGCATCGACCTGTCAGGCGACATGCTCGAGCGCGCCCGCCAGCGCGTGGCCCGCATGAAGCTGTCCAATGTTGATGCCCTGCTGGAAATGGATGCCGAGGCCACCGGCTTCGAGGATGGCGCGTTCGATATCGCGGTGGCCATGTTCGTGGCCTCGGTGGTGCCGCACCCGCGCGCGCTGCTTGCCGAGCTCAAGCGCGTGGTCAGGCCGGGCGGGCATATCCTGTTCGTCAACCATTTCCTGGCCGAGGGCGGGGTCAGGCTTGCGGTCGAGCGCGGCATGGCGCGGGCCTCGCACTCGCTGGGCTGGCACCCCGATTTCGCCATTGAATCCCTGCTGCCCCCTGCTGACCTGCGTCGCGCCACCCTGCAGTCGGTGCCCCCCGCAGGGCTGTTCACCCTCGTCACGCTCGAGCGTGAGGCGGATGACTGCGCCAGCCCGATGGTGGCCTGAGCCACACAGGCACAGCCCTGCCCCAGCGGCAGGGCTGAAATGACAATTGCGCGACCACACAGGCGGCCCACAGGGTCGTTTTTGTGTATAAGTCGCGGTATATGATGAAATCATGGTAACGATTGGCCATGCCATAACCGGCGCATGGCAGCAGGGAGTACATCGTATGCCCACAGGCACACAGTTCGGGGCGGATGCGGTGCAGGATGCGGGGGCCTGTCGCTACAGGACCATCGGCATGCTGTATCTCGTCATGGCCATCGTGGCGGGCCTCGTGGGCGGATTGCTGGCGGTGGGACTGCAGGCAGGCCTGCTGCCCCATGCCCTGATCGAGGCCTGGGCCGGAGGCGACACCCCCGGCGCCATGGAGCGCATTGCGCGGCGCCATGGCATGATGATGGTCTTCTTCTGTGCGTTGCCAGCCCTTACGGGCGGGTTTGGCAACTGGTTCGTGCCGCTGCTGCTGCGTGCACGTGAACTTGCGCTGCCGCGCGTGGCGCTGGCGGGGTGGGCGCTGGTTGCAGCCAGCTTTGTGGCCGTGCTGGCAGGGCTTTCGCCCGCGCTTCCCGCGCAGGTTTCGCTGCTGGCGCTGCTGGGCTGGTGCCTGGGCATGCTGATGCAGGGCATCTGCATGGTCGCGACCGTGCTGAACATGGGGCCGATGGGCCAGCGCCTGCGCGACCTGCCGCTGTTCGTGTGGGCGCAGGGGCTTGCGGGCATGATGGCGGTCATGGTCATGCCGGTCATGGCGGGTGGGCTGACGCGCATCTGGCTGGCTGGCGGCGATGTCTCCACCCATATCGATGCGCTGCTGCATGCCTTTTCCGGCCCCGAGATCGCGCTGCTGCTGCTGCCTTCCATCGGCATCGTATCGCAGGTTGTCGAGACCTTCTGCGCCCGCCCGCTGCAGATGCCGCGCCTTGTGCTGGGTGCGCTGGTGGTCATGTCGGTCGGTGGCAGTTCCGTATGGGTGCATGACCTGCTGCATGGCGGGCTTGCGCATCTGGCAGCACCTTCAGCCGCAGTGCAGCTTGGGTTGATCGTGGTGCCGGTGCTCGTCGTGCTGTCGGCATGGGCGCAGACGGTGCGGCTGGGCCACATGCGCGCCTCCGTGCCAATGGAATGGGCGGTGGGCTTTGTAGCCCTGCTGCTGTCCGGCTCCGTCATGTCGCTGCGGCCCGGCGGCATGGCTGATGTACATGCCGCAACGCTGTATGCTGCTGTATTCGCGCTGTTTGCGGGCTTTTATTACTGGATTGGCAAGATGGTGGGTCATGTGGCCCCGGTGGGCGCAAGCCGCCTGCATTTCGCGCTGACAGTGGGCGGAACCGTGCTGTCGCTGCTGGCGTTCCATGGGGCGCTGGGCGTGCTGGGTGCGGTGCTGATGGGCCTGTCGGTGCTGGTGTTTGCAGGCATCGTGGTGCAGGCGGGCCTGCGCCCGGGTGCACCCCTGCCGGATAATTACTGGGGGCCGGGTGCCCGCACGGCTGAATGGCAGGTACCCTCCCCCGCGCGCGAAAAGGCATGACCATGAGCGGCACCGTAACCAACCCGGCCAGCGAAGCTGGCCTTGCCTATGATTCCAGCCGCGTTGGCACGCTGGCGCGTGACTGGCTGCTGCTGCTCAAGCCGCGGGTCATCTCGTTGGTGGTGTTTACCGGTGCCGCCGGCCTGGCCATGGCGCCGGGGCCGATCAACCCACTGGTCGCTGCTGTCAGCATCCTGTGCGTGTGCATGGCCTCCGGGGCGGCAGGTGCCATCAACATGTGGTATGACCGCGACATCGATGCGGTGATGAAGCGTACCGTAACCCGTCCCATCCCCGATGGACGGATCGCGCCGGATGCGGCGCTGGGCTACGGTATTGGCCTTTCGGTGGCCTCGGTCATCCTGCTGTGGCTGGCCACCAATGCGCTGGCGGCGGGCATCCTTGCATTTTCCATCTTCTTCTATGCCGTGATCTACACGATGTGGCTCAAGCGCTCGACGCCGCAGAACATCGTGATCGGGGGGGCTGCGGGCGCCTTTCCGCCCATGATCGGCTGGGCGGCGGCCACGGGGTCGATGGCCGTCATGCCGGTGGTCATGTTCGGCATCATCTTTTTGTGGACACCGCCGCATTTCTGGTCGCTGTCGCTTTATGCGTGCAAGGATTACGGGCGGGCGGGCATTCCCATGCTGCCAGTGGTCAGGGGCGCGCGGCACACGCGCTGGCAGATCCTGTGGTACACCATCATTCTCACCGCCATCTCGCTGGTGCCGTCTTTCATGCACCTTGCGGGCTGGCTGTACACGGTCGTGGCAAGCGTGCTGGGTGCCGGGTTCATTCTGTGCGCCATAGGCGTGCTGCGTGATAGGCAGGATGCCAATGGTGTCAGCCTGACGGGTGATGGCCCGGCGCGGCGCTCTTTCCGCTATTCGCTGGCCTATCTGTTTTTTCTGTTCCTTGGCCTGCTGGCCGACCACGCCTTCATTGCCCACTGAGCGGGCCGTTTTCATCCATACGGGAGGATCAGGCTCATGGAGCCAGCAGCAACCGCACAGGCGACCCCGCAGCAGGAAGCGCAGGAGGCCTTGAGTCGGCACAAGGGCCGTATCAAGGCTGTGGCCGTTACGCTCTCGGCGCTGGCGGTGATCCTCTACGCGCTCAGCCTCACCCCTCTATAAAGAGAACAGTGTAAAAGTTTCTGGTGAAGCTGTTTTCAAAAATCTTTGAAGAACACCGCCTTTTAAAAAGGTAGTAGCCAGAAAATTTGCTCTTCATCAGGGGATACATGTGGGAAACGTGGCGCCCTGGTGCAGGTGAAGGACACTCCTGCGGAACTGGTGCCGCAATGCCGTGGCCTGTCGCTGGACATAAAAAAAGGCCTGCATCATATGATGCAGGCCTTTTGCAGTTGGGGCTGCGTCAGCGGCGCGGAGTCTGCTGAATGGCCGAGAGCAGCCATGTTCCGAGACCTGCCGAGCGCACGAAGGTCCACAGTTCCGTCACGGTAGTGCGGTTTGAGGGATCGCCCTCGATCACGCGGCCAGTCATGTCGGTGGTGATGTCGATCATGGAATACTGCATGGCCACGGTGGCGTAGTCGGCCCCGTTTTCACGCCAGCTTTCCACCAGGTCACCCCGCTCGAAGCGCAGGTTGGACACCACGTTGCGCGCCCCCCGGCTGGCAAGCTCGGTGAGCTGGCTGTTGAAGTAGGACACCATCTCCGGCGTAGCCATGTGGCGCATCGCGTCCACGTTCTGCTGGCTCCAGGCGGTCTGGATATTGATCAGCGCCTGCTGGAAAGCCTGGTAGTCGGCTGCCGTGATGGCGACACCCACATTCCGCGAGCCGCCCTGTTGCGGGGCGGCGGGCCCGGTGGCACCAAAGGGGCTTGCGACGGACCCGCCAGTGCCACCACCCCTGTTGCTAAAACGGCGGATGGCCCACCGCACCAGGAAAAAGATCAGCGCCAGCTGGATCAGCAGGCCAAGGAAGCCGCCGCCCCCCATGCCCGAACTGAACATGCCATGGCCAAACACCATGCCAAACAGCCCGGCACCGATCAGGCCACCCATGAACCCGCTCATGAACGGGTGGCGGGGCCGCGCCATGGCCATGCCCGCACCATACGGCGCCTGCATGCCATAGCCGGGCGCCTGCTGGCGTGGCGTCATGGTGCGCTGGAAGGGCGTTGCGCCAAACGGAGCAGTCTGTGAGGGGGCAGGGGCGCTGTAAGTGCGCGAGCCACGGCTCCCCATCGACATGCCGCCACCCGCGCGGGCATCCGCCACATCGGGGTGTGCCACGAGGGAGAGCATGCTCAGGGCCGCACCAGCGGCGAGGATGATGCTTTTACGCGGCATCAGGCGCGAGGAATTCTGTTTCATCTGGGTCAGGGTATCTGCAATCCTGTATCGGAACCATCATTATCCATGCAGCCTGCATGAGATCGGGCCGCCTTTAACCAGATATAAGTAAGCCCGCGCCCCAGTAACAGGGGCAACGGGCTTACAGAAACATGAAATCACGGAAAGGCAACGATCAGGCCCCGGCGATCACCATGTCATCAATGCGGATGGTCGGCGCATTGGTGGACTGGCGGAAGGTCAGGTCATTGGCCGGCACAAGGCGGGCGAACATGTCGTTGAGGTTGCCCGCCACGGTCAGTTCGGCCACCGGCTCGGCCAGCACGCCATCACGGATCATGAAGCCTGCCGCACCACGGCTGTAATCGCCGGTAATGCCGTTGATGGCCGAGCCCATCATCTCGGTAATGTAGATGCCCTCGGCAATATCGGCCATCAGTCCGGTGGGTGTGAGTGTGCCGGGCTGCATGTGCATGTTGCCCAGCGAGGGCGCGGGCGGCCCGGAGGTGCCCCGGCTGGCGCAGCCATTGGGGGTGAGGCCAAGCTGGCGGGCGGAGCGCGAATCAAGCGCCCACGTTTTCAGCACGCCATTTTCGACCAGCGTGCGGGTGGATGTCAGCATGCCCTCGCCATCAAACGGGCGCGCGCCGGGACCACGCACCCGCCGCGGGTCGTCAATGATGGTGATGTTTGCGGGCATGATCTGCTGGCCCATCTTCTCCTTGAGGAAGGAGGTGCCGCGCGCGATGGAAATGCCATTGATCGCCCCCGACAGATGCCCGAGCAGCGAGGTGGAAACGCGCGGGTCGAACACGATGGGCAGCCGCCCCGTGCGCGGGCGCACCGGGTTGAGGCGGGCGACGGTGCGCTCGCCCGCGCGGCGGCCGATCAGGGCGGCATCCTCAAGGTCGGAGAGGTGCACGGTCGAGTGGTAGTCGTAATCACGCTGCATGTGCGTGCCCGAACCCGCCACCACGCTGGCCGAAACCGAATGGCTGGTGCGGGCATAGCGGCCCGAAAAGCCAGCCGATGTCATGAGGATGATGTCAGACAGGCCAAAACTGGCCGAGGCCCCGTTGCTGTTCGACACGCCAGCCACCGCAAGGGCTGCTTCCTCCGCCGTGCGGGCGCGGGCCATGAGGTCTGTGGTGGTGGGGGTTGCGGGGTCGAACAGGTCAAGGCCCGTGGCATCGACAAAACCGTGCTGGGCCTGCTCGCACAGGCCGGCAAAACGGTCCTCGGGTACCACGCGGGCCATGGCCACCGCGCGGGCGGCCAGCGTGTCGAAGCGTTCGGGGTCGAGTGCCGTGGCCGAGACAATGGCCGCCCGCTGACCCACGAATACCCGCAGCCCGAGGTCGCACGTTTCGGAGCGTTCAAGGTCTTCCGTGCAGCCATTGCGCACCTGCACGCCATGGGCCACGCGGTTGACGTATATGGCATCTGCCGCGTCGGCCCCCGCCGCGCGGGCGCGGGCAATGAGGGCTGCGATGAGGTCGAGGGGATTGGCACTCATGCTGCCAGCGCTCCTGCAATGCTGTCGAGCGAAGGCAGGTGGCTGACCGGCCCGAGCGAGGCCAGGGTGGGCCTGCCGCTGAAGATGCGCGTTGCGACACGCTGCACGTCTTCAATGGTAACGGCGTCGATCTTGCCCACGGTCTCGCTCGTGGGGATCAGGCGGCCAAAGACCTGAAGCTGGCGGGCCAGCTGCTCGCAGCGGCTGCCCGTGCTTTCAAGCGACATGAGCAGCGATGATTTGAGCTGTGCCCGTGCCCGCGCAAGCTCGGTGGCGTTGACCGTATGGCGCACCTTGCGCAGTTCCTCCAGCGTTACGGGCACGAGGTCGGCCACCTGGGCCTCGCCCGTGCCGGCATAGATGCCGAACAGGCCACCCTGGCGGAACGGCGCGTTGAAAGAATAGACCGAATACACCAGCCCGCGCTTTTCACGGATCTCCTGAAACAGGCGCGAGGACATGCCACCGCCAAGCAGCGTGGAAAGCAGCAGGGCGGGGTAATAGTCCGGGTCGCCATACGGCATGGAGGGAAAGCCGAGCACGATATGTGCCTGGTCGAGTTCACGCTCCTGCACGAACGCGCCGCCCACGTAGTTCACGCCCGGCTGCGGCGGCACGGTGCCGGTGGGCAGGTCGGCGAAGTGCTTCTGCACCAGATCCACCACGCGGCCATGCTCGAGGTTGCCTGCCGCCGCCACAATGGTGTTGCCCGCCCGGTAATGGGTGCCCATGTAGTTGACCAGCGTTTCGCGTGCCATGGACTGGATGCCCGCTTCCTTGCCCAGCGTGGGGCGGCCCATCGGCTGGTCGGGGAAGGCGGTTTCCTGGAAATGGTCGAACACGATATCATCCGGCGTGTCGTTGGCCTGCCCGATTTCCTGCAGGATCACGCCGCGCTCGCGTTCGAGTTCATCGGGTGCGAGGCTGCTATGGGTCAGGATATCGCCGATGATATCGGCGCCCAGATCAAGATTTTCCTTGAGCAGCTTGACGTAATAGGCCGTGTGCTCGCGCGCGGTATAGGCGTTGATGTGGCCGCCCACATTCTCGATTTCCTCCGCAATGCCCACGGCGGTGCGGGTGCCCGTGCCCTTGAAGGCCATGTGTTCGAGAAAATGGGAAACCCCGTTCTCCGCCGCACTCTCGTTACAGGTGCCCGCGGCGACATACGCCCCGAGCGAAATGGTTTCTACCCTGTCCATCCGTTCGGTCACGATGGTCAGGCCGGAGTCCAGTCGGGTCACATTGATCAGGTCGGTCATGCTGGTCCTGCGGGGTCGTGGCGCCCTGGCGCCAGCAACCTCCTGTTTACGTATGATGGATGGGGGAAAGGCTCAGGGCGCGTTGGTCAGCACGGCCGCGCGCACCTTGTCCTCGATCACACCCAGATCGGCGGGCACCACGGTGTAGCGCTCGGGCCGGTCATACAGGTCGGCAAGCGGGTCCGGCAGGGCCGGGCGGATGCCGGTAGCCTTCGCCATTGCATCGGGGAACTTGGCCGGGTGCGCGGTTGACATGGCCACCATGGGAATGCCGGGCTCGCGGAAGGCGCGGCCCGCCGCAATGCCGATGGCGGTGTGCGGGTCGGCCAGGTAGTGGCTGCGCGTGTTGAGCATGCGGATTTCGGCCGCTGTCGCGTCATCATCAAGCGCCATGCCGTGGAACAGGGCATTGGCGCGGTCCCATACGGGGGTGGAGACCTTCATTACGCCGGTCTTGCGGAACTCGGTCATGATGCGCGCGCAGGCTGCCGCATCGCGGTCGAGCAGCTCGAACAAAAGGCGCTCGAAGTTGGATGACACCTGAATATCCATCGAGGGCGACAGGCTGGGCACCACGCCGTGGATGCTCATGTCGTTCTCGTTGAGGAAGCGGCTCAGGATGTCGTTGCGGTTGGAGCCAACGCACAGCGCGCGGATGGGCAGGCCCATGCGGCGGGCCACCCAGGCGGCGAGCACGTTGCCGAAATTGCCGGTAGGCACGGCGAACGAGACCTCGCGGTCGGGTGCGCCAAGGGCCAGGGCGGAATAGACGTAATAGGGCACCTGCGCTGCAATGCGCGCCCAGTTGATGGAGTTGACGGCGGAGAGGTTCATGTCCGTGCGGAAGGGCAGGTCGGCGAACATCGCCTTGACCAGATCCTGGCAGTCATCAAACGTGCCTTTTACCGCAAGGTTGGTCACGTTGGGTTCCAGCACGGTGGTCATCTGGCGGCGCTGCACTTCCGATGTGCGGCCCTCAGGGTGCAGGATCACCACGCGCAGGCGCTCGCGGCCACGGCAGGCCTCGATGGCAGCCGAGCCGGTATCACCCGAGGTCGCACCCACGATGGTCACTTTCTCGTCACGCTCGGTCAGCACGTGGTCGAACAGGCGGCCAAGCAACTGCATGGCCATGTCCTTGAAGGCCAGCGTGGGGCCGTGGAACAGTTCCTGCACGAACAGCCCGTCTTCCACCTGTGTCAGCGGCACGATGGCGGGGTGATCGAATCGGGCATAGGCCTCGCGGCACAGCCTGAGCAGCACATCGTGCGAGATCGAGCCTTCGGCGAAGGGGGCGATGATCCGGGCCGCAAGCTCCGGGTAGGGCAGGCCACGCAGGCCGCGCCAGTCATCTACCGAAAGCTCGGGCCAGCTTTCCGGCAGGTACAGGCCACCGTCCTCTGCCAGCCCCGCCAGCAGAACGGACGAAAAATCGCGGACGGGGGCTTGCCCCCGGGTAGAAATATAGCGCATTGCGCCATCATAATCCCAACCGCCCCCCGCGCGAAGGGGGCGTGGACCCGGCGCGGGCGATTCCGCGTGGGGTGTGTCAGAATTTCGGGGGGGGCAGGGTGCCGATATTGATGCGGTAGATATGCACCGGCCACTGTATGGCATTGGTGCCGCCATTGAGCGGGGCCGTGCGGTCAAGCTGGGCGGCGGGCACGTAAAGCTGGCCATCCTTTGTGGCAAACGAGCCTGCGGGCCAGTGCAGGCGCGGGTCGGTCACGATTTTCTGGTACACGCGATCGGGCATCAGGCGGAAGATGCTGCCGGTAGACACGTCATTGAAATACAGCGTGCCATCCGG
Organism: Komagataeibacter xylinus; assembly: GCF_009834365.1. NCBI lineage: Bacteria > Pseudomonadati > Pseudomonadota > Alphaproteobacteria > Acetobacterales > Acetobacteraceae > Komagataeibacter > Komagataeibacter xylinus. Next base: position 412,226 of record NZ_CP041348.1, on the reverse strand, counting down.
CCCCACCGTAATGCCGCCGAGCGGAGGCGTTTTGTACCACAGCGTCGGCCCTTCCTCGAGTTCGATGGGGGTGACGTTGGGGTCCACGAGCAGGTCGGTATCGAGCTTGTAGACCGGGCCACAGAGCGGCTCGAAATACAGCCACTGTCCATCGGCGCTGACATCCATCTGGCTGATATTGATGATGGCGGTATGGCCTGCGGGATTGGTCGCCACCTTGCCCTCCACCGTTATAGGCTGGTGGGCGGTGAGTGCTGGCGTGTGCTCCATCAGGCGGCGCTGGGTGTTGGTGTCGAGCTTTATCACGATCATGGCCGGAACACCGGCATCGCCCACAAAGGCATGGCCACGCGCCACCCGCATGGTGGCGGCATAGCTGCCCGCGCGCAGCATGTCGGGGTTGAGCGGCCAGGTCTGGAGCACGCGCTGGCCCTTTGTATCGAGCTTCACGATCTTGGGGCCGCCCTCGAGCGGCTTGCCCGCAGGGTCGGGCTGGCCGCTATCGAGCACCCATAGCGTGCCATCGGGCTGGAGCTGCATGTCAGCCGGGGCAATGAGGCGCGACGAGGCCGGGGCGGCGGGGTCGTTCCATGTGGCATCGGGGTAGGGCTGCGGGTTGCCGCTGGCATCGAGCACGGCAAGCCCCGGCCCGGTATTGCCCGCCCAGCGCGGCAGTTCGACCAGCAGCCTGCCATCGGGCAGCACCACCACGCGGTCCCAGGCGCTGGTGGAGGACGATGCGACCTCCTCAAGCGCTGCGGGCGGGTTGAGCGGCGGTGCGGGCTTGGCGGCATGGGCTGCGGGCAGCGTGGCCAGCAGGCTGGCGCCGCAGGCAAGGAGAAAGCCCGCAGGGCGCAGGCGGCGGAAGGCTGTAGGGATCATGGCGTGCATCGCGCCTTATCTCGTCACGAACGGGGACGAATGGCAAGGGCATCATGCGGCATGCCCGCCCTGACCGATAACCGTGCCCTTGAGCCGGACTCATAAAAACCGGAAAAGTTTCTGGTGAAGCTTTTTTCAGAAAGCTTCAAAAAATGCCGCCTTTTTGAAAAAAGGCGGCACCCGGAAACACTTTACATCTGCGCGCAGTAACGCTGCCGCAGGTGGCGCAGGTATGGCCCGGTATTGGGCACGGCCCCGGTGGCGTCGCGCACGATCTCCTTCGTGGCCGCCCCGCTGCCACGGGCATGAATGCGCGGGCGCAGCCAGTCGAGCAGGGGCGTGAAGTTACCGTTGGCAATGCTGGGCATGATGGCAGGGTTGTCGCGCTCGGCGGCCTCGCGCAGTTGTGCTGCAATGATCGCGCCCAGCGTATAGGTGGGGAAATACCCCCACGAGCCGGATGGCCAGTGAATGTCCTGCAGGCAGCCCAGACGGTCCTCGGGCACTTTCAGGCCCAGCAGGTCGTGGATGCGGGCATTGAAGGCTTCAGGCAGGTCGGCCAGCTTCATCTTGCCCGCAATCAGCGCGGTTTCCATCTCGTAACGCACGAGGATATGGGCGGGATAGGTGACCTCATCGGCATCCACGCGGATGAAGCCGGGCCGCACGCGGGTGACAAGGCGGTGCAGGTTGTCAGCCCCCCATGCCGGATTGTTCACGCTGCCGCCAAAGGCCGTGCGCAGGCGCGGGGCCATCCAGTCCATGAAGGGCTGCGCGCGGGCCACCTGCATTTCCATCAGCAGGGACTGGCTTTCATGCAGGCTCATGCCCCGGGCCTCGCCCACGGGCTGGGCGCGCCATGCTTTGGGCAGGCCCTGCTCATACAGTGCATGGCCGGTTTCATGCACGATGCCCATCAGCGCGTTGATGCAGTCATCCGCCTCATAACGGGTGGTGATGCGCACGTCATCCTCCGCCCCGCCGCAGAACGGATGCAGGCTGACATCAAGCCGCCCGCGCTGCATGTCAAAGCCCAGGGCGGCCATGGTTTCACGGCCCAGTTTTTCCTGCGCGGGCACGGCGAACGGCCCGGTGGGGGCGATGGGCGCGGGCAGGCTTTTCTGGTGTGCCAGCGCGGTTGCGATCAGGTCGGGCAGTTCGCTGGCCAGTTCGGCAAAAACGGGGTCTATATCCGCCTGCCGCGTGCCCGCATCATACTGGTCAAGCAGCGCGTCATAGGGGGAAAGGTCGAGGGCTTCGGCCTTGGCTGCGGCGACTGCGCGCGTGCAGTCCAGCACCGTTTGCAGGTGGGGCAGCAGACCAGCGAAGTCGCTGTTCTGCCGCGCCGTGCGCCATGCCATCTCGCAGCGCGAGGCCGCGCGGGAGGTCGCCTCCACCAGGTCTGCGGGCACGGCGGCGGCGTGCGCGTGCTGGCGGCGCATCTCGGTCAGGTTGGCAGCCGCCATGGCATCAGCGGGGGGCTCGGCGCGGGCGAGCAGGTCGGGCATGTCGGGCGCGGTCATGAGTTCGTGCGAGAGCACGGCAAGGGCGGCGATGCTTTCGGCGCGGCTGTCAGCGGCGCCTGAGGGCATCATGGTGTCCTTGTCCCAACCCAGAATGCCGAGCGCGTTGCGGATCTGTCCCATGCGGGCAAAACGCTGGCGCAGAATGTCATAGGCCTGCTGGCTGGTGGGGCGGGATGGGATGTTCATGCGCGCTCCTGCGTAAAAATCATGCCCATTGTCTGTAAATCATAAGAAAGTTTTTGGTGAAGCTTTTTTCAAAAAGCTTCGAATAACGCCATTTTATTTAAAAAAGGCGCAGCCCGGCCTCTGGGCATTGCCTGCAAACCATTCCTTAACCACCCCGCCTGTATGCAGGCCAGTCCGCCATGCATTAAGGGAAAGCGCGCCATGAACGCGATTACGGGACAGGCCGGCCTGCTCGCACGCGGGCAGATGGCGTTGCGGGCGGGCGACATGGCGGGTGCGCGCACCTGTTTTGCCACCATGCTGGGGTTCTGGCCCGATGATCCTGATGCCTTGCATGGGCTTGCCTGCATCGCGCTGGCGCTTGGCCGGGCGGATCGGGCCATAAGCCTTGCCGGGCGCGCGCGGTCTGTCGCCCCGCCGGGTCACCCCCATCTGGGCCCCTGTCATGAGGTGCTGGCCCGCGCGCTGCTGGCCTGTGGGCACCAGGCTGCCGCGCGTGCCGCAATCCGGGTTGCCTGCCTGCACAGCCCTGATGATGGCGCGATCATGCTGGCGTTGGCCGAAATTATGGAGCGCACGGGCGATATCGCGGCGGCGGAGGCCGCCCATGCGCGGGCAGTGGCATTGAGCGGGTTGCCAGCGCGGGTGGCGCAGGCGCGCTTCTGGTGGCGGCGTGGGCGGGGTGAGGCGGCGCTGGCGCAGATGCGCCATGTGGTGGGCCATGCCCCGCATGATGGAGCGGTGGTACATGAATTGGTGGGCATGTTACTGGCCCATGACCACAGGGCCGAGGCCGAAACCATTCTGCGCCAACTTCTGGCCCATGACGGGCACGACGGGCAGGCGCTCGCTACCCTTGGCGCATTGCTGTTTGCCTCACACCACCTGTGTCCGGCGGCCACCATGCTGCGCGCGGCCCTGCGCCATGATCCAGCGCCCGAAACCGCAAACAATCTTGGCCTGACCCTGATGGCGCTGGGAGAGATGGCGGAGGCGCAGGCCATACTGGCTGGAGCCTGCCGCGCACAGCCCGATGATGCCCGCATTGCGCTTAATCACGCCACCGCCCTGTTCGAGGCCGGCCAGCCCGCGCAGGCCGGCACAGTCTATGAAGCCCTGCTTACCCGCAGCCCTGCGCCCGATCCGGCAACGCTTTCGCGCGCGCGGTTCAACCTGGGTGTGGCAAGGCTGGCGCAGGGGTATCTGGCGCAGGGTTGGGCATTGTGGGAATCCCGTCTCGACTTCATGCCGCAGCCTCCCGCCACGCAGCGCCTGCCGCGCTGGCAGGGGCAGGCGCTGCCTTCAGGGTGCAGGCTGCTGGTCACGATGGGGCAGGGGCTGGGCGATGCGGTGCATTTCCTGCGCTATGTGCTGCTGGCAGCAAGGCGCGTGCCGGTGGTGCTGGAGGTGCCGCCCGCCCTGCACCGCCTGGCCGCAACGCTGGGACAGGCGGCGGATGAAAGTACGCCACATCCTATTGAAATTATCACCCCTGACAAAAATGACTATCGGGGCGTAACCTGCCAGTGCGACCTGTTCAGCCTGCCAGCCCTTTTGTGCGTGGATGCGGTGACCCCATTCCGGCCTTATCTGGGGCAGGCGGCGTGGCAGTCGCGGGAGCATGCTGGCCCCTTGCGGGTCGGGCTGTGTTTTGCGGGCAATGCCGCCTATCGGTTTGATGCGCGGCGCTCGATCGCGGCTGAAGCGCTGGCCCCGCTGGGGCAGGTGGAGGGGGTAACGTTCATCGCGCTGCGCCCCGGCGGCAATCCCGGTAAGGACCCGGCTTTCATGCGGCACGAACTGGCGGCGGATGCGGACCTGCTTGAAACATCCCACCTGATCGCCACGCTGGATCTGGTTATCAGCGTCGATACGCTGGCCGCCCATCTGGCAGGTGCCATGGGCTGCCCGGTCTGGCTGCTCAGCCGTTTTGGGGGGGACTGGCGGTGGTCAGCGGCATTTGATGCGGATCAGGCTGACAGCATCTGCCCGCCCGTTTCCGTGCCCGGTGCGGCAGGGGCCGCCCCGGCCAGCCGGTGGTATGGCGGCCTGCGCGTGCTGCGCCAGCCCGCGCTGCAGTCACCCGGCGAGGCATGGCACCCCGTAATCGCGGCCCTTGTGCCAGCCCTGCGGGGCTGGGTCAGGCAGCGCGGGCGGTCAGATGGTAATGGATTCGAGCTCGGATGAGCGGCGCTGGGCTGCGGCTTCCGCCTCCTGCAGGCCTGACAGCAGGGCCGCGCGCAGGCGGTCGAGGCGGCCCTTGTCGGTAATTTTCAGCCCGAACAGGTCCTTTACGTAAAACACGTCCACCGCCCGCACGCCATAGGTGGTGATGTGGGCGGAGGCGATCTGGAGTTTCTGCTCGCTCAGCGCCGCGGTCACGTCATGCAGCAGGCCGGGGCGGTCGCGCCCGTTGATCTCGACCACCGTGCAGGTGTTCGACGCGCGATTGTCGATCACCACGCGCGGGGGCACATGGATCGCGCGCATGCGCCGGCCCGCAATCCTGCGGCCGCACTGCGCAATCTCGCGGTTGATGTTGATCTGCCCGGTCAGCGCCTGCTCTATCAGCAGCGACAGGCGCGCAAGCTGCTGCGGTTCTTCAAAGGCAGCACCGCCTGCATCCTGAATCCATAGCGTGTCGAGCGCCATGCCGTTGGTCATGGTGTGAATGCGCGCATCCACGATCGAGGCGCCAGCAATGGCCACGGCACCAGCAATGCGCGAGAACAGGCCCGGATGGTCGGCGGCGTAGATGGTCACCTCGGTCACGCCACGCGCGGGCAGGGGCTGGGTCTCGACCGTAAGGGGGGAGTGAAGCCGCTCGGATTCGCCAATCAGCAGGGCATGGCGGGCATGGGTGTCGTGATCGAAGGACAGCCAGTAACTGCCATAGCCCAGCCCCATGAAGTGCTGCACGTCGGCTTCGTTCATGCCGTCTTCCATCAGCCATTGGGCGGTGGCGGCCTTGGCGCGCTCCACGCGCACATCGCGCTCGGTGGTGGCGAGGCTGCCTTCGAGCACTTCGGCCACGCGCATGTAAAGCTCGTTGAGCAGCGTCGCCTTCCAGGCGTTCCACACGCGCGGGCCAACCGCGCGCATGTCCACGATGGTGAGCAGCAGCAGCAGCCGCAGCCGCTCGGGGGACTGGATGATGTCGGCGAGGTCAAGGATGGTCTTGGGGTCGTCGATATCGCGCTGGAAGGCGGTGTGGCTGAGCAGCAGGTGGTGCAGCACCAGCCACGACACGGTTTCCGTCTCCTCGCTGTCCATGCCCAGTTCGGGGCAGACATACAGCGCGATCTGCGAGCCGATTTCCGAATGGTCGCCTCCGCGCCCCTTGGCGATGTCATGCAGCATGACCGCCACGTACAGCGCCCGGCGCGAATGCAGGTTGCGCGCCAGGTCGTAGGCGATGGGAATCTCGTCAGCCATCTGGCCGTGCTCGACCCGGCCAAGGATGCGCAGCGCGTCGATGATGTGCTCGTCAACCGTGAACACATGGTAGGTGTCGAACTGCATCTGCCCCACCACGCGCGACCAGTCGGGCAGCAGGCGGCCCATCAGCCCGGTCTCGTTGAGGATGTGCAGCCAGTAGGCATTCCCCTTGCGCCGCCCCTCATCCATCAGGTGGAAGCTGGGGATGGCATCGGGCTTTTCCTCTTCCGCGCGCGGCGCGCGCTGCGGGCGCTCGGGTGGCGTGCCACACATCAGGTCGAGGAAGATGCGTGCGGTCTCGGGGTCGCCGCGCAGGCTGGCGGCCTTGCGCTCCCAGCGGATGAGCTGGTGCATGGCCATGGGGTGGATCGGCAGCTTGCGCTTGTTGGCCCAGTCCAGCAGTCGCATCATCTGGATGGGTTCATTCTCGAACGATGTGCCGCGCTGGGGCAGGATGCGGCCATCAATCACGGTAAAGCCCGCATCGCGCATCTGGCTGTCGGCCTCGGGCGCGTTGGCTATGGGGCCAAGCGCCTGGCGCAGCACGGCGGGTTCAAGCACCAGTGTGAGGCGCATGACCTCGCGCACGGTCAGGAAGTAATGGCGCATGAAGCGCTCCACGCCCACCTGCCGCCCGTGGCGCGTATAGCCCATGCGTCCGCCCACCACGGGCTGCACGTCAAATGTCAGGCGTTCTTCCGCCCGGCCGGACACGTAATGCAGGTGAAAGCGCACCCGCCACAGGAAGTCCCACGCGCGGCGCGCGCGCTTGGCCTCGGGCTCGGTCAGCAGGCCAAGCTCGCTGAAGCCGGGCGCCAGCAGGTCGGACACATGGCGCGTGCCGAAGGTGTAGCGGCACATCCAGTACAGTGTCTGGAGGTCGCGCAGGCCGCCGCGGCCTTCCTTCACGTTGGGTTCGACAAGGTAGGGGCTGTCACCAAAGCGCTGGTGGCGGGCGGCGCGCTCGCGGCGCTTGTCGGTAATGAAGCGGTCGGCCCCGGATTTGACGCAGGCCACAATGTAGCGGGCCTGAAACATGGAAAACAGCGATTCGCTGCCGGTCAGGATACGCGCATCAAGCAGGGTGGTGCGCACCGTGGTGTCGGCTTCCGCCTCGGCAATACACTCGTTGATGGTGCGCGTGGCGTGCCCCACCTTCAGCCCGAGGTCCCACAGGAAATACAGGATGTATTCCACGCAGGTGCGCATGTTCTCGTCCTGCGCATCGGGGGTCAGGAACAGCAGGTCGATATCGCTGAACGGGGCGAGCAGCCCGCGCCCGTAGCCGCCGGTGGCCGCGATGGCGAACGGGGCCTCATGCTGCGAATCGATACCGGTCTGCGCCATGGCATAGGCGCCGAGCACCCGGATCATGCCATCGGTATAGGCCGCAAGCAGCTTGCCCGCTTCAGCCCCCCCAAGGCGGTGATGCTCGAATTCCTCGCGTACATGCGCCTGGTAGCGCGACAGGTGGCGGCGGAACAGCCTGATCGCCTCCTCACGCGGGGGCAGGGCGCGCGTGCCGTCCGGCTCCCCTGTGGGAAACAGGGCGGCATGGAGGGCGTCGGTCATCGCCTCGACGGAGGAGGCGGGAAGGGGGGCAGCGTTCGACATCGTGGGCGGATGGCGTCCTGTAAGTGGCGAAAATGATCCAGTCCGGGAGTGTGCCGCCCTTGGTGGGGTCAGGTCCAGAGCCGTATCAGGGTTTCAGCAGTTTTTTGAGTTTATAGAGCATTTCCAGCGCCGTGCGTGGGCTGAGTGCATCGGGGTCGAGTGTCTCGAGCATATCAAGGGCGGCGGGTGGCAGGGCGGCCTGTGCGGGCTCGGCTTCCACCACTTCAGCCTGCTGCTCGAACAGGGGCAGCGGCGGGGCCTGCCGGCCACGCTCTTTCTCCAGCATGCCCAGAAGCCGGCCCGCGCGGCGCACCACGGGCTCGGGCACACCCGCCAGCCTGGCTACGTGCACGCCCCAGCTGCGCCGTGCCGAGCCGGGCACGACTTCATGCTGGAAGATGACCTGCCCCTTCCATTCCCGCACGCTCATGGTGTGGGGGGTGAGGCGGGGCATGGTGTTGGCAAGTTCAGCCAGCTCATGGAAGTGGGTTGCGAATATGGCGCGGCAGCGCAGGGTGGAATGCAGCGTTTCCAGCACGGCCCAGGCAATGGCCAGCCCGTCGAGCGTGGAAGTGCCGCGCCCGATCTCGTCCACCACCACCAGTGAGCGCGGGCCTGCCTGGTTGAGGATGGCCGCCGTCTCGGTCATTTCCACCATGAAGGTCGAGCGCCCGCGTGCCAGGTCATCGGCAGCCCCCACGCGTGAGAACAGCCGGTCCACCACGCCAAGGCGCATGCTGGCCGCCGCCACCGGCAGCCCCGCCTGCGCCAGAATGACGGCAAGTGCTGCCTGCCGCAGGAAGGTGGACTTGCCCGCCATGTTCGGGCCTGTCAGCAGCATGATGCGGTGGTCGGGCTCGAGGTCGCAGTCATTGGGGGTGAAGCGGGTATTGCGCGGCAGGGCCGCCTCGACCACCGGGTGGCGGCCCGCGCGGATGATGAAGGAGGTATCATCGCCCACTGCCGGGCAGCACCATGCGCCGCCGCCCGCCAGCACCGCGCAGGACTGCACGATATCGATCACCGCAAGGGCTGCTGCCATGTCCGGCAGGGCGGCTTCATCAAGGATATGACCCACGACCTGCGTAAACAGGTGGCGCTCGCGCAGGGTAGCGTTCTCGGCGGCCTGTGCGATCTGCTGGTCGAGGCTTGCCAGCCGCTCGGTGGCAAATCGGCTGGAACTGGCCGTGCCCTGCCGCATGATCAGGTCTTCACGCCCGCGCAGGCGGGGGGCTGCTGCGGCAGGTACCTCGATTACGTAGCCAAGCTGGGCGTGGTGGCGGATCTTGAGGTTGGCGATGCCGAATTCCTGCGCATATTCCTTCTGCAGCGCTGCGATGATGCGCCTGCTGCCGTCGCGCAGTTCGCGCTGGGCGTCGAGTTCCTCATCGTAGCCTGTGGCAATCGTGCCGCCTTCATCCATGCGCGCGGGCGGGTTTTCGCTCAGGGCGCGTTCCAGCAGGGCCTGAAGCTCGTGCGCGCGGTCAAGGTGGCCCACGGCCCGGGCCAGGAGTGGTGGCAGTTCCGCCTGCTGGTTCAGCACGCCGCCAATCTCACGTGCGACCGAAAGCGCCAGCCGGATGGCCCCGGCATCACGCGGCTGCCCGCGCCCGAGCGACAGGCGGCCGAGCGCGCGGGCCATGTCGGGGGCGGTGCGCAGGTGGGTGCGCAGGTCGTCGCGCACGCCCGGTTTGTCGAGCAGCCATGTCCACCCGGCCTGCCTGCGGGTAATGCGGGCGGGGTCGGTCAGGGGGGCTGCGAGCCAGTCGGCCAGCATGCGGCTGCCCGCGGCAGTGACGGTGCGAGCCACGGCAGCAAACAGGGTGTGCTCGGTCGTGCCATCACGCGTGCGCAGCAGGTCGAGGCTGGCGCGGGTGGCGGGGTCAAGGCCGAGCACGTCCTGGCTGTCGCTGGGGCGGGGATGCGACAGGCGCGGCAACTGGCCCGCCTGGCTGCGGCGGATGTAGTCCAGCGCTGCGGCCGCGGCCTGGGCCTCCGCATCGCTGAAGGTGCCGAACGCATCGGGGCTGGCCACGCCAAAGGCCTCGGCCATGCGGGTGCGGGCGGCCTCGGCACCTGGCGGTGGCACGATGGGGGTGCGGCGGGGGGCGAAATCACCCAGATCCACATTGTCCGCGCACAGGATCTCGGCAGGATCGAGGCGGCCAAGCAGGTCATGCAGGTCGCGCGCGGGCACGCTTGCGGTCTCGAACAGGCCGGTGGAAATATCGATCCACGCAAGGCCAGGGTCGCCCGCGTCGCGCCCGGTGGGGCAGATGATGCAGGCCAGCAGGTTCTGCCGCCCTGCCTCAAGCAGTTCATCTTCCGTCAGCGTGCCGGGCGTGATCAGGCGTACGACCTCGCGGCGCAGCGGCCCTTTTGATGCCGGTCGCCCCTTGCGCGGCTGCTCGGTCTGCTCGGCCACCGAGACACGGAAGCCCCGGCGGATCAGCCGCGCCAGATAGGCCTGCGCCGCGTGCACCGGCACCCCGCACATGGCGATGGGCTGGCCGCCATGGGTGCCGCGCGCGGTGAGCGAGATATCAAGGGCCGAGGCCGCCGCTTCGGCATCATTGAAGAAGAGTTCGTAAAAATCTCCCATCCGGAAGAACAGCAGGGCGTCGGGATGTTCGGCTTTGAGCGCAAACCACTGCGCCATGGCGGGTGTGGCGCCTTCGGGAGATGGAAATGTCATGTCTGGTGTCTAGCCGGGGGGTAGGGGATTCGCCAGCATGGATTTGAAAGGCTGGTCCGCGCGTAACCAGAAGAAAGCCGCTTTTTTGAAAAAAGGCGGCACCCACAAACTTGTATCCGTTGTTTTTGGCAGGCTTCTAGGCTTGCCGCTTACGCCCCAGCCGCCGTTTGACCGCGCCAAGGGCCTGCCGGAGGTCGGTTACCCCCAGCACATGCAGGGCCACCAGATAAAGCCCCACGCCCAGCCCGATCAGCACGCCCACATCGATAATCCGCATGACCGGGCCTGCCCTCATAGCGTGGCCCAGCGGCGTGTAGCCCAGCAGGGCAACACTGCCCGCCATCAGCCCCGCACAGCCCAGCATGCCTGCAAGCTGGCGCAGCAGGCCGGGGTCGGGCACAAGTGCGCCGCGCCGCAGCAGGATGAAGGCCAGCACGCCTGCATTGACCATGGCGGCCAGACTGCTGGCCAGCGGCGGGCCGATATGGGCCAGCCAGTGCATGAAGCTGATGTTGAGAATGAAGTTGAGCGCCAGCGTGCCCATGCCCACCAGCACCGGTGTGCGCGTATCACCGCGCGCGAAGAAGCCGGGCGAGAGCACCTTGACCAGCACGAAGGCGGGCAGCCCCAGCGCATAGGCCCGCAGTGACTGCGCGGCCAGCACCGCGTCATGCGCCGTGAAATGCCCGTGGCCGAACAGCGCCATCATCACCGGAGCCGCCAGCACCAGCAGGCCGGCGGCGGCAGGCAGGGTCAGGATCAGGGCATAGGAAATGGCGCGGTTCTGCACGCCATGGGCGCCGGCCACGTCATTGGCAGCGAGGTGGCGGGTGAGCACGGGCAGCAGCGTGGTGCCCGCCGCAGCGCCGAGCACGCCCAAAGGCAACTGGTTCACCCGGTCGGCAAAATACATGAGCGACACGCTGCCTGCGGGCAGCAGTGTGGCGATGATGGTATCGACCAGAAAGTTGATCTGGGTAATGCCACTGCCCACCAGCCCCACGCCCATGCGGGCGAGCAGCGTGCGGATGCGTGGCGTCAGGCACGGCATGACCAGCCGCAGCCGCATGCCCGCGCGGGCAGCCGCATAGAGCAGGATGCCAAACTGCACCACGCCCGAGGCACTCACCCCCCAGGCTGCGGCATGGGCCACATCGCCCGTAAAGGGGGGCAGGAGCAATATGGCGGCAATGCCCACCACGTTGAAGCTGACATAGGCGGCAGCCGCCACGCCAAATCTGTGCATGCCATTGAGCACGCCCGAGACGAGTGCCGCCCCGCAGATCATGAGCAGGTAGGGAAATGTGATGCGGCTGAGCGAGATGGCCAGCGAATCGCGCACATCCCCATGCGCGAAGCCGGGCGCGATCACGCGCAGCACGCCGGGCATGAAGATCTCGCCCAGCACGGTCAACAGCAGCAGCCACGACAGCAGCACGCTCATGGTCTCGCTGGCGAACTGCCGCGCGGTGTCCTTGCCCTCGCGCTCGAGCAGGGAGGCAAACAGCGGCACGAAGGCGGCGTTCAGCGCGCCCTCGCCAAACAGGCGGCGGAACATGTTGGGCAGGCGGAACGCGATCTGATACGCATCCTGCGCTGCCCCCGTGCCCAATAGGGCAGCCAGAAGCTGGTCGCGTACCAGCCCGAGGATGCGGCTGATCATGGTCCAGCCGCTTACGGTCAGGAAGCCCTTCAGCATGCTTTGGGGCGTGCCATGATATCCATCAGTGATCCATCACGGCGCGTTCGACCGCCATGCGCACGCGGCGCGATTCGGGCGAGGTGACGCAGGTGAACCAGTTGGTCAGGCTGCCGTCGCGCCCGATCAGGTATTTGTAGAAATTCCAGCGCGGCAGCGACAGGAATCCCCCCTCACGCGCCAGCCAGCGGAACAGGGGGATCGCCTGCTGCCCCTTCACGTGGCTTTTGACCGTGAGCGGAAAGGTCACATTGTAGTTGCGCTGGCAGAATGTGCCGATCTCGGCAGGCGAGGCGAGTTCCTGGTTGCCGAAATCACCCGATGGCACGCCAATCACCATCAGGTCATGGCTGCGCCATGTGGTCCACAGGCTCTGCAGGCCTTCATATTGCGGTGTGAACCCGCATTTCGAGGCCGTATTGGCAATCAGGATCGGCTTGCCCCGCATCGTGCCGAGATCGATCTCGGAACCATCCAGGGTGGGGAGTTTAAAGTCGTAGATCGTGGTCATGGAATGCTCGGTCTCGTATGCGCGCCGGAATGATCCGATTGCAGGCTAGCACGCCGGGGGTCAAGCTGCCTGTTTGCAAATGTGCAATGTAGCCTGCGCTCCGGTCAGGCGAATTCATGCCCTACGGGCCGGGCCAGCAACTGGCGTGCGGCCTGCGTCATGTCGATCTCGCCCGCCAGCAGGCTGGCCACCGTGGCGATGACGGGCGTGCTGACCCCGTGCGCCTGCGCCAGAAGGTGCAGCGCGGGCGCCGTGGCCATGCCTTCGGCCACGCCCTCAAGCCCAGCTGCCGCTGCCTGCGCGGGCGTGCCCTGGCCCACGGCCAGCCCCAGCCGGTAATTGCGCGAGACCGCCCCCGTGCAGGTCAGCAGCAGGTCGCCAATCCCCGCAAGGCCGGACAGCGTTTCCACCTTTCCGCCCAGCGCGTGCGACAGGCGGGCGAGTTCGGCAATGGCGCGGGTGATCAGGCCCGCGCGCGCGTTCTCGCCCAGTTTCGCACCCATGGTGGCCCCTGCGGCAATGGCCACCACGTTCTTGGCAGCGCCCCCAAGTTGCACGCCGGTCGGGTCATCGCTGGCATACAGGCGGAAGGCGGGCGTAGTCAGCAGGTCGGCCAGCCTGCGGGCCTGCGCGCGCTCGCTGCTGGCCAGCACGGCAGCGGCGGGCAGGTTTGCTGCCACTTCATGCGCAAAATTGGGGCCGGACAGCACGCCGAGCACGCTATGGGGAAAGACTTCTCCCAGCACCTGCAACGGCATGAGGCCGGTGGCCTGCTCGATGCCCTTGCAGCATGCGATCATCGGCGCGCAGGGGGGCAGCGTGCTGGCGACCGTGCGCAGGTGCTGCATGGGGCAGGCCAGCAGCATCAGATCAGCCTGATGGGGCAGGGTGTCGGTTACGGTAATGGTTTCAGGCAGGGCAAAGCCGGGCAGGCGCGGCATGACCCTTCCTGCCGAGAGGGCGGCAGGATTACGCGCCCAGAGCGTGACCTGCGCGCCCGCGCGGGCGGCCTGCAGGGCCAGTGCCGTGCCCCAGGCGCCTGCGCCGATTACGGCGATGCGTTTGGTGTGGGTCATGATGTGCGTTCTCCGCAGGTGTGTGCCGTGAACCGGCCTTCTGTCATGGGCCTAACCGCAATGCGCCCCGTGGGGTTGCGGGGCAAGGGGAAGGGCGGGTCTGTGTCTGATAAAAGTTTCTGGGTGCCGCTTTTTTTCAAAAAGGCGGTGTTCTCTGAAGCTTTTTGAAAAAAGCTTTACCAAAAACTTCTTTCAGGTTGCTATCTCGGCCGGGTCTGCGGTCATGCGCTGCGCCATCTCCGCCAGTGGCCAGCGCGGGCGTGGCCGCAGGGCGATGTCGTTGGGTATGGGCAGGCCCGCCTCACGGCGCGCGCGCATGGTCTCGATCGCAGCCCACGCCACCATTACCGCATTGTCGGTGCACAGCCGCAGCGGCGGGGCGGCAAAGGGCAGGTCGTGTCGGGCGGCAAATTGCTGCAGGCTGGCCCGCAGCACGCCATTGGCCGCGACACCGCCCGCCACCACCAGCGTGGTGGGGCGTTCCATCATGTCCAGCGCATGGCCAAGGCGGTCGATCACGATGTCACTCACCGCCTGCTGAAAGCTCGCGGCAATATCGGCGGCTTCCTGCCGGGGCAGGGCGGTGCGCACTGCCGCAGGCAGCTTCTGCGCCACGGCGGTTTTCAGGCCGGAGAAGGAGAAGTCGCAGCCCGGCCGGCCCATCAGCGGGCGGGGCAGGGACACCGCGCGCGGGTCGCCCTCACGCGCCAGCGCTTCCACCGCCGGGCCACCCGGCCAGCCAAGGCCGAGCATCTTGGCAACCTTGTCGAACGCCTCGCCCGCCGCATCATCAATCGTGCCGCCCAGCCTGCGGTAATGACCCACGCCTTCCACCGCAATGCACTGGCAGTGCCCGCCTGACACGAGCAGAAGCAGGTAGGGAAACGGTGCGCCATTTTCAGCAACACCCGGCAGGCGGGCAGTGAGCGCATGGGCCTCGATGTGGTTGACGGCAATGAAGGGCCTGTCGAGCGCAATGGCCATGCCCTTGCCCATGTCAGCCCCTACGATCAGGCCGCCAATCAGGCCTGGCCCGCAGCTTGCGGCAATGGCGCCGAGTTCGTGGGGCTGCATGTTTGCTTTCGCCAGCGTGTCGCGCACCAGCGCGGGCAGGGCGGAAAGGTGGGCGCGGGCCGCAATTTCGGGCACGACCCCGCCAAATGGCACATGGCCGGATTGCGTTAATGTCGTTTCTGCCACGATCCGACCGTCTGTCGCGACGATGGCGCAGGCGGTGTCATCGCACGAAGATTCAATGGCCATAACGGGAGTTGGCAGATCGGGTGGGGTCTGGTCGCTTGCGTGCATGGCGTAATTTACAATCCGGATGTGTCGAATGTCATCTTTCCTTTATCGCGATGCGGTAATAGACACGCGATATGGAGTCCGCAAAGCCATCCGCCCCGTTTCCATCGTCCGCGCTACAGAAAGTCGCGGCCGAGGCTGCTGCACGCCAGCGAAAGGAAGCCACCCATACCGAACCCCACCGGCGGCAGCTACCGCTGAAGGTCGGCACGCGGGCCTCCCCGCTGGCGCTGGTGCAGACGCGCGCCTTCCTTACGGTGCTGACCCGCTTCTGCCCCGTGCTGCGCGACATGGGTGCGTTCCAGGAGCACCAGATCAGCACCACGGGCGACCAGGTGCTCAACCGCAAGCTGGCTGAAATTGGCGGCAAGGGCCTGTTCGCCAAGGAAATCCATGAAGCGCTGCTTGATGGACGGATCGATTTTGCCGTTCACAGCCTCAAGGATCTCGAAACCACGCTGCCGCCGGGGCTGGTGCTGGCCTGCACGCTCAAGCGCGAAGATGCGCGTGATGTGCTGATCCTTGGCCCCGGCTGTGGCGAGCCCGACCCGGCGGACCCGTATGCCGTGCTGCCGCAGGGTGCGCTGGTGGGCTGTGCCTCGGTGCGGCGGCAGGCCCAGATGCTGCATGTGCGCCCCGACCTGAAATTCGGCCTGCTGCGCGGCAATGTGCAGACACGGCTCGACAAGCTGGCCGCGCGGCAGTGCGATGCGACCCTGCTGGCCTATGCCGGCCTGCGCCGCCTTGGCATGGAAGACCGCGCCGACGTGATCCTTGACCCCACCATCATGGTGCCTGCGGCGGGGCAGGGCATTGTGGGTGTGACCGTGCGCGAAAGCGATGTGGAACTGCGCGAACTGCTTTCCGCCATCGAGGATTACGAGGCCCGCGCCGTGGCGACCGCCGAGCGTGCGCTGCTCGCCGAGCTTGATGGCTCATGCCGTACCCCCATTGGCGGTTACGCGCGGCTGATCCCGGTTGTGGCCGGTGGCGCGCCGGAACTGCACCTGACCGGGCTTGTCGCGCGTGAGGACGGCTCCTTCCTGCTCAAGCGTTCGATCAGCGGCGCGCCGTCCGATGCAGCCCGTCTGGGCCGTGACCTTGGCCGCAGCCTGCGGGCCGACAGCCCGGCCGACATCTTTGCCGAGAGCGCCTAGTCAGCCACACGCCTCCGTTGCGCGTGACGGGGTGATCATTACCCGCCCCCCGCCGGGCCTCGCCCCCACCATGGCGGCGGTGGCACGGCTGGGGTGGCGGCCCATTGCGGCTTCCATGCTGCATGTTGAACAGCTTTCCCTTGCGCCGGACACGTCCCGCCCTGACGCCATCGTGCTGACCAGCGGGCAGGCCATTGCCGCCATCAATCGCCCTGAATGGCACGATGTACCCTGCTACGTGGTAGGGCATGCCACGGGCGGGCGTGCGCGTGCGGCCGGGTTTGCGCATGTTGTCACGGCGGCCGGCACGGCGGATGATCTGGGCGCATTGCTGCGTGCGGCCCTGCCCGGGCGTGGCCTGCTGCTGCTGGCCGTGGGGCGTGGCTATGGGCTCGATATGGCGCAGGCGCTGCGGGCGGAGGGGTTTTGCGTCATCAGGCGCTGTGTCTATGCAGTCAGCCCCGAACGGCATCTGCCCGCGCAGGCAGCGCAGGCGCTTGCGACAGGGCAGGTGGCGGCGATCCTGTTCTATTCCACCCGCACGGCACAGTCCTTTCTTGCCGCCCTGAACGCGGCGCAGGCCGCGATGCTGGGGCAGGTGGTGGCGGTAGCCATGTCAACGGGCGTGGCGAATGCCCTGGCTACCGGGCCTGCATGGCGGGATATATGCGTGGCGGCCCGACCTGATCAGGCTGCCATGCTCGCCTGCCTGGGCGAAGCCCGCTGAACTGCAAACCCTGAAAAGCTTCATAAAATGCAGCCCGTGCAAAGGTATTGCACGGAGCATGAAAAAAGGCCGGGAGCACATGCCCCCGGCCTTTTGTCTGTAACCGTAACCGCCAGAAGGATCAGGCGTGGCCCGGCGTCTGGTCAAACGAGTTACGCTTGGCCTGCCACAGCGCCACGAAGTCGATCGGCTGCAGCACCACGGGCGGGAAGCCGCCATCGCGCGTGACTTCGCTGAGGATATTGCGCACATAGGGGAAGATCAGGCGCGGCACTTCAACGAGCAGGATCGGCTCGACCAGTTCGGCGGGCGGGTTGGTCAGGGTCACGATGCAGGCATAGGCCAGCTCTGCAATGAACACCGGACGACCCTGCGGGCCACCTTCCTGCTGCGGCGGCTCGCTGGCCTCGGTCTTTACGGCCAGGATCACCTCAAACACCATCTGGTCGGGTTCCAGCCGGTTGGCCTGCACATCAATGTTGACCGAAATCTGCGGGTTGGTGCGCAGCGTTGCGAAGATTTCCGCCCCGGCGGGCACTTCGAACGACAGGTCCTTGATGTATTGCAGGTTGATCGCCAGAGGCTGCGCCGGGGGGGCGGTCTGGTCGTTTTCAGGGGTGGGCGGCTTGGTCGTGTCGGACATGCTTGTCTGTATTCCCCACAAGATATACGCGAAAAGAAATGGTACCGTATTCTCTGGCCGTAGCATGGGTATGCAGGTGATGCCATACCAGCTGCCGGAATTTTAACGCTGCTGGCGCATTGTGCTGGCTCCGGGCGTTGCCTATGTTGTGGCGCAGGGTAATCTTTGGCAGGCTGGCCCGCCTGCGGTAATGGACGCGCGGCATGAATTTTTCTTTTGGTCATTTTCCGCTGGATCTTATTGTTCTGGGGCTGGTGGCTGTCTTTCTCGTGCTGCGGCTGCGCAGTATCCTCGGCCGCCGTGTCGGCGCCGAGCCGGCCCCGCGCCCCGTGGCGCCGCCGCCCATGGCCCCCACGGTAGTGGAAACGGCGCCCGAGCCGCCCCCGCCCACAGTAACCTATGACATCCCCGCGCCCGATACGCGCGTAGGTGGCGTGCTGGCCCGTATTGCGGCACTCCAGCCCGATTTTACGCCAGACGGGTTTGCCAAAGGCACGGAGGCAGCCTTCCGCCAGATCGTGACCGCCTATGCGGCGGGTGACCTGAACACCCTGCGCACGCTGCTGACCGCTGCCACCTTCACGGCGTTCGAGGCCGCGATTCAGTCGCGCCAGCAGGCGGGCGAGACCCTGCGCAGCGAAATCCGCGATATTACCGATATCGCCATCATCGGCGCGGATATCGACGAGACGACAGGCCCCAATCCTGTCGCCCATATTGAAGTGCGCATCGTGTCCGACCAGATCAGTGTCACGATGGATGGTAACGGCCAGCCTGTGGCGGGGGTGGATGCCGTGACCGAATTCTCCGACCTGTGGGTGTTCGAGCGCGTGCTTGGCATGAATGGTGAAGGCTGGCGGCTTGGGGCAAGCCGCAGCGCGTAGGCAAAACGAACGGCCTTACTTTCACCAATAAAGTCATGATAAATACATCTTTATGAAAGTGTTCAAGCGTATTGCGCCGCTGTGCGCCGTTGTTGCCCTGTGCGGGTGCCATATGGAGTCCCCCACGCTGGGGGCAAAGACACCATCTTCCCATGCCCGCGCGCTCTCCTTCAGCAAACTGCCCGGCTGGCAGGATGATGCGCAGGAAGAGGCACTCCCCGTTTTTCTGGCTGAATGCCACAAGATCGAGAGCCTGCCGCCTGAAAGTGGGCTGGGGGGCGACACTTCGGCGCATGCGGGCCACCAGGTGGGCGACTGGCAGGCCGCCTGCACGGCCGCCCGCGCGGTACCGAGCGGCGACCGGGCTGCTGCGCGGGCGTTTTTCGAGCAATGGTTCGTGCCGACCCGCATGGCCGCAGGCAAGCGCGCGGGCGGCATGCTGTTCACTGGCTATTACGAGCCCGAAATTCGCGGTTCGCTGCGTCGTGGCGGCATTTACCAGACCCCCGTCTATCGCAGGCCGTCCGATCTGGTGCGCCAGCGTGACGTGCAGGGCAATGTCGTGACCGGGCGCGAGCATGACGGGCAGATCGTGCCCTACTGGACCCGGGCGCAGATTGACGAGGGCGCGCTTGCGCACCGCAAGCTCGAACTGCTGTGGCTGGCCGACCCGGTTGACCTGTTCTTTTTGCAGATTCAGGGTTCAGGGCGCGTGCGCCTGCCCAATGACGAGGTGGTCCGCCTTGGCTTCGATGGCCTCAATGGCCAGCCTTACGTGCCGCTGGGCCGGGCCATGGTGGCGCAGGGCCTGATTGGCAGCGATGATGTCAACATGGCCTCCATCAAGGGCTGGCTGGAAGCGAATCCGGGCAAGGCGCGGGCGGTGATGGAGCAGAACCCCAATTACGTCTTCTTCCGCGAACTGCCGTCCGACAGCCCGCTGGCCGGTGCGCCGGGCGCGCTGGGCGTGCCGCTGACACCGGGGCGCTCCATGGCGGTCGACCGCTCTTACATTCCGTTGGGAAGCCCGGTATGGGTGCAGACGCAGGTTCCGGTTGCAGGCCATCTTGCGACGTGGAACCGGCTCGATTTCGCGCAGGATCTGGGTACCGACATAAAGGGACCGGACCGGGCCGACCTGTATATGGGCTGGGGGC
This sequence comes from Komagataeibacter xylinus, assembly GCF_009834365.1. Lineage (NCBI taxonomy): Bacteria > Pseudomonadati > Pseudomonadota > Alphaproteobacteria > Acetobacterales > Acetobacteraceae > Komagataeibacter > Komagataeibacter xylinus. The sequence continues at coordinate 392,726 of NZ_CP041348.1, read as the reverse complement.
CGGAGGCGGCGCAGGCAGCGGGAAACCTGCATTCACCCGGCCAGATGATCCTGCTGGTGCCCCGCAGCGAACCGGGGCGAGAGAAGAAGCACAGGCATAAACACAAACACTAGATCCGCTCCGGGCGGAGTTAAGAGCGTAGCAGCATTATGACAGGGCGACCCCGCGCGGGGCAGGTTTCCGCATCCACACCCCGCCTGCCGCGGACTGTCCGTTACACCGAGGGGCCGCACCTGCTCGTGCGCGGCGACTGCCTGCGCGCGCTGCGCCGCATGGAAGCCGATAGCGTGGATGTGGTCGTGACCTCGCCGCCCTATAATATCGGCCTCAAATACCGTACCTATCGCGACCGGCTGGAAGAGGACGGCTATCTGGACTGGATGGTCGAGATCGCGCGCGAGGTGCGGCGCGTGATGCGGCCCGATGGATCGTTCTTCCTCAACGTGGCGGGGTCATCGGCCCAGCCCTGGCTGCCGTTCGAGCTCATGGTGCGGCTGCGTGAGCTGTTCGTGCTGCAGAACCATATTGCATGGGTCAAGTCGATCTCGGTGGGGACCGACACGCATGGCCACTTCAAGCCGGTCAACAGCCACCGTTACCTCAACCGCAACCACGAGCACCTGTTCCACCTGACGCGCGCGGGCGATGTCGGGCTGAACCGGCTCGATATTGGCGTGCCCTACATGGACAAGTCCAACATCGTGCGCCGTGGCCACCGGCAGGACCGGCGCTGCCGGGGCGATACGTGGTTCATCCCGTATGAGACGGTGCAGGGCAAGGCGCAGAAATTCCATCATCCCGGCACGTTCCCGGTGCTGCTGCCACAGATGTGCATCCGCCTGCATGGCAAGAGTGCGCCGGTGGTGCTCGACCCCTTCATGGGCACGGGCACCACGCTCGTTGCTGCCGTGCGCGAAGGGGGCAGGGGCATCGGAATTGATCTGGATACCATCTATGTCAATGTTGCCCGGCAGCGCGTGCGGCAGGCTATGGCCGCGGCTGAGGCGGACGCGGATGGGCAGGATGATCGAAATCCTTGATCGTTTTTATTGAAACGATTGGTTTGACAAATAATCCTCCAATCGACCAGAACGTCCGCAGGCCAAGCGAAAGGGTTTTGCATGTCGATGAGGAAGATGGTTGCTGCAGCGGTGGTGGCAGGTGGCGTGGTGTATGGTGGCACGGTCGCCTATCTCACCCATTTTGACCACGCAACCGCGCCCGCCCCTGCGGGTGCAGGGGTGGATGCCGTGTCACGCGCGGCACTCGATGTAGTGCGTGAGGCGCGGTGTGACTACTGCCACGCAGCCAAGGTTGAACTGCCGTTCTACTTCCACCTTCCCGTAGCGCAGCCGCTCATGAGCCGTGACCGTGATGCGGGGCTGCGCCACTTCCGCGTGGAGCCTGTCATCGACGCGCTGCAGAACGGCAGCGTGCCCGATGAGGAAAAGCTGGCCCGCATCGAGGAAGTCATCAACCAGAACCGCATGCCTCCCACGCTGTACCTGCTCATGCACTGGCATGCCCACCTTTCCGCCAGCCAGCGCGAGAGCATGCTGACCTGGATCGCGCAGGTGCGCCGCCAGCATTACGCCACCCCCGGCGTGGCCGACCGCTTTGCAGCCGATCCCGTGCAGCCCATCCCCGAATCCGTAACGGTAGATGCCAGCAAGGTGGCGCTCGGCCAGCGCCTGTTCTTTGACCGCAGGCTGTCGGGTGATGAAAAATCGAACTGCGCCAGTTGCCACAGCCTGCAGCATGGCGGCGTGGATGGTCTGGTCACGGCCACCGGCATTGGCGGCCAGAAGGGGCCGATCAACGTGCCGACGGTGTTCAACGCGGGCTTCAGCAAATGGCAGTTCTGGAACGCGCGCGCCGATACGCTGGCGCAGCAGGCGGCAGGCCCGGTCATGAATCCGGTCGAGATGGGATCGCATGACTGGAGCGCCGTGACAGACCGCCTGCGCGCCGACCCCACCTACGCGCCGGCGTTCGAGGCTGCCTTTGGCAGCGACACGATCGATGAGACCACCATCACCAACGCCATTGCCGAATATGAAAAGACGCTGATCACCCCGGACAGCCGCTTTGACCAGTATCTGAAAGGCGATGACGCCGCGCTGAACACGCAGGAAAAGCATGGCTACGCGGTATTCAGGCAGGCGGGCTGCGCGGGGTGCCATACCGGCCCGTCCATGGGTGGGCAGGCGCTTGAGCCGATGGGGCTGGAAGGCGATTATTTCGCCGCCCGTGGCGGCAAGCTGACCGATGCCGACAAAGGGCGCTTTGAAGTTACGCACGACCCGGCGGACATGGAGCGCTTCAAGGTGCCCAACCTGCGCAATATTGCGCTGACCGCGCCCTACTTCCATGATGGCAGCGTCAAGACGCTTGATGACGCCGTGCGCAAGATGGCGCGTTACCAGACGCCGGATCATGACATGTCCGATCAGGACGTGGCGGATATCGTGGCCTTCCTCAACACGCTGACCGGGCGCTATCAGGGCGAGACACTGCACAACACGACGCCCTGAGCCGCTTCATAAAAAACGAAAAGAGTTCCTGGATGCCGCCTTTTTTCAAAAAGGCGGCATCTTTTTTGGTGTCATCCCGATGGGCTTTTCAGGTGCCTTGCGTGCGGGCTATTCCTGAAAACATGGACCTTGCGGGCGCGGTATGATTCCATGTGCGCAGGCCACCGGCCCGCAGAAAGGAATCATACCGTGAGGCAGCGCAGACTGAACGAGGAGGAACAGGCCCTGTGGGCGGCCTTCGCGCAGGGTATCGCGCCGCTACGGACCCCGCCACGCCACACGGGCCAGACGCCACCACCCGCTCCGCCGCCTTCCGTGCCACCCGAGGCCGACCGGCCGGGCATGAGCCGGGCGGCCATCATGCAGCGCCTTGCGCAAGGCGGCGTGCACGCGGTGCACCAGACCGCAGGCCACAGCCTGACGGTGCAGAAGGGCAAGGGCGGCGCGTTCGAGATCGGGGTGCGCCGGCCGGGGCTCGATGATACGAGCTGGCGCGGGCTGGTGAGCGGCAAGCTGCGCCCCGAGCGCAGGCTCGACCTGCACGGGCAGGTGGCGCAGACGGCGTTCCACCGCCTGCACGGTTTTCTTGTTCAGGCACATGCCGACAACGTGCGCTGTGTCGAGATCATTACCGGGCTGGGCAGTGGCCATAATGGCGGAATCCTGCGGCGCGAACTGCCGTTCTGGCTGGGGCGCGGCGATCTTGGCCGCCTGATCCTGGCCGTGGTGCACCCGCATGCGGCCAATCAGGGTGCCGTGCGCGTGCTGCTGCGCAGGCCGGGGCGCGGTGTGTACCGCTAGAGCCGCCCGCCGTTCAGCCCAGCCGCCAGGTGGGCAGGTTGGCGGCCAGCCAGCGGCGCAGGGTCATGATGCTTGAGGTATCGCCCGAGATCTGGCGCAGCGCCTCGGTTGCGTCCGTGCCGGTGAGCAGCGTGCGGCCCGCATCATGCATCGTGGCCTGCACGGTCCCGTCATGGAGTGCCTGCGTGGTCGCCGCCCGCCACCGCGCCAGCGTGGCCGATGAGGTGAGCATGGGCAGCACCAGCGCCAGATCCACCCCGGCAGCCCCCGCGAGTGGCCTGAGTGCTGCATGAAGCAGGCTGTTCAGCGCCGAGCGGGCATCCTGGCGCAGCCGGTCTTCCATGTTCATGATTGTCTGGCCGGGCAGGCTGACGGTGCCGGGCCGGTCGGTCAGGGCAAACAGGGCAGGGCAGCCCGCCTGCGCCAGCGTGCTGGTCAGGGCGGCCGTCTCGGGCGTGCCCAGCGGGTCGGTAATCTGGATGACATCGACCTGATTGTCGCGCAGGGCAGCAGCGGCGGCCTGTGGCGTGGCAATGCCTGTAACCGGTATGGGCCGCAGCCCGAACAGGCTCATGGCCAGCACGGTGGGCAGTTCGATGCCGGTCAACGTCGAGACGGCAATGCGCACGGGCCGGTCGCGCATGAAGTTGCCAAGGCTGCGGTGCAACTGCGTGCGCCCGATCACGACGGGCACCGTCAGGCTGAGCAGCAGCGGCAGCCAGCGGCTGTAATCGAAATGGATGCGCGGGTCGCCGCATAGCGAGGAGACCAGCGCCGAGCCGGGTGCGGCCAGCGCCATCATGCCATCGGATGCGAACTGGGAATCGAACAGGTTGGCGCCCGTCACGCCATCCTGCCCCACGGTATCGCGTACGCTGAGCGGGTTGGACAGGCCCAGCCCCTGGCCCAGGGCCGTGGGCAGGATGGGGCTCCAGCGTTCCGCCATGGCGCTGTGGCTGCCCGCCATGAGCAGCCCCGGCGTGCCGGTGGGTAGCTGGGGCAGGCGCTCACGCGGGAGTTCCGAGGCCCGCGCCCCCCATGGCAGGGCGGAACCTGCGGCCACAAGGGCCATGAAAGCCCGGCGGCTGATCATGGCTGGCGCCGCCGGCAGGGTCCGTGCATTGCCGGTGCGCTGTCGGCCCATGCGGCATGGAGGCGGATGGACTGGTCAGGGCAGGGCAGGGAGCGTGAAACGGGCATGGCGCTATTCTTATGGCCAGTGGACTTCCGGGGGAAGGCTCATGAGGATGGCTTCGGTGTTTCCGCCGGTTTTGAGGCCAAAAATCGTGCCACGGTCATGCAGCAGGTTGAACTCGACATACCGCCCGCGCCGGACAAGCTGCGCCTTGCGCTGCTCGGGCGTCCAGGGCTCCATCATGCGGCTGCGCACGATGTCGGGATAGGTTTCGAGAAAGCCAAGCCCCACATCGCGGGTGAACGCGAAATCGGCATCGAGGTTGCCGGTATTGAGCCGGTCATAGAAAATGCCGCCCAGGCCACGCGCTTCATCACGGTGAGGCAGGTAGAAGTACTTGTCGCACCATTCCTTGAAGCGGGGATAATATTCCGGGTCATGTTTCTCGCATGCCTTGCGGAACCCGTCATGAAAGCGCTCGCCATCGCTGATGGCCGCCGCACTTTCGGGGAACATGGGGGTGATATCGCCACCGCCGCCAAACCAGCCCTGCGTGGTGATGATCATGCGGGTGTTGAAATGGGCCGCGGGCACCAGCGGACTGCACATATGGGCAACGAGGCTGATGCCGGTGGCAAAGAAGCGGGGGTCTTCCGATGCGCCGGGAATCGAGTCGCGGAAGCCGGGGCTGAACACCCCGCTCACGGTGGAGACGTTGACCCCCACCTTTTCAAACACGCGCCCGCGCATGAGGCTGATCACGCCGCCGCCGCCGGGCGTGCCATCATCGTTGGTGCGCGACCACGGCTTGCGCTCGAAGCGGCCTGCGGCTTCCTTGCCGGGCAGGGTGGGCGTGCCAGCGGCCACGGCCTCATCCTCGATCTGTTCAAAGGCCGTGCAGATCCGGTCGCGCAGGGTTTCAAACCAGGTCCGGGCCGTGTCCTTCAGTGCGTCGTGGGCGACGGGGGTGCGGGAAATTGTCATGCTCGTCTCATTTAGCCCGTTCTGGTCGTTCGCGATGGATATTACGGGTGCCCGTTTGCTCCACTTATTGCAAGACAGGTGATTGCAAGACCGGTCGCGCTGCCGCTAGGAAGGAGGCCTGCCCTGCGCAGGAATGCGAGGGATACGGAAATTGTGGCGGGAATGTAGCAGACATGCATGAACCGGGTCATCGGCAGCGCGGGGCGCGACATCGGCGCAGCATGTTACGGCATGGGCTGCTGCTTGGCGGGTTGCTCGCGGGTGTGCCCATGGGCAACGGGGCCAGGGCGCAGGCGCATGATTACCGCGAGCCGCCCCGTCAGCACTGGAGCTTTCAGGGGCCGCTGGGGCATTTTGACATGGCGGCCGTGCAGCGTGGCTACACGGTGTATGCCCAGGTCTGTTCCACCTGCCACGGCATGAGTGCCGTGACCTATGGCGACCTGGCCGGGCTGGGGCTGAAGGAGGCGGATGTCAACGCGCTGGCCGCCAGCCACCACCTCCCGGCGGGCGTTGATGCAGGCGGCCATCCGGTCTCCCGGCCCGCCAACATGGATGACCATCTGCTCTCCCCCTATCCCGATGCGCATGTGGCGGCGGCGGCCAACCATGGCGTGGTGCCCCCCGACCAGTCGCGGCTTGCCGTGGTGCATCCCGGCGGGGTGGACCGCATCTATGCCTTCCTGACCGGCTACGGCCAGACCCCGCCTGCGGGCACGATGGTGCCGCCGGGCACGTTCTATAATCCGTATGCCGCCAACGGGCAGATCGCCATGCCGCCGCCTTTGTACGAAGGCGGCATTACCTACCCTGATGGCACGCCCGCCACGGTCGAGCAGCAGGCGCGTGATGTCACGACCTATCTGGCCTGGGTGGCAAATCCGCACCTGACGGCCCGCCATCGTGCAGGGGTGGGGACGGTCGTGTTCCTGCTGATCCTGCTTGTATTTTCCATCTGTCTGAAACGGAGAACGTGGTCCAATGTCCACTAACGCTGCCACTGGCGAGCAGATCGAGCCGGTTATCGGCCTGATCGGCGGGTCAGGCCTGTATGATATCGAAGGCCTTGAGGACAAGGAATGGCGCACGGTCGAGACCCCCTGGGGCAAGCCGTCCGACCAACTCCTGTTCGGCCGGCTTGATGGCGTGCGCTGCGTGTTCCTGCCGCGCCATGGCCGTGGCCATCCGCTGCCGCCTTCGCGCCTGAACTACCGCGCCAATATCGATGCGCTCAAGCGCTCTGGCGTGACCGATATCGTCTCGCTCTCGGCGGTCGGCTCACTCAAGGAAGAACTGCCGCCGGGCCACTTCGTGGTGATCGACCAGTTCATCGACCGTTCGTTCGCGCGCGAGAAGAGCTTTTTCGATACCGGCTGCGTGGCTCATGTCGGCATGGCCGACCCGCTGTGCCCGCGCATTGGCGATGTGCTTGAGGGCCAGTGCCGCGAGCTCGGGCTGGACGTGACCCGTGGCGGCACGTACCTGGTCATGGAAGGCCCGCAGTTCTCCACCCGCGCCGAGAGCAATCTCTACCGCTCATGGGGCTGCTCGGTGGTGGGCATGACCAACATGCCTGAGGCCAAGCTCGCCCGTGAGGCCGAGATCTGCTACGCCACCGTTGCCATGGTCACCGATTATGACTGCTGGCATGACGACCATGACAGCGTCACGGTTGATGCGGTGGTCAAGGTGATGCAGCAGAACGCCAGCCGCGCGCGTGCGCTCGTGCGTTCGGTCATCCCCAAACTCGGTGCAAAGCGTGGGCCTTGCCACGCAGGCTGCGACCGTGCGCTCGAGCACGCCATCATCACGGCACCCGAAAAGCGCGACCCGGCCCTGCTGAAAAAGCTGGACGCTGTTGCCGGTCGCGTTCTGAGCCGGGGTTAAAATATCATTTTAAAAACAGAAGTTTTTGGATGCCGCCTTAATATTTTTAAGGCGGCATTTTTTTCGCGGTTTATCCGGCAGTCTCTTACAGCCAGTGCTCGAAAAAGCTCAGCGTGCGCTGCATGGCCAGAGTGGCGGCGGCCTCGTTGTATGAGGGGCGATCCGTGCAGCCAAAGCCGTGCTCGGCACCCTCATAGGTAAAGATCTCGATCTCTTCATGCGCGGCGCGGATGGCGTCCACGTCATCGGCCGGGATATGGGTGTCTTCCGCGCCAAAATGCAACTGCACGGGGCAGTTGGGCACTTCGTTGCGGGTCTCGGCAATGCCGCCGCCATACCATGCCACGGCTGCCGCGAACGCCTTGGTGTGGCATGCTGCCTCCCACGCCAGCTTGCCGCCCCAGCAGAAGCCCACGATGCCCTTCTTCTCGGTTGTCAGCATATCGGCTGCGGCCACGAGATCGCGCAGCGCGTTTTCCTGCCCCAGTTCAGCGCGCAGCTTCAGCCCTTCGTGCATGCCCGCATTGTCATAGGGCAGGATGGCATCGCGCCGCACCCGGTCGAACAGGGCAGGGGCAATGGCCTGATAGCCCTGGGCGGCAAAGGCGTCGCACACCGCGCGGATATAGGGGGTGACGCCGAATATTTCCTGCACCACCACCACGGCGCGCGCCGCATCGGGCCGACCGGCCCGGTAGGCGGAAAATTCATGCCCGTCTGCCGCGGTAACGGTTACGACTGCGCCCATGGTTTTCACTCCATTCTTTCCTTCATTGTCAGGCAAAGAATGATGCGGCCTGCCCTGACGTCAATATGAAACCCGCGTGAAGGGCGACTTTATGAGAATTCTTTCTCATGAGGCCCACCCTGCCGCGCGGCGTAATGGAATCGGCACGGCTGCGTGTCATGCATTGCGGGGAGGGCTGTTCCGCCGCTTTTGATGGGGGATGGAATGGTTTTCTAACCAATTGATATTTAATTGGAAAATGTGGATTTTCCCTCGGAACGCCTTTTGTACGCGAATTCTGCGCCGTCTCGCTCCGCACCATTCTTGACACCTGTGGGGGCGCTACCTATCTGGTGTTTAGCACTCTCACGAGGGGAGTGCTAACGCGATGCGGCCTGGCGCGCGCGCCAACCGGTGGCGTTGCTTGATTCAAGGGCGTTACCTTTAGAAGATTTGGAGCGATCCATGACGAAATTTCGTCCCCTGCATGACCGTGTGGTCGTCCGTCGCCTTAAGAGCGAGGAAAAGACAGCAGGTGGTATCATCATCCCTGAGACCGCCAAGGAAAAGCCGATGGAAGGCGAGGTGATCTCGGTGGGCGCAGGTGCCCGTAACGAGCAGGGCCAGATTGTGGCTCTCGACGTGAAGGCGGGTGACCGCGTCCTGTTCGGCAAGTGGTCGGGCACGGAAGTGACGATCAACGGTGAAGAACTGCTGATCATGAAGGAAAGCGACATCATGGGCGTGGTCGCCTGACCCACCCGCGCTTTCCGCACCGGGTAACCTTTTAAAAACCTTTCCATACGGAGAAGAGAACAATGGCAGCCAAGGACGTAAAGTTCGGCGGTGAAGCCCGCCAGCGCATGCTGCGTGGCGTGGACATTCTGGCCGATGCAGTAAAAGTGACGCTGGGCCCCAAGGGCCGTAACGTCGTGCTCGACAAGAGCTTCGGCGCACCGCGCATCACGAAGGACGGTGTCTCCGTCGCCAAGGAAATCGAACTGGCCGACAAGTTCGAGAACATGGGCGCGCAGATGGTCCGTGAGGTCGCCTCCAAGACCAACGACATCGCAGGCGACGGCACCACCACGGCAACCGTGCTGGCACAGGCCATCGTGCGCGAAGGTGCCAAGGCTGTTGCCGCTGGCATGAACCCGATGGACCTCAAGCGCGGCATCGACAAGGCGGTTGGCGTTGTCGTTGAAGAGCTGAAGAAGAACGCCAAGAAGATCACCACGCCTGCCGAGACCGCACAGGTCGGCACGATTTCCGCCAATGGCGAGCATGAAATCGGCGAGATGATCTCCAAGGCGATGCAGAAGGTCGGCTCCGAGGGCGTGATCACGGTGGAAGAGGCCAAGGGCCTACACACCGAGCTCGACGTGGTCGAGGGCATGCAGTTCGACCGTGGCTACATCTCCCCGTATTTCGTGACGAACGCGGAGAAGATGACCGTCGATCTGGACAGCCCCTACATCCTGATCCACGAGAAGAAGCTCTCCTCGCTCCAGCCCATCCTGCCGCTGCTTGAAGCTGTCGTGCAGTCCGGCCGTCCGCTGCTGATCATCGCTGAAGACGTCGATGGCGAAGCGCTGGCGACCCTGGTGGTCAACAAGCTGCGTGGTGGCCTGAAGATCGCCGCCGTGAAGGCACCGGGCTTTGGCGACCGCCGCAAGGCCATGCTGGAAGACATCGCGATCCTGACCGGTGGCCAGGTCATCAGCGAAGACCTCGGCATCAAGCTCGAGAGCGTGACGCTGGACATGCTGGGCACCGCCAAGAAGGTGCACATCGACAAGGAAAACACCACCATTGTCGAGGGTGCCGGTGCAGGCGAGGCCATCAAGGGCCGTTGCAGCCAGATCCGCGCGCAGATCGAGGAAACCACCTCCGACTACGACCGCGAGAAGCTGCAGGAACGCCTGGCCAAGCTGGCAGGCGGCGTTGCCGTGATCCGCGTGGGTGGTTCCACCGAGATCGAGGTGAAGGAGCGCAAGGACCGCGTGGACGACGCCCTGCACGCAACCCGTGCGGCTGTTGAAGAAGGCATCGTTCCCGGTGGTGGCACGGCGCTGGCACGCGCATCCACCAAGCTTGGTGGCCTGCACTTCCACAACGACGACCAGCGCGTCGGTGCGGACATCATCCGCAAGGCCCTGCAGGCTCCGCTGCGCCAGATCGCCCACAACGCGGGTGAAGACGGTGCGGTCATTGCTGGCAAGGTACTGGAAAACGACACCTACACCTTCGGTTTCGATGCTCAGATCGGCGACTACAAGGACTTGGTGGAAGCCGGCATCATCGACCCGATGAAGGTCGTGCGCACGGCGCTGCAGGATGCGGCATCGGTCGCGGGCCTGCTGATCACCACCGAGGCGATGGTTGCCGAGCGCCCCGAGAAGAAGCCCGCTGCACCGGAAGGTGGCATGGGCGGCATGGGTGGCATGGGCGGTATGGATTTCTGATCCAGCCAACCCTGCGCACCCCGGCCCCAAGCTGCAGCACGGGGCCGGATGCCAGAATAAAAAAAGGGGGAAGGGCCATTGGCCTTTCCCCCTTTTTTCATGGCCCGGGCATTTCATCATGTCAGGATCATTTGACACGGGTGCCCATTTCATGCTGCCCCTATGGGTGCACGAACGGCGTGGAAGTGGCAGGGTGTTTTCCGGATGCCCCGTTTTTTCATGGCGGTAAAGGCACACGCGCCCGGATTGCCGGTATTAGGACCGGCAAGGATGGCGCTGGAGAAGAGACTGGCTATGGCTACCGGAAAAGTAAAATGGTTCAACGCAACCAAGGGTTTTGGCTTCATCATGCCTGATGATGGCGGCAAGGACGTGTTTGTGCACATCACGGCAGTGCAGGCTGCTGGCCTGCGTGGCCTGAACGAGGACCAGGCGGTCAGCTACGACATCGCCATGGAGCGTGGCAAGGCTGCCGCGACCAACCTCAAGGCGCTCTGAGGCGTCTGCCCCGCACCGCGCGGGGAAGGGCAGGGAGACACGATCAGGAAAGCTGGTCCGCGGATATATCCTGCGCCTGCAGGAAGGCCGTGATCTCCCGCGCCGCAGCGCTCAGCCCAAGGCGGCGCACGGCCACCCCCTCGGGGAAGGCGGAAAGCAGGCGCGACGGGGTGCGCCGGTCCATAAGGACGAACACACCCCTGTCCTGCCTGCTGCGGATCAGGCGGCCAAAAGCCTGGCGCAGGCGCAGGCGGGCAATCCTGTCATCAAAGCGCCCCGGCGCGCCGCCCGACAGGTGAATGCGCCGCTCGCGGTGCAAGATATCGGGTCGCGGCCACGGCACGCGCTCGAAGGCGACAAGACGCAGGGCCTCGCCCGGCACATCCACCCCATCACGCATAGCATCCGTGCCCAGCAGGCAGGCATTGCGCTCGCTGCGCATGATATCGACCAGCGTTGCGTTATCCATCGGGTCCACATGCTGGGCAAACAGCGGCAGGCCCGCTTCCTCCAGCGGGTTCACGATGCGGCGATAGACCTCGCGCAGGCGTGAGATGGCGGTAAACAGCCCCAAAGCCCCCCCGCCCGATGCCATGAACAGCGTACGGTAGGCCCCGGCAAGGGCCGCCGGGTCATCATGCGCGACATCGGTAATGATGAAGGCCCGGCTCTGCCGCGCGTAATCGAACGGGCTGGGAAACGACGCGCGTATGGCAGGCGAGGGCAGGTGGATTGCACCCGAGCGCGCCTCGGCGGCATCCCATGCGCGCTCGGCGCTGTCATTGGTGTTGTCCTCACCGCTTTCGTCGCGCAGCGTGGCGGATGTGACCAGCACGCCATGTGCCGGGGCTGCCAGCACGCTGGCAAACGGAATGGTCGGGTCCAGCCAGTGGCGGTACAGCCCCACGTCCCGCTCGCCGGGGTTCTGGCCCTCGCGCCGGTCCATGCGGATGTAATCAATATATTGCGGCGTTTGTCCATCCGTGGGCGGTTCATTTGCCTGCATGCTGCCCAGCATGGCGCACCAGCCATCCACACGTGAGAGTGCGCGCCGGCGGATGGAGCGGATGGCGGCGGCAATGCGCTCGCGCATGGGGGTGTCGAGCCAGTCGGCCTCGGTTTCCAGCGCTTCATCAAGGCGGGTGACCAGCGTGCGCAGCGGCTCGGCCAGCCGCCTTAATGCCCGTTCCAGCGCCTGCGCCGCCGCATGCAGCGATTCGGGCATGGGGTAGAGGTCGCATTCGCTGTCACTGCGGCGCGGGCCACCCTCGGGGCTGCCCTGCGTGCGTGCGAGTACCTGCTGGCGCAGCTCATGCAGCAGCGCCTCGGAGGGGTTGGACAGCACCGGCTCCTCGCCCTGGGCGGGTACGCGGGCTGCCCGGTGCACCGGGTCAAGGGCCGCGAGGCGGGCCGACCAGCCTGGTGCTGGCAGGGCGCGGGCGGCCATCAGCGCGGTATCGAGTGGCGTTTCGATGCGGGGAATGTTGGCCAGCAGGTCTTCAAGCCTGCGCCGCAGGCCGCGCGCGCGTGAGCGGGCTCCTTCGGCCCCAAGCAGCCAGCGCCGCAGTTCGGCGGCTTCCAGCCCTGAAAGTTCAAGAGCGAAGGCGCTGTCTGCCGCATCGGCAATATGGTGGCCCTCATCCATGATGTAGCGGGTGGGGGTGTTGTCCTCGTTGCTTGCTCCGGTGCCATCAAGCGCATGCCATGCTGCCTGCGACATGACGAGCGCGTGGTTGGCAATCACGAGGTCCGCCGTGCGGGCGCGGCGGATGGAATGCTCCACCATGCATTGCTGGTAATGCGGGCAGGCTCCGTGGATGCACTCGCCCCGCCGGTCGGCAATGCTGGTCAGCAGCCCGCGCCCGAACAGATCGGCAAACCAGCCGGGCAGGTCGCCGCCAAACAGGTCGCCATCCTGTGTGTGGGCCGCCCACAGCGCCACCAGCGCCAGCCCGATGAGGGTGGCATCGCCCGCCTGCCCGCGTGAGAGCGCGATGTTCACGCTCTCCTCCATGTTGAGCAGGCACAGATAGTTCTCACGCCCCTTGCGCACCACCACATGGCTGCGGCGCACCGCCGGGTCAGGGTAGAGCCGGGCCAGTTCGGATTCGATCTGGCGTTGCAGGTGGCGGGTATAGGTGCTGATCCACACAGCACCCCCGTTGCGGCGCGCCCAGATATTGGCGGGTGCCACATAGCCCAGCGTCTTGCCGGTGCCGGTGCCGGCCTCGGCCAGCACCATGTGCGGATCGCCCTGTGTGGCGCGCGGTGTGAAGGCACGGGCGGCGACGTGGCTGAAGGCCTCCTGCGCGGGACGGTGCTCCGCACCTTCGCCAATAATCTCGCGCAGATGCGCCTGTGCCTCCTCCCCGCTGACCGGATGGGCGGCAGGGGCAGGGCGCGGGGCGGTTTCCTCCCATTTGGGCAGGCGGGTCCAGACCTTGAGCGCCTCGTTGGGCTGGATCAGGCCCGCAGGCAGCGGCCCGTCATCCTTCAGGCCAAGTGCTGCGCAGACCGATGGCCCCCACGCCCATCCCGCCTTGCGCATGCGCCACGCAAGGGCCGCGCGGATGCCGCCCTCGGGCGTGTTGCGCAGGCGGGCGATGCGGCCGAGCATCTCGAAGGCAAGGTCAGGCAGCAGGTCGGCCTCGGGGGCCTCGAGCCTGTCCGCCTCGAGCCCGAGCGCCATGCCCAGCCCACGCGCGGTGGGCGGCGTTGCCTGGGCGGGCTGGGTGAAGGCGAACAGTTCGAGCAGGTCCAGCCACGGGCAGGGGCGTGGCGGTGGCGGCAGGTCGAGCCTGCGCGCGATGGCAGGCGCGTGGATGACCATGGGCACGGGCCACTGCGGCAGTTCACGACGGATGTCGGGGGCCTGCATGGACAGGATTTCCCCATCCGGCGTGAGCACCGACCAGGCGCCGTGCCGGGGAAGGATCGCCGGGGCGCTGTCCGGCAGGGGCGGGGTGTCTGGCATGGTCTTCAATGATATAGGGTACAAGCGGGCAGATGTCGCCCGCCGTGTGTCATGCCATTCTTATTGCTGTACCCTATGGTGTGGAATAGGATGGATTGACCCGTGCCCTTCCTGCCCATAGCTTGCCGGTCCATGTCAGAACAGCATCCTGCCCTTATCTCGCCCCTTCCCAAGTCCTGGCCGTTCGAGGAGGCCGCCAAACTGTCCGCGCATGTTGGCGCGCGCACGGTTACGGCCGATAAACCCGTGCTGCTGGAAACCGGTTATGGTCCGTCTGGCCTGCCGCATATCGGCACGTTTGGCGAAGTGGCGCGCACATCATGGGTCAGGCAGGCGTTCACGAAGCTGACCGGCCTGCCCACGCGGCTTCTGGCCTTCTCTGATGATATGGACGCCCTGCGCAAGGTGCCCGAGAACGTGCCCAATCAGGAGATGCTGCGCCAGTATATCGGCAAGCCGCTCTCGCGCGTGCCCGATCCGTTCGGCACGCATGAATCCTTTGCCGCCCACAACAATGCCCGCCTGCGTTCCTTCCTTGATGGCTTCGGGTTTGATTACGAATTCGCTTCCTCCACGCAGTATTATGAAGGCGGGCGTTTTGACGCGGCGCTCAGGCGCGTGCTTGAGGTGCATGACAAGATCGTGGCCGTCATCGCCCCTACGCTGGGTGAGGAACGCCGCGCCACCTATTCCCCCGTGCTGCCCATTCACCCGCGTACGGGGCAGGTGATGCAGGTGAAGATGGACGCCATCGACCCCGTGGCAGGCACCGTGCGCTGGACCGATGAAGAAGGCGAGACCTTCGAGACGCCGGTAACCGGCGGCCATGCCAAGATGCAGTGGAAGGCCGACTGGGCCATGCGCTGGTATGCGCTGGGCGTTGATTATGAAATGTCGGGCAAGGACCTGATCGACAGCGTGCGCCTTTCGGGCAGGATCTGCCGCATCCTTGGCGGCCAGCCGCCCGCGGGCCTGACCTATGAGCTGTTCCTGGACCAGAACGGGCAGAAAATTTCCAAATCCAAGGGCAATGGCATCTCGGTCGAGGAATGGCTGCGCTACGCCCCGCCTGAAAGCCTGGGCCAGTACATGTTCAACGCGCCGCAGCGCGCCAAGCGGCTGTTCTTTGATGTCATCCCCAAGGCGACGGATGAATATCTGGCCCATGTGGGCAAGGCCCGCGCCATGGAGCCTGCTGACCCCGCGCTGTTGACCAACCCGGCCTGGTTCATCCACAAGGGTGCGATCCCGCACGATGCTGGCAGCCCGGTCACGTTCGGCATGCTGCTCAACCTCGCCTCGGTTGCCAATGCCGAGACGCCGGATGTGCTGTGGAAGTTCATCCAGCGCTACGACGCCGATGCCACGCCCGAAAGCTGCCCCATGCTGGCGCGTCTGGTGGAATACGCCATCGTCTACTACGCCGATTTCGTGCGCCCCACCAAGCAGTACCGCGCGCCTGATGCCCATGAACGCAAGGCGCTGGCCGACCTGGCCGAGGCCCTGCGCGGCATGGAAGGTGGCGATGTCAGCCCCGATGCCTGCCAGAACCTTGTGTTCGAGATTGGCAAGACCCATGGCTTCGAGCCGCTGCGCGCGTGGTTTGGCTGTCTGTATGAAGTACTGCTGGGCCAGAAGGAAGGCCCGCGCTTTGGCATCTTTGTTGCCCTCTATGGCGTGGCGGAAACCGTGGCCCTGATCGAGGCCGCCCTGACCCGCGCCGAGGGAACGGCGGCCTAAGGGCCTGCCCATGGCTGAACGTCCGACCAAAGACGCAACGCCTGCCCCGCCCCAAGGTGATGGGCCCACCGGGGCGGGCCTGACTCCCGCGCGCCGGCGCAACGCGCTGCTACGTCACCTGCCGCATGTGCTGGGGCTGTTTTTGCTGGTGGGTGCGGTGGTCGTGGTGCAGCGCGAGGTGCGCACCCTGCACTGGCAGGACATCAGTCACGCGCTGCTCACCATTCCCGCCACCACGCTGTGGGCCGGGGCAGGGTTTACGCTGCTGTCCTATCTGGTACTGTCCTTTTATGACTGGCTTGCCGTGCGGCAGGTGGGCTGCAAGCTAGCCTTCCGGCGCACGGCGTTTGCGGCGTTCTGCTCGTATGTGCTGTCGCATAATCTGGGGTTTTCCGCCATTTCGGGTGCGGCGGTACGCTTTCGGCTGTATGGCAACTGGGGGCTGAAGCCTTTTGAGGTCGCCCAGATCATTGCGTTCTGTTCCGCCACCTATCTTTTGGGGGCTGCGGTGCTGATCGGCAGCGTGCTGGTGCTGGAGCCGGGCACGGTGCCCTTCATCGGCCATGCGCTGCCCTCGCCCATGATGCGGCTGGCGGGCTGCGTGTTGTGGGCGGGGGTGATCGGCTATGTCATTGCCGGGCGCTACGTGAACGAGATCAGGGTCTGGCGCTGGCAGGTCACCTTTCCATCCGCCGGCATGGCGGTAATGCAGACCCTTGTCGCGGCACTTGAGGTCGCGGCGACGGCGGCCATCGCCTACACCTTCGTGCCTGCGGCGCCGGGTCTGGATTACGGCACGTTCCTGGCTATCTACATCGCCTCCTACACCGCAGGGCTGGTGGCCAGCGTGCCGGGGGGCTTGGGCGTATTTGACGGCACGATGATGCTGGCCCTTGGCGCCTACGTGCCTGCCACGCGGGTTGTGACCGCCATCCTGATCTTCCGTCTGTTCTATTACATCGTGCCGCTGTTCGTGGCGGGCATCATGTTCGCGGCGCACGAACTGTTCCTGCGCGGTGATGCTGCCCTTTCGCGCAAGGGGAGTGCCGGTAGCCCCCTGCGCGGGCCGCGGCCCGGCAGGCCAAGCCAGGTGATCCGTGAAAGCGAGGCCGATTTCTCGGTGGCGGTGGCAACCGGCGCGGTCTCGCTGTGTGGCGGGCTGCTGCTGGCGCTGACCCTGCTCGACCCCGAAAGCTGGTTGAACGCGGGCCGCCTGCAGCCGCTCTTCGCCATGGTGGGGGACTATCTGCTCTCGCTGATCGGTGTTGCGCTGATCGGGCTGGGCATTGGGCTTTCGCAGCGCGTGACGCTGGCGTGGAAGGCCACGATCGGGCTGCTGTCCGTGGCATGCGCGCTGACGCTGCTGCGCGACTCGCCCATGGCGGTGCCGGGCCTGCTCATGCTGGTGTGCCTGCTGATCGCCCCTTTCCGTGGCTCCTATTACCGCCATGCGCGGATCATGAGCGAGCCGCTTTCCTCGCAGACCATTCTCTCCCTTGTGCTGCTGATCAGTTCGGTCGTGGTGCTGGTGCTGGCGGGGCCGCATGATTCGGCGGGGGGAAGCTGGTGGGAGATCATGCTCTTCGCCACCCGTCCGGGCATTGCGCAATGGACACTGGGGCTCGCGGTCATGCTGGGGCTGGTCATGATCGTGCGGCTGGTGCGGCCGGGGCGCATTCATGTGCTGCCGTGGAACAAGCAGGGCCAGGCCCGTTACCGCGCCCTTGACCATGCGCTTGACGGGGTGGGGCAGGTTACCCCCGCGCCTTCGGGCCTGATAC
The DNA here is from genome assembly GCF_009834365.1 of Komagataeibacter xylinus. Lineage (NCBI taxonomy): Bacteria > Pseudomonadati > Pseudomonadota > Alphaproteobacteria > Acetobacterales > Acetobacteraceae > Komagataeibacter > Komagataeibacter xylinus. The sequence continues at coordinate 375,200 of NZ_CP041348.1, read as the reverse complement.
CGGGCGCGCGGCGTCAGGCGCTGCTGCCCTTCGTGCGGCTGGGGCCGTATCTGGTCGGGCTGGGTGACCCGGCGGGCCATGCGGATGACTGCACATCGGCCATATGGTGGCTGCGCGACCTTGCGGTGCAGGAAGGTTGCCAGCCTGCCTTCTGGCATGTCGGCACGAGCCTGCTTGCGGTCTATAATGAACTGGGCCTGACGCCGTGGCCCCTGACGGAAGAAGGCGCGCCCCTGCATCCGTGTTTCCTGTGTGCGGGTGCCGATGACCTGAACACGATCCGCTCGCTCATGGAAAAGGCCTTCGCGCCGTTGGGGCAGAGCGGATGCTGAGGGGATGTGCCACGTGGCGTAAAGGAAGCTGCCCATGACCGCCCATGCGGGACTGCTCACGCATTTTTCTACCGTAGTGGGCCTGCCCAGCCTGTCGGGCGCGTTCCTCATGGCGTTTCCGGCGCTGTTCTCCATTGTCAATCCGCTGGGGGCGGCGCTGATCTTTGCGCAGGTTACGGCGGGGCATGACCGGCGCACCTGCGTGGCGCTTGCAGGGCAGGTGGCGTTCTATTCCGCCATGCTGATGCTGGCCTCGATCTGGATCGGGGGGCTGGTGCTGTCTTTCTTTGGCATCACCATTGATGCGCTGCGCATTGCGGGCGGGCTGGTGGTGGCCGTGCGGGCGTGGTCGCTGCTCCAGGCCCCCGAGACGGAGGAAGCCCGCAAGCAGGCCCAGGCCAGCGGCAGCACGCAGGCAGCCAACCTGATGGGGCAGGCGTTCTTTCCGCTGACCATGCCCTTTACCGTGGGCCCCGGCACGATTGCGGTCGCCATTGCCCTTGGCTCGGAGGGGCCGCCTGCGGGCAATCACATCGTATTCTACGGCGTGCTGTCGATTGCGGCGGTGCTGGTGGCGGGAATTGTCTGGGCGGCCTATGCCTATGCCGAGCAGTTGCTGTACCTGCTGGGCACGACCGGCACGCGCATCGTCTCGCGGCTTGCCGCGCTGATCCTGCTCTCGATTGGCGTGCAGATCCTGATTACGGGCGTGCAGGGGGTTGTGCTGTCAACCGCGCATGCCGTCATCACGATGGCAGGCTGACAGGCCATCCGTCAAAAGTTTTTCCCTTCACGCCAGCGGGGCAATTTCAGGCACGGGCCGTCCATCGAGCACAGCGCGCACGCAGGCGCGTAGCGCAGGCAGCACATCCGTGCCGAATTGCGGCGTCCGCCGCTCCCATGCCCCCGTGCGCCATGAGGGGTGGGGCAGGGGAAAGTAGCGCGGCAGGTAGCGGCGGAAGTCGAGGCAGCGCTCACTCACCTTTCCCTTGCCCAGAATGTGGAGTTGGGCGTAGCTGCCCACTACCAGCGTCAGTTCAAGATCGGGCATCTGCGCCATGATGCGCTCGCGCCATAAGGGCGCGCATTCCGGCCGGGGCGGGCAGTCACCACCTGTGGGCAGGCGGCCGGGATAGCACAGGCCCATGGGCACCAGCGCAATGCGGCTGGAATCATAGAACGTGGCGCGGTCCACCCCCATCCAGCCCCGCAGCCGATCGCCCGAGGCATCATTGAAGGACTGTCCGGTTTCATGCACGCGCGTGCCTGGCGCCTGGCTGGCAATGAGCAGCCGCGCCGTGCGCGATACATGCAGCACCGGGCGGGGGCCAAGCGGCAGGTGGGCGGCGCAGGCCTGGCAGGCACGGATGGCGCGCAGCAGGTCTTCAAGGGTTTCGGCCATGGGGCTGCCTTTACGCTTTCAGCAGGTCGCGTGTCCATGCCGGAACCGTGCGGGTGGCAGGCCCGAGAATGGTCTGGTCAAAGGCGCTGCGGCCTGATGGGGCCTCAAGGTTGAACAGCATCGTATCGGCATGGTCGGCCACGCTGTCTACAAATCCTGCCGCCGGGTAGACCACGCCGGAGGTGCCAATGGCTACGAACAGGTCACAGGTCTCAAGCTGCCGGGCTATGGCCTCCATATGGTAGGGCATTTCCCCAAACCAGACGATATCGGGCCGAAGTGCTGCCGCTCCGCAATCGGGGCAGGGTGTATCGGGGTAGCAGTCGGTTTTCCATACAGGGGTGGCGTGGCAGTGGGTGCAGCGCAGGCGCAGCAGTTCGCCATGCATGTGAATGACGTTCCGGCTGCCTGCGCGTTCATGCAGATCGTCGATATTCTGCGTGATGATGGTGAGATGCCCCGGCCAGTCGCCCGCGCGCCCGGCCTGCTCGAGTGCGGCAAGCGCCCTGTGCGCTTCATTGGGGTGCACGGTGGGGAGCTGGGCACGCAGGCCGTTATAGAACCGGTCCACCCGCAGCGGATCGCGCGCAAAGCCCTGCGGCGTGCAGATATCCTCGATCCGTTCATGGTTCCACAATCCATCCGGCCCGCGAAAGGTCTGGAGACCCGATTCCTGGCTGATGCCCGCCCCGGTCAGGACAACGATGCGCTGCATACGAACTCTCCCTCAAGGTGAAAGACAGCAGTGTGCGGGATCGCCGTACATAAGAAAACCGCCATGGACATAAGCCCATGGCGGTTTTCCGTAATGCGTATCAGGGTGAGGGGAACCCGATAGGAAAGGTTACCCCCTGCCGCGTATTACTGCGCGGCATCCTGACCGGTGTGCGTCTGCGGTGCAAACGTCCAGCCCGAGCCGTAAGGCTGCGGCAGGAACACCGACCAGCCGCTGCTCATGCTGTTCCAGCCGGAGCTGGAAACCGGAGCCCCGGTGTCACGCAGCTTGGTCACGTCAGCTGCCGTAACGGTGCCCGGCGCCTTGTTGCCCCAGCTGGTGCGGATGAAGTTGACCACATCGGCGATCTGCTGGGCAGACAGCGAGTTGCTGTAACCCGGCATGGCCACCGCGGAAGGTGCCCAGTTGCTCGGCGGCAGCACGCCACCATGAGCGATCACGTTCACCAGCGAGGTCGGGTTCTCGGTCACGACAACCGGGTTGCCAGCCAGCGGCGGGAACATGCGGGCCACGCCACCACCGTCGTTACGGTGACAGATTGCGCATTCCTTCACATACGTATCAGCACCCGGCATGCTGGCGGTATTGCCAGCGTTCAGGGCCGTCGCGGTGGACGGATCGTATGTGTAGTTGCCCTGTGAGGGCGGTACCGGCGGCAGGCTCTTCAGATACTTCGCGATGGCGTGCAGATCGTCATCAGTGAAGTACTGGGTGCTCCATGCCACCACATCGCCCATGCCACCAAACACGGCGGAGTGGTCGATACGGCCGGACTTGAGGAAGGTGTAGATGTCATCTTCCGACCAGCGGCCCAGACCCACGACCGGGTCGTTACGCAGGCTGGGGGCAACCCAGTTGTCGATCGGCGCGCCACCGGACAGGAAGTCAGGCCCACCTGAAGCATCGAGCGCCTTTTCCTGCATGGCGAAGCCGCGCGGCGTATGGCACGCGCCGCAATGGCCCGGACCCGTCACCAGGTAGTCACCACGGGCCACATCGGCATCGGTGCCGGGGGCAGGGGTGAATTCCTTGGGCGAGGGCGAGAACATCATGCGCCAGATGCCCAGCGGCCAGCGCATTGACATCGGCCAGGAAATGTCCGGCTGCTTGTCAGGCTGTGCGACCGGCTTCACCCCATGCATGAAGTATGCATACAGCGCCTGCATGTCTTCCTTCGTCATGCGCGAGAAAGAAGGATACGGCATGGCCGGATACAGCGTGGAACCATCCTTGCGGATACCGTGGCGCACCGCTTCGTCGAATTCGGCGAAGGTGTAGCGACCGATACCGTAGGTCGGGTCCGGTGTAATGTTTGTGGAATAGATCGTGCCGATCGGGCTCTTGATTTCAAGCCCGCCTGCATACGACTGCCCATGGAGGGCGGTGTGACATGCTACGCAGTCACCCAGTCGCGCGACATACGCCCCTTTCTGGACCAGCGCGGGGTCGGCATCTGGCGTCTGTGCCAATGCCGTCCCTGCCAGCAGACTAAACGCTGCCGCGCTGAATGTCACCTTAAGCCTGTTGATCATTATGTTCACCATCATGCGTCGCGTTGATGCGAAAAATTGTCAAAACCGGGAGATTATGGCTGCTGCTCGGGAATACCGGCAGCGTTCTTCCGGGCATCAACTTCCCTCTGATAGGTCTCGTTCGCACGCTTGATCAGGAACTGGCGGATATCCTCGATCTCGGTGGGGTTCATGCTGCTGTCGAAGCGATCCATACCGTAGGCGGTAAGGGCGCCGCGACCGACAACATTGTAGAACGCATCCTCGTGGCGGATGGACCCGGACCAGCGCAGGTCAGGCAGCACACCAGCACCTTCGGCATTGTCGCCATGGCAGGCGGCGCAATAGGTCTGGAACTGGAAGTAGCCGTTATCGGTGCGCTTGCTGTCGAACTGTGCCGGCGGCTTGACGGGCAGGAAGCCCTGGTCATTCTGCTTGGGCAGCGGGCCCGACTTGCCATCGAGCGAGAAGGCAATGATGCGCGAGTGGTTGACGGTCCAGCCGCTGGTGCGGGCAAGGCCACCGAGGAAGAACGGATAGATGCCGCCCCAGCCCACTTCAACCGCGACATACTGCTTCTTGTCGCTGCCAAGGTAGGACACGGGGGGAGCGATGATGCCGCTATCCGCCGCGAAGTGGAACAGGTCGGAACCGTTCGTCGCATCGTAGGCATGGAATTCGCCATTCGCCAGGCCCTGGAACAGCAGGTCGCCGCCCGTTGCCAGAATGCCGCCGTTCCACGGGCCCTTGTGGTCCACGCGCCAGGCTTCAGCCTGCGTCTTCGGATCCCAGGCCACGATCCAGCCCTTCAGGTCCTTCACGAAGGCCTGCTTGGCTTCGGGGGAGTCGGGGATGCCGACCTTGTTCATGTCCAGGCCAAGGTTCCAGCTATCGGGATGCGGCGTGAAGCCACCGACCTGGTTGGTGTACAGGAACGGAACCTGCTGCGCGGGGATGTAGACCAGCCCGGTCTTGGGGCTGTACGCCATGGCCGCGAAGTTATGGCCGCCAAGGTCACCCGGAATGCCGTACCAGTCCTTGCCCGTAAGCGTGTAGAGCGCATCGGGGTTGTAGATCGGGCGACCGGTCTTGGGGTCGAGGCCACTGGCCCAGTTCACATAGACATAGTTCTTGCCCGAGATGAACTCGCCGGTCTTCGCATCGATGATGTAGAAGAAACCGTTCTTGGGCGCATGAACGATGACGTGGCGGGTTTCACCGTTGATCGGCAGGTCAACCGTCATGATCTGCTGGACCGAGGTGAAGTCCCACTGGTCCATCGGCGTTTCCTGGAAATGCCAGACGTATTCGCCGGTTTCCGGCTTCAGCGCGACGATGCTGCCCAGGAACAGGTTGTCGCCCTTGCCTTCCGAGCGGTACTTGTAGTTCCACGGCGAACCGTTGCCCACGCCAAGGTAGACCAGGTCGGACACGGGGTCATACACGATGGAATCCCACACCGTGCCGCCGCCACCCTGGCGGGTCCAGGCGCCGGTCGGGCTCCAGGTCTGGTAGGCCTTGTTCATCAGCACGCTGTCGGAGGCGGCGTGGTCCGGCTCGTTCTTGGGGTTCGGAACCGTGAAGAAGCGCCAGTCCAGTTTGCCGGTCTCGGCATCGAACGCGGAGACGAAGCCACGCGCGCCGAACTCGGAACCACCGTTACCAATGATCACGCGGCCCTTGGCGATGCGCGGTGCGCCATCAACCGTGTAGGAACGCTGCTTGCCCAGCTCCGCCTCGGGCGGGATGGTGTTCACGCTCCAGACCAGCTTGCCGGTCTTGGCGTCAAGCGCGATCAGGCGGCCATCGAACGTGCCGAAATAGACCTTGCCATTCCAGTAGGCAGCGCCGCGGTTGACCGTGTCACAGCAGCCCTTGTCGGCGATGTTGCCGGGCACGCGCGGGTCATACGACCACAGCAGCTTGCCGGTAGCGCCATCAACGGCCTTCATCATGCTCCAGTTGGTGGTGGCATACATGATGCCATTGACAACCAGCGGCGTGCCTTCCTGGCCACGGTTGGTATCAAGGTCGAGATACCAGGCCAGCTTCAGGTTACCAACGTTGGAACGGTTAATCTGATCCAGCGGGCTGTAGCGCTGTTCAGAATAGGTGCGGCCATAGGTCATCCAGTCGCCGGGATGGTCATCCGCATGGATGATTGCTTCCCCCGTGGCGCCCTGCCCGTCATCTGCGGATGCCATGGTGGCATAGCCCGAGATGAGAGCCGCACATATCGTTCCGGCTGTAAGCGTTCTGCTCAGAGAACGTCTTTTTCCGAAAACGGCAGAAATCATATGTGATGTCCTCAGAAAACTAACGGTTTCGAATTCAGGACGCCGCCGCTGCAACTTTCCGTCCGGGCAGGCTTTCTGAATGTAACCGGCAAAAAGCGCGGGCGGCGCTCATTTTCCGACCAGACAGGAAACCGGCTTCGGGCAGGGAGATAAAGCAGGTAGTCCGTTTCATCCGAACATACCGAGGCTAGCACGCCCGTCTCCTGACATTTTAGTGTTCAGGCTCACTAAAACGTGAATATGTTGTCTGATAAGCAATGAATCGGATAGCTAATTCCAGCGGAGTTTTTTTTAAAATATGTTGATATTGCAGCAAGAATGAGAAGAGCCGCCTGAGACCGCGCGACAGGCGTTTCACAATAAATGATGAGAAATATATTTTTATTATTCATGAATGGCATAAATTTTTGGTGAAACGACCATCTGCTTCAAGCCGTACGCGTAACGGATCAGGGCAGAGAATCAGCTCTGTAGCGGATAATGTTCCAGAGCGTCATAAACCGGGCCGTCCGCATGGCGCAGGGACTGGAAAAGCGTGAAGTGACCCACCGGCTCGCCCTCAGGCATGGGCGGCATGGCGGCCAGCCAGGCCTGCCGGCGGAGCAGATCGGGGTGTTGCAGGCGGCCCATCGTCACATGCGGCACAAAGCGGCGCGCGGACCGGGCGGCGCTAGGCAGGATCCGGTTCATGGTGGCGCGGACTCGCTGCTGCAGGTGGGTCAGGGCGGCATCGGGCGCGCAGCCGATCCATAGCGTATCCGGCCCGTAGTGGGTTTCAGGCTCAAACAGCCCGGGCGCGGTCAGGGTTAGTGTTGGGGGGGCTGCTGTTATGGCACTCAGGGCGTGGTGAATGTCTTCAAGCACATGGCCGTGCGTCACCTCACCCAGATAATGCAGCGTGAGGTGATAGGACTCCGGTGGAGACCACGTCACGTCGGGCAGGTTGCCCCGCAGGCCAGCGAGGGCGCGCGTGAGGGGAAGGGGGAGTTCAAGACCAATGAACAGACGCATCCGGCACCTTTTTGGCAGAAAGACAAAACGGCACATGCCGCATACCCTGTACAGTATATATAGTGTTGTAAAATGCGGAGCGTGTTGCCGCATTGTAATGTGTTCGTCACGCTGATGTTCTTGAACCGCGTCTAGCATGAGCCCACATGCAGGCAGACGCACGTCAGTCACGGACGTGGAGGAAGGAAACAACAAATGGCTTTTGGCCCTGATTCGCGGAGTTTCATCCGCCCCACCGCTGAGAGTGCCATGGGCTCCGTCGATATGGGCCTGCGCGCCTATATGCTGCGAGTCTATAACTGGATGGCATCCGGGCTGGTCCTGACGGGACTGGTCGCGTACCTGATTGCCAACACCCAACTGCAGTCGCTGTTCTTCCAGTATGTGCCTGCCCTGGGCACGATCAAGCCGACCGGGCTTGGCATGCTGGCCATGATCGCGCCGCTCGGTTTCGTCCTGGTCATGTCGTTCGGGGTCAACCGGCTGTCCACCCAGGCGGTGCAGACCCTGTTCTGGCTGTTCTGCGGCGTGATGGGGGCGAGCCTTTCCAACATTTTCATGGTGTTCACGGGGGTTTCGGTCACGCGCGTCTTCTTCATTACCGCGGCGACCTTCTGCACCATGTCCATCTGGGGTTACACGACTCGTACCGACCTCAGCCGCTTTGGCTCGTTCTTCATGATGGGGCTGTTCGGCCTGATCATTGCGGGCGTGGTGAACATGTTCCTGCACAGCCCTGCGCTGTATTTCGTCTACAGCGCCGCGGGCGTGCTGCTGTTCGTGGGGCTGACCATGTTCGATACCCAGAACATCAAGGCCACCTACCAGCAGGTCGCGGCCTATGAAGGGCCGGACATGGCCGCGAAGCGGTCCGTCTATGACGCGCTGAACCTTTATCTGAACTTCATCAACCTGTTCCAGTTCCTGCTGCAGTTCATGGGCGTGCGCAACAGCAGTAACGACTGATCGACAGGATTCCTGCCTTTATTAAGGACTGCCTAAGTCCTGTTTGCCTGCATGAGAAGGGCTGCCACCACCGTGGCGGCCCTTTTTGCGTTGATGGAGGGGTCGGGAAGGTCCTTCTGTTAAAAAAGATAAGACTTATTCATATATGGAAATTATATGATGACGAGAGTGTGAGGTTAATGACACCCGTTTAAGGCATTGTAAAACAACGATTTTATAAGATAAATTTTAAGCAATGAAATCTATTGAAATATTATGTGAAGGCTTGCCTACGAGGCCGTTCAGGTCGGATAACCCTTGAATAGAAAAACCATATGAAAGGGTATGCGGCACAGGACATGCGCTTCAGCACACAGGACGGCATCGCGATTCAGGTCCGATCTGCCCTGAGAGTAATATTTACGTAAGGTCTGGCAGGCCGTATTGATCAAGGTCATGGCCAGCCGGTCGGCAACTAACTCATGACGGATGCAAACCGAAAGAGGCGATTGTCGTTTTCGGAAGTCGACTCAGGCGCGATGTCGCTGGATGCCGGGGAAGCAGAATGCTTTTTCCCGCCATGCGTATAACGTGGCCGCTGTTGTCTAAGCCCGTGGATGAAGCGAGGATGTGAGCAAAACAGGGTGATGTCGAAACCAACGAGGCGTGAGATGAAGAAAAAAATCTTGCCGAGATTAACAAAGCTGATGAGCCTATCTTCAGCAGCGCTGTTAGCAGGCTGTACCTGGGATACACTTGATCCCAAGGGCGTTGTCGGTGCTCAGGAAAAAAGCCTGATCCTGACCTCGACCTACGCGATGCTGCTGGTTGTCATACCGGTATGTATCCTGACGCTACTGTTCGCATGGCAGTACCGTCAGTCCAACACTTCGGCGGAATACCTGCCGAAATGGTCGCATTCCAACAAGATCGAAGTGATCATCTGGGCAATCCCCAGCCTGATCATTCTGTTCCTGGCGGTACTGACCTATCAGACATGTCATTCACTTGACCCGTACAAGCCGCTCGAGGCTGAAGCCAACGTCAAGCCAATTCATGTCGATGTTGTGGCACTGGACTGGAAGTGGCTCTTTATCTATCCGGATGAAGGGATCGCAACCGTCAATCAGATGGCCATGCCGGTGAATACGCCGGTCGATTTCCGGATCACCTCTGACTCCGTGATGAACTCGTTCTTCATCCCGCAGCTCGGTACGATGATCTATGCCATGGCCGGGATGCAGACACAGCTGCACCTGATCGCCAACGAAGCGGGTGACTTCCAGGGTGAGTCCTCCAACTTCAGCGGCAAGGGCTTCTCCGACATGCGCTTCCGTGCGCTGGCAATGCCGGCGGACCAGTACAGCGCGTGGGTCGAGAAGGTGAAGGCTTCTTCCGAGCAGCTGGACAGCGCAAGCTATCCGAAGCTGGCCGCGCCGAGCGAGGCCAATCCGGTTGAATACTTCTCGCATGTCGATGCGGGTCTCTTCGATGCCATCGTTGCCAAGTACAATGACGGCATGGTCATGGACAAGAGCACCGGCAAGATGCTGCACGTGCAGCAGTCCGCGATGTCCGACATGAACATGAAGGAATAGGACAGATGTTTGGCAAATTAACTTTGTCGGCCATCCCTTATGATGTGCCGATCCTTGTTGGGACGTTCATCGGTGCCGCTATCGCGGGTCTCGCCGTTGTCGGTCTCATCACCTATTACGGTAAATGGGGCTACCTTTGGCGTGAATGGCTGACCTCGGTCGACCACAAGCGCATTGGTGTCATGTATATCGTTGTGGCCCTCGTGGCGCTGTTCCGTGGTTTTGCGGACGCGATCATGATGCGCTCCCAGCTCGCGCTGGCCTATGCCGGCAACCCCGGCTACCTGCCGCCGCACCACTATGACCAGATCTTCTCCGCTCACGGCACGATCATGATCTTCTTCATGGCCATGGCGTTCATGCAGGGTCTGATGAACATCGTGGTGCCGCTGCAGATCGGTGCGCGCGACGTGGCCTTCCCGTTCGTGAACACGCTGAGCTTCTGGATGACGACCATCAGCTTCCTGCTGGTCAACGTCTCGCTGTTCATCGGTGAGTTCTCGCAGTGCGGCTGGCTGGCTTACCCGCCCCTGTCCGAGCAGCAGTTCAGCCCCGGCGTCGGTGTTGACTACTATATCTGGGCGGTTCAGCTGTCCGGTGTGGGCACGCTGCTGACGGGTGTGAACTTCTTCGCGACCATCGTGAAGATGCGTGCGCCGGGCATGACCTACATGCGTATGCCGGTGTTCACCTGGACCATCTTCTGCACCACCGTGCTGATCATGGTTGCCTTCCCGATCCTGACCGTGGCCATGGGCCTGCTGGGTCTGGACCGTTACCTGGGCATGCACTTCTTCACCAACGACGGCGGCGGCAACCAGATGCTCTATCTGAGCGTGATCTGGGGCTGGGGCCATCCGGAAGTGTACATCCTGGTCCTGCCTGCCTTCGGTGCCTTCTCCGAAATCACGCAGACCTTCTCCCGCAAGCCGCTCTTCGGCTACAAGACCATGGTCTACGCGACCGCTTCCATCATGGTCCTGTCGCTGGTGGTGTGGGTTCACCACTTCTTCACCATGGGTGCTGGCCCGAACGTGAACGCGTTCTTCGGCATCATGACGATGATCATCGCCGTTCCGACTGGCGTGAAAATCTTCAACTGGCTGTTCACCATGTATAAGGGCCGCATCGAGTTCCATGCGACCATGTACTGGGTGATCGGCTTCATGATCACCTTCTCCATCGGTGGCATGACCGGCGTGATGCTCGCCATCCCGGCTTCCGACTTCGTGCTGCATAACTCGCTGTTCGTTATCGCTCACTTCCATAACGTGATTATCGGCGGTGTGTATTTCGGCTATGTGGCGGCCATGAACTTCTGGTTCCCCAAGTCTTTCGGCTTCAAGCTGAACGAAGCATGGGGCAAGCGGGCGTTCTGGTGCTGGTTCATTGGCTTCTATGTGGCGTTCATGCCGCTGTATGTCGTTGGTTTCGAGGGCATGACCCGTCGTATGAACCACTACGACAACCCGGAATGGCACCCTTGGCTGCTGATTGCTGAAGCCGGTGCTGTGCTGATTGCATGCGGTATCGTGTGCCAGCTGACCCAGCTCTATGTCTCGATCCGCGACCGTAACCTGGCCGAGAACCGTGACCTGACGGGCGATCCGTGGAACGCTCGTACGCTGGAATGGTCCACTTCTTCGCCGCCGCCGTTCTATAACTTCGCCATCCTGCCGGAAGTGCACGAGCTCGACGCTTTTGCCCACGACAAGGAAGCGGGTATCGATACGCGTCGCGCAGGTGGTGACTATCAGCCCATCCACATGCCCAAGAACACGGCATGCGGTTTCCTGATCGGTGCCTTCAGCTTCGTGCTTGGCTTCGGTGCTATCTGGTACATCTGGTGGCTGGCGGCTGTTGGTCTGATCGGTGTCATCGCTACGGTGATCGCACGTTCGGCTGACAATGACGTCGATTACTATGTGCCGGTGTCCGAGGTGGCTCGTATCGAGCAGGAGCACACCCATAACCTTATGGCAGCACAGGCAGCGGAATAATGGCGCAAAACATGACTGCTGATGCAGCCCATGCCCATGATGAACACCACGAATCTCCCGTGGTGTTCGGGTTCTGGCTGTATCTGATGACGGACTGCATCATCTTCGGTACGCTGTTCGCAGTGTTCGCGGTGTTGCGTGACCAGTTTGCCGGCGGTCCGACCGGCCACGAAGTGTTCGAACTTTCGGGTGTTGGCATTGAAACGGCTATCCTGCTGTTCAGCTCCATCACCTACGGTTTTGGCATGATCGCCGCCCACGAGAACAAGGTCAGCACCATGCGGACCTGGCTCGGGGTGACCTTCCTGCTGGGGCTGGGCTTCCTGTTCATGGAAATCCGCGAGTTCTCGCACATGATTGCCGAAGGCAACGGCCCGGATCGCAGCGCGTTCCTGTCCGCCTTCTTCACGCTGGTTGGCACGCATGGTCTGCATGTCACCTGCGGCCTGCTGTGGATGGCGGTCCTGCTGTTCCAGACGGCTGGCAAGACTGAGCTGAACGAGCGCATGATCGGCAAGCTGACCTGCCTCAGCCTGTTCTGGCACTTCCTGGACATTGTCTGGATCTGTGTCTTCACCTTTGTCTATCTGATGGGTGTGCTCTGATGGCTGATCATATTTCATCCTCGGGAGAGGGCCATGGTAGCGTAGGATCTTACCTTACCGGGTTCGTACTTGCCGTTATCCTGACGGTAGCAGCCTTCGGTCTGGTGATGTCGCATGCGATGTCACCGTCCGCCACCGGTGGGGCGATCGCCCTGCTGGCGGTGGTCCAGATCGTGGTTCACCTGATCTACTTCCTGCACATGAACGGTTCGTCCGAGCAGCGCTGGAACGTCATGGCGTTTACATTCACGGTGCTGTCGGTTCTGGTCCTCGTGGCCGGCACGATGTTCATCATGCATGACACGTCCATCAACATGATGTCGCGCTGATACGCGGCTTCATGCTGGGCTTTGGGGGTGGGCAACCATCCCCGGGCCAGACGGCATAAAAAAAGACCGGCACGGGAAACCGTGCCGGTCTTTTTTATTGGGTTCTGCCAGGAAAGGCGGGATCAGCCCTTCTGCGGCTCGGGGGAAAGCATGTCTTTCTTGCCGGGCTTGTCTTTCCATTCCTCGGCATCGGCCGGGGCATCGATCTTGCGGGTGATGTTGGGCCAGATGGCAGCGTATTTGGCGTTGAGTTCAGCCCAGGGAGTGGCGCGATCATCGCTATCGGGGAAGATGGCCTCAGCCGGGCATTCCGGTTCGCATACGCCGCAGTCGATGCATTCATCCGGATTGATTACGAGAAAGTTCTCACCCGCGTAGAAGCAGTCAACCGGACAGACTTCGACACAATCTGTGAATTTGCAGCGAATGCAGTTTTCGGTGACCACATAGGTCATCGCCTATCTCCGATCGTTATTTGTGTGGCCTGTGGCAGTAGGCCCAGCCATGGAAAGGGACGAGGCGCCACAGGGGGCATGACCTCATCGGGAATGGCGGAAGATATGAGAGTGTTTTACGGTCGTGGCAAGCCCAAGACGGCGGCTAATGCATAATCGGTGCCTGTATTGTCCCTATCGCCACAATATTCAGGCAGTTTCTGGAACAATTTCATACAGAAGTTGTGCAAGTGGCGCCGCCTGGCGCCGTTCCGCCTGGCCTTTCACGCGAATGACAATCACGGCCTTGCGGTCAGGCGCGGGCAGGGTCAGCACGTCGCCCGTGCGCACCAATGCATGTGCCTTGGTCACACGCTGGCGATTGATGCGCACATGCCCGCTGGTAGCGATCTGCGCGCAGGCGCTGCGGCTGCGCCCGAAACGGGCATGGAACAGCCACACATCCACGCGCTGGGCCAGAGGCTGAGGGGTAGGGGCCTGTTTCATGCGCTCAGGGCCGATCCAGAAGGGTTGCAAGGGCGGCGAAGGGGCTGTCGGGCCGCAGGGGGCGCCGGGCAGCAGCGCGCCTGCTGGCCTGGCGGTGCTGCGCCGGGCGGGGTTTTTCGGCCTTGGTGTTTTCGCCTTCCGCATGGAAGCGGATCATGATCGGGGCCGGTGGCCCGTAGCGGTCAGCAGGCATGGGGCGGGGGTGGTGCACGCGCATGTTGAGCCCCTTCAGCACGGCGGCCAGCATTTCACGGCGCACGCCCAGCCGTGAGGCCAGATGCGATGGCAGCGGCACGGGCGCGCGACGGGTCAGGCGGGCCAGTTCACGAATGAATTTTTCCGCGATATCGAGCCGTATGCGCACAGGTCCTGCCGCGAGCCAGCCCATGCGGTCCATGAAGGCCGGGGGCAGGGCATCGGGCGGCAGGGTGATGCGGCTCATGGCGGGCAGGGTGGGGCAGGGCATGTTCAGGCTGATGGCTACAAGCCAGCCGCGCAACTGCAGCGGGCGCTCTTTCAGGATGGCGGGCATGAACAGGGTGTAATGGCCTACGCGCACCCCCAGCCTGCGCAGGCGGCCCAGCATCTCGGGCGGGAGCCGCTCGCCCCGGTGCAGGGGGGCAATGCCCGCGCCTTCGAGCAGGCGGTGAACGATGCCGCGCAGCTCAGGCGTGGCAGCAACGGCGGCCTGCACGGCAAAAAGCGGGGCAAGATGTTCGCGCACGACCTGCCCGATCCAGGCCTGGAGCCGATTGCGGATTCGTTCGCGCTGGGCATTGTCGAGCAGTGGGTTGTCGAGCACCAGCGGGCGGGGCGAGAGCACATCGGCACCCGGCAGCAGGCGGGCGAGGTTCATGCCCTGCCACATGATATGCGTGCCATCGGGCGAGAAGGTGAATTGCTGGTCGTCATCCTGCACCAGAAGCGCCACGCGGCGGGGAATCTCGCTGCGCACGGCGCGGCGGGCGGCACGCATGAGCAGGCGGCCATCCTCGGCATCGGTATGTTCGCCCGCAATCAGGTCAAGGCCCGCAATCCGGCCAACCTCGTGGCCTTCCACCACCACATTGCCCTGCGCGGTCACGGCGGAGAGCAGGTTGTCGTGGCCGCCTTCATCCAGCCTGCGGATCAGCGTGGTGGCGCGGCGGTCGACAAAGCGGGCGGTCAGCTGCTCGTGCAGCACGTCCGACAGCCGGTCCTCCGCCTCGCGCGTGCGGGCCTGCCAGTGTTCGGCACTGGCGATCCAGCCGGGGCGGGCGGCGATGTAGCTGCACACGCGAATCCCCGCCAGGCGCTGCATCAGCGTGTCGATGGTGCCATCGGTCTGGAAAAAATGGGTGATCTGGTTTTCCATCCATGTAGCCGGAATGCGGCCATCGCTGATCAGGTGGGTGAAGATGCGCCCGCACAGACGGATGTGGCTGTCATCGCCGAGCTTGCGGAAATCGGGGATCTGGCAGCTCTCCCACAGCAGCCGGGTCGCCGCGCGGGAATGGACCAGCGGGCGGATGTCGGCGTTGGCCGAGAGTGCTGAAAGGGCCAGCACGTCGCTCGCTTCATGCCCTGCAATCAGCTCAGGCCGGGGGGAAGCCTGGTTGAGGCTGCCAAGCAGGGTGGCGGGCGAGGAGAAATCAAGCGCGCTGTTGCGCCATGACAGGCGGGTGAGCGGGTCGAAGCGGTGCTGCTCCACCGCCTCGGCCAGTTCCTCATGCAAAGGCGGGCAGGTGCCGGTGGTGCCAAACGTGCCATCGCGCAGGCCGCGCCCGGCACGCCCCGCCACCTGCGCGATCTCGCCTGCCGTGAGCGGGCGGATGCGTGAACCATCGAATTTCGACAGGCTGGCAAAGGCCACATGGTTCACATCCATGTTCAGCCCCATGCCGATGGCATCGGTTGCGACGAGGTAATCGACTTCCTTTTCCTGATACAGCGCCACCTGCGCGTTGCGCGTGCGCGGTGAAAGCTGGCCCATTACGATGGCGCAGCCCCCCCGCCTGCGGCGCAGCAGTTCGGCAATGGCGTAAACCTCGCCTGCCGAGAACGCGACAATGGCCGAGCGTGGCGGCAGGCGCGTCAGCTTGCATGCGCCCGCATGGGTGAGCTGCGAAAGGCGGGGGCGGTGTTCGATCTCGATGCCCGGCACAAGGCGGCGGATCAGGTTGCGGATGGTGTCGGCGCCAAGGAACATTGTCTCCGCCGTGCCCCGCGCATGCAGCAGGCGGTCGGTAAAGATGTGACCCCGGTCCGGGTCGGCGCAGAGCTGGATCTCGTCCACCGCCACGAATTCCACCCGGCGGTCGAGCGGCATGGCCTCGACCGTGCATGAAAACCAGCGCGCCTTGGGCGGGATGATTTTTTCCTCCCCCGTTATCAGCGCCACGGCATGCGCGCCCTTGCGGGCCACCATGCGGTCGTAGTTCTCGCGGGCAAGCAGGCGGAGCGGGAAGCCGATCACCCCGCTGGAATGCGAGAGCAGCCGCTCGATGGCGAGATGCGTCTTTCCGGTATTGGTCGGGCCGAGCACAGCCCGGACCACCTGGTCGGAATGGGGGCCGGAGCGATGCCCGGCCGCTGCGCGATGGGGGCCACGAAGCCCCGAGGGTACACCCGTCATGAAGGTATGCTCCGGCCAAGTGGACGGAAATGCAAGCAAAACCACGTGGGTCTGCCCCGGGTTGCGCCACAGGGTGTTGCGTTGGCGCGATGGCGGACGCACCCTTGACGCCAATAACTGCTGACGCAACCGAGGACCGCCATGAACATGCCGCAACATCCCGACTGCCTGGTCGCCGCGCACGACGTGGGCCATGAACCTGTAGGCGTGGTGCACGCCATCCGCCCCTCGGCTCTGGGCGGGCTTGAGGCGCTGGTGGGCGAGAAGGCGGCGCGTTTTGCGCTGCAGGCCGGTTTTGTTGCCCGTTACGGGCAGGTGCAGGGCCTGCCCGATGCGGATGGCAACATCACCACCGCCGTGCTGGGCGTGCCGGAAGCGGGGGATGGGGCCGACCCGTTCGTGTTCGGCATCCTGCCCGACTCGCTGCCAAGCGGCCTGTGGCGCATCAGCGCGCCAGAGGATATCGTGGCTGCCGACATGGCCCTTGGCTTCTGCCTTGGCGCGTATCGCATGCCTGCCTTCGGGCGCGACGGTGCTCCAAAGCCGCCACGGGCGCGGCTGGTGGTTGATGCGGCAGGTCTGGCGGCAGGCCCGGTAGCGCAGTGCATCAACCTGGCGCGCTCTCTCATCAACACGCCGCCCAACCTGATGGGCCCTGATGATCTGGCGCGCGCGGCACAGCTGGCGCTTGAGCCGCTGGGCGCTGATGTGTCGGTCATCCGCGGCGCACGGCTGGAGCAGGATTTTCCCACCGTGTTCCATGTCGGCATGGGCTCGGAGCGCGCGCCCTGCGTGGTGGTGGCGCGCTGGAGCGGCAGCACCGCGCCCGAGGATGCCCCGCTGCTGTCGCTGGTGGGCAAGGGCGTGTGTTTTGATACTGGCGGCTACGACCTCAAGCCGCCTTCCTCCATGCTGCGGATGAAAAAGGACATGGGGGGCGCTGCCATAATGCTCGCGCTGGCGCGGCTGGTGGTGCTGCGCGACCTGCCGGTGCGGCTGGAACTGCGGCTGGGCTGCGTGGAGAACAGCGTGTCGGGCCGCGCCATGCGCCCATCCGATGTGGTGCGCACGCGCGCGGGGCTGACGGTGGAGGTGGGCAATACCGATGCCGAGGGCAGGCTGGTGCTGTGCGACCTGCTGCATGCCGCGTGCGAGCATGATCCCGCCCTGCTGGTCGATGCCGCAACCCTGACCGGGGCCGCCCGCGTAGCGCTTGGCCCCGACATGCCCGCGCTGTTCAGCAACAGCGATGAAGCAGCCCTTGCGCTGGAGGGGGCAGGACGCGCCTGCGGCGACCCGCTATGGCGTCTGCCGCTGTGGCCGGGCTACCGCAAATGGCTGCGCAGTCCGGTGGCAGACCTGAACAATATTTCATCCAAACCGACGGCAGGGGCGATTACAGCGGCGCTTTTCTTAGAGAATTTTGTCAAAACTGATGTGCGCTGGGTTCATATCGATACCTATGGCTGGAACGATTCTGACCGCCCCGGCCGGCCGGAAGGCGGAGAAAGCCTTGGTTTAAGAGCGACTTATGCAGGGATATTAAAAATATTTAATCTTGACGAAACGAACGCGCCGTTAAAGAAACAATTATGAAATCGAACTAATTTGCCAGATGCGACTTATATATGCCGTAAATGCTAATTATATAGGCACCACCAGATAGAGACCATTTCGTGCCGGTCCGATTCCACGGCCAGCAGGCCCGTTGGCCGGCACGGACATCATGACAGAGGATTCCAACCGATGGCCAAGTCATCACAGGCTAATCAGGCTAATGCGGACCAGATGACGCAGTCCCTGCGCGATACCGTTGTTGCAATGGTTCGCCGCGACGGGCCCGACCTTTCAGCACGCCAGCTGGCCGTGTTCCTGACCTGCTACCTCAGCGACAACGCCCATACCGTGCGCGGCCTCGCCGCCGAGCTGAACGTGTCCAAGCCCGCGATCACCCGCGCGCTCGACCGGCTCGAGGACCTGCGCCTCGCCCGCCGCACGGCCGACCCGATGGACCGCCGCTCGGTGCTGATCACGCACACCCCGCAGGGCAACGGGTTCCTGCGCGACCTGCGCACAATCGTGAGCGAGACATCCGCCGCAGCGCAGGAAAAAGTGGCAGCCCCCGTGCGCAAGGCACCGCGCGCACGCCGCACCGAGGAACTTCGCCGCGCGAGCTGAGTTAGCAGCAGGTTCTCTTCGTGCATTCCGCGACGGAAGGTTTCCATTCCATGCATATCTCTCGACGTCTGCTTGCCCTTGCCATTGCGGCCGCTCCCCTTGCCAGCCTGCCGTGCGCGGCCATGGCCGCGGAGTCCTCGCTTGGCACGCCATCGGGCACCGTCACCATGAAGTTCAAGTCGCTTGATATCGGCGTGGGGCATACATGGGGCACGGGCAAGCTGGTCTATGGGCACCATACCTACCGCTTCAAGATCGAGGGCGGGTCGCTCGCAGCCGTGGGCTATGCCAACATCAAGGGCAGCGGCACGGTCTATAACCTGCATTCGGTCAAGGATTTCGAGGGCAGCTACGCCGCCGTCAACGGTGATGTGACAGCGGGCACCGGCATTGGCGCGGTCCTGCTCAACAACCCCGCGGGCGTGCGCATCCGGCTCGATACCTCAAGTTCCGGCGGTCGCCTTGCCGCCGCAGCCCAGGGCATGAAGATTACCCTTACCGGCAAGTAAAATCCGTTATCTGTCACGATCGGCAGGGGGAATGGTCGCTGGGCCATTCCCCCTGTTTCGTTTCTACCACCGCAATCCCGGCGTATGGCGCACGCGCCTGATCACCACCACGGCCCAGGCCAGTTGCAGCGCCAGCACGCCGCCTGCTGCGGCGGGCAGGCCGATCACGCCGCCTGCCAGCGCGCACGCCGCCCCCGCGCCGCAGAGCGTGGCCGCCCAGGCCAGCACGGTGATGGTGGCAGGCTGCATGCCGCCGCGATGGGCCATCTGGTAGATATGCTCCCGGTGCGCCTGCAGGAGCGGGCGGCGCAGCATGGTGCGGCGCAGGAGCGTTACCCCCACATCGGCCAGCAGGCCCGACAGCATGAGCGGCATGAGCGCCCAGCCATGCGCCAGTGGCGGCAGGTTGGCCATGTGCAGCCCCAGCGCGCCCAGTACCAGCCCGCAGCACTGGCTGCCCACATCGCCCATGAACAGCCGCGCGTTGGGAAAATTGAAAGGCAGGAAACCGGCAATGGCCACAGCCATGACCAGCGCCGTGCCCCATGTATCGACCCCTGCGCCAGCATGCAGGCACAAAATGGCGGTGACCACGCAGGCCAGCAGGGTGCAGCCCGCAGCCAGCCCGTCCAGCCCATCCATGAAGTTGAGGACGTTGCACAGCACGACCAGCCACAGGCTGCGCCCCAGCAGCATGCCCCATGCAGTACCATCATGCGGCAGTATGCCCAGGCTGCCCCAGGCCACCAGCAATGCCGCCAGCACCTGTGCGCCCAGCTTCCACAGTGCGGGCATGGGGTGCATGTCGTCGCGCCATGAAAACAGGCCCAGCCAGGCTGTAGCGGCCAGCAGGGTCTTGTCAGCCAGGGTGGGGGTATGGTGCCAGATCATCTGCGCCAGTGGCACGCCGGTTACGAACACGACCAGAATGGCCAGCCCGCCGCCCTTGGGCACGGGCCGGGCATGGGCGCTGCGCCCGGTGGGGTAGTCCAGTATGCGCAACCCGATGACCCGGCGCGAAAGCACGGCAGCCCCGACCGCGCCTGCGCCAAGCAGCAGCAGCAGCATGAAAAGCATGGTCGCGCCATGACCGGCATGCACAAAGGTCATGAAAGCTGGGTCCGGGGCATGATCTCTCCTTCTTGCCCCCCGCTGGCTCGGCTATAGGAAGGGGGTAATGGCAACGCAATCCTCCAGCGCTCACTCCATGACCGAGTGCCTGCGCATGACACGGACCATAGCGCTGAACTGCATGCTTGATACGGTCCTGGGGGGGCTGGCGGCAAGCCTTGCGGGCTGGGCGTGCGGTTATCAGGCCCCGGTATCTGGCAGCGTGTGGCCCGGCAGCGTGCAGGTGCTGGGCATGGCGGGGCTTGGCGTGGCGGGGTGGCCGTTCCGCATCTTCCAGCAGCACTGGCGTTTTGCCGGGCGGTCCGATTTCTGGCGGCTGGGCGGGGCCTGCGCGCTCGCGGGCGGGCTGGTGCTGGGGGCCACAGGTCTGCTGGGCGCGGCTGCACCGGCTTTTGGCATGGTTTACGGCATGGCGGCGTTCGTGCTGCTGGCGGCCGTGCGAGGGGGCTATCAGTACTGGCGGCAGGGCCTGCGGGGGCTTGGGGGCAGCCAGCGCGTAATCGTGCTGGGCGATGGAGAAGATGCCAGCCGCTTCCTGTCGCTGGTGCCGCATATGGGCCGCCGGGTTGCAGGGCTGGTGCTTGAAGGTCGTCAGCGCCGCCCCGGCCGCAGGCTGCGCGGCCTGCGCGTGCTGGGGCAAGTGGGCGACCTGCGCGCCATTCTGGCGGCGCTGGGGGCGGATGAAGACTGGATGGTGGTGGTGGCTGACCCGCAATGCCGGGGCGAGCGGCTTTCCACCGTTCTGCGCATGGCGCATGAAAGCGGCACCCCGGTGCGCTGCATGCCCGACCTGTCCGGCCTGACAGGTGCCGCACGCGCTCCGCTGCACCCCGTAAGGCTGACCGACCTGCTGCCGCGCCAGCCCGTAGCACCGGATGAACAGGGGCTGGCCAGCATGCTGCGCGGAAGGCGGGTGCTGGTAACGGGGGCAGGTGGTTCGATCGGGGCGGAACTGGTGCGCCAGATCGCCCGCCATGAGCCTGCGGAACTCATTTTGCTTGATATGGGCGAGTTCCCGCTGTGGCAGGTGGATATCGACCTTGAAGCAACAGCGCCCGCGCTGAAGCGCCATCTGGTTCTGGCCGACATACGCGACCCCGCGCGCATCGAGCAGGTTTTTGCCCGCTATCGGCCCGAACTGGTGTTTCATGCAGCCGCACTCAAGCAGGTGCCCATGGTGGAGGCGAACCCGTGCGAGGGACTGCTGACCAACGTGACCGGCACCCGCATCGTGGCCGATGCGGCCAGCCGCCACGGTGTGCGGGCCATGGTGCTCATTTCGACCGACAAGGCGGTCAATCCCGCCAGCGTCATGGGTGTGTCAAAGCGCATTGCGGAGATGTACTGCCAGGCCCTTGATGCCCGCGCCCGGCGCGAGGGTGGGCCTGACGCCATGCGCTGCGTAACCGTGCGCTTTGGCAATGTGATGGGCTCGACCGGCTCGGTCATTCCGCTGTTCCAGCACCAGCTTGCGCGCGGCGGCCCGCTTACGGTGACCGACCCGCGCATGCGGCGCTATTTCATGACCGTGTCAGAAGCCGTGGGGCTGGTGCTGCAGGCCAGCGCCTGTGGCACCGGCGCGCAGGAGGACCGGCTCGCAGCCGCCCTGCTGCGCCGGGGCGGGGTGTTCGTGCTCGACATGGGCACGCCGGTGCGCATCCTTGAGCTTGCGCGGCAGATGATCGTGCTGGCGGGGCTGCGGCCGGGGCGTGACGTGCAGATCCGCTTTACCGGCCTGCGACCGGGCGAAAAGCTGGCCGAGGACCTGTTTTACAGCCAGGAAATCCTGCAACCCACCGGCTGTCCCGGTTTGCGGATGGCAACGCCGCGTACGGTGGACCTTGCGCAGGTCGTCAATATCATGGATGCACTGACAGTGGCATGTCGCCAGGGTGACAGCGCGCAGGCGCTGGACCTTGCGCGCAGGCTCGTACCCGAATTTGTCCATAACCCGCACGGCATGGTCACACAGGTCCCGGCGGGGCAGGCCGATGTGGAAAGGAATGCATCATGAACGCTCCGGCGCAGGCACCCATAGGTTTTCTTGACCTGCCCAGACAGCAGGCCGCCATTGCCGATGCACTGCGCGAGCGTGTCGATGCGGTGATGCGGCACTGCCGCTTTGTCATGGGCCCCGAAGTGGCCGAACTCGAATCCCGGCTGGCAGGTTACGTGGGCGCAGCGGAGTGCGTGGGGGTTTCGTCTGGCACCGATGCCATTCAGGTGGTGCTGATGGCCGAAGGAATCGGTGAAGGCGATGCAGTGTTCCTGCCCGCCTTCACCTACACCGCCACGGCGGAGGTGCCGCTGGTGCTCGGCGCCACCCCGGTCTTTGTGGATGTGGACCCGCACACCTTCCAGATCGACCCTGAAAACCTGCGCCAGCGTATTGCCGATGTGCGCAAGGCCGGCCGCCTGCGTCCGCGCGCGCTGATCGGGGTGGACCTGTTCGGCCAGCCTGCGCCGTGGCCCGCGCTGCGCGCCATCGCGGCGGAGGAGGGCCTGTTCCTTATGGATGATTGTGCGCAGGCCTATGGCGCGAGCCTGTCTGGCCGCAGGCTCGGGCGCGAGGCGGTGGCGACCACGCTGTCCTTCTTTCCCTCCAAGCCGCTTGGCGCCTATGGCGATGCGGGCGCGATCCTGACCGATGACCCCGAACGCGCCGAACTCTACCGCTCTCTGCGCACCCATGGCGAGGGCAAGACCCGCTACGAGGTGCTGCACACGGGCATGAACGCCCGCCTCGATACGCTGCAGGCCGCCATCCTCCTGGCCAAGATGGACCGTTTCGATGCCGAGCTTGCCCGCAGGCGCGCCATTGCCAGCGCCTATGACAAAGGCATTGCGGGCCATCTGGTGCCCCCCGCCCGCGTGGCGGATAGCGAGTCCTCATGGGCGATCTATTCCGTGCTGACCGAAGGCGAGTCCGATCGTGCCGCCATGCAGGAAAAGCTCAAGGCCCGTGGCGTGGCCTCGGCCATCTATTACCCCCGGCCGCTGCACCGCCAGCCAGCCTATGCGGCCTGCCATGATGGCGCATCGCTGCCGGTGGCCGAAGATCTTGCGCGCCGGATCATGGCGCTTCCGCTACATCCGGAACTGTCGGACAATGACGTGGCCCGGGTTATCGCGGCTGTGTGTGCATAAGGAGACCATACGCCAATGAGACGCGAAACCGCCCTGCTGATCGGGTTCCTGTTCATCACCATCGGCACGGCAGCAGGGTTGTGGTACATGGCCATGCCCAATTTCCGGCCGCTGAGCTTCCCCACCATGCAGTCGGGCACCATTGCGGTCGGCCCCATGCGGCGTGAGCGCACGCTCACGGCAGCGCAGGTCAAGACCCTCAATGACTGGCTGCAGGCTCACACCAAGGGCTGGGGCCCGCTGGGCCAGACCCCGCCTTCAAGCGGTGATGCCGTGATGGAAATGCAGGTGGCGCCCGATGGCAGGCAGGCCAGTGGCCCCGCCGTGCCGTACCGCATCACGCTATGGACCGGCATCAGCGCTGCTGACTGGAACAACACCGTGTTCGTGGAGGAACGCCCCGGCGCCGTGATCCGCTTCCATCACTACAAGGACAAGGATTTCGACGCGCTGCGTGATCTGGTCAACCAGCATGATTATGCCCGGTCGGCTTTCCCATGAGCCTTGTCCGCGCGGGCACGCAGGGCCTGATCTTTGATTGCGACGGCACGCTGGTCGACAGCCTGCCGCTGTACCGTGAAGGCTGGCTCACAGCCCTTGAAGATGCGATTGGCCAGGGTGTGCCGCCAGAGTGGTTTCACGGCCATGGCGGCATGTCCGAGCACATGGTGCTCGATATTGTCGAGCAGCGTCTTGGCCGCGTGGTGGACCGTGACGGCATCATCTCGAACGCGCGGACCAGCATGCTGCGCAAGCTTCATGTGCTGCGCGAGATCACGGTCGTGACCGATATCGCCCGTGCGTATCATGGCCGCCTGCCCATGGCGGTGGCCTCGAACGGGTCGCGGCAGGTTGTCTCGGCCTGCCTGAGCCATCTCGGGCTTGAGAAGCTGTTTGATGTCATCATCACCATTGATGACGTGAACCACCCCAAGCCCGCGCCGGACATGTTCCTGCTTGCTGCCCGCAGCCTTGCCTGTGCGCCCGCCACCTGCCTCGTGTTCGAGGACAGTCGCGAGGGCATGCAGGCAGCGACCCGCGCAGGCATGGCGCATGTGGATGTGAATACCCTGCAGGCCTGATAAAAAGATCAAGGTTTCCGAGTGCCGCCTTTTTCAAAAGGCGGCGTTGCCTGAAGCTTCTGGACTATACCCGCTCGTCATCATCCAGTTTTGGCGTGGCCTTGTCCATGGTAGCGAGCAGGGCGGCGGTGAGCGGGGACGCCAGGATCAGGCCCGGAATACCCAGAATGGTGCCAAAGATCGTCTGTGACAGAATGGTCAGCCCCGGCGGCATCTTGACGGCATGGCGCTGGATGAGTGGCGCCATGACATTGCCTTCAAAGAACTGGATGGCGGCGTAAAGCCCCAGCACCATCACCCCCTCGCGCGTGCCCTGTGACAGCCCGATGAGCACGGCAGGCACCGCGCCCACGAAGGCCCCGATATAGGGGATGAAATTGGCCATTCCCGCCACCACGCCCAGGGCGAGGGCCAGCGGCACGCCAATGCACCACAGCCCGATGAAGGACAGCAGCCCCACTACCGTCATGTCCAGCGCCTGTCCTGCCGTCCAGGCCCATAGCGTGCGGCCTGCGGTCAGCAGCAGCGTGCGCGATGTCTTGCGGTAGGGGTGGGGGATCAGCCGCAGCATGCCATTGACATAGATTTCTGGCGAGATGGCGAAATACAGCCCCGCGATCAGGATCACGGCCAGTGTGCCCGCAGCGCCAAAGGCCGAGGAGACAAAGCCGGTCATCGACCCCGCGATGGAACCGAATCCGGCATTGCCCGAAGTCTGTTCGTTGCCGCCAAGGGTGGTGGGCAGGTTATCGAGGATCATCCGCCCGGTGGAGGAATGGCCCATGCTGTCACGCAGGTTGTGGGCCTGCTCGCTCAGGGCGGTGCGCAGCTTGATCGCCTGCTCCGATATTTCTGGCCCGCTGCTCCAGATCAGGCCGGTCAGGGCGCCGATCAGCACCACCACCACGGTGGAAAGTGCCAGCCAGTAAGGCATGCGCATGCGCCGTTCAACAAGACCGGCAAGGTTATGCAGGATCACGGCCACCAGGGTCGCGGCAAAGATGACCATCAGCACGTCGCCCACGACCCAGATCAGCATGACCACGATAGTCACGATCAGCGTCAGCCGCAGCAGGGCATAGATGCGGGCAAGCTGGATGGCGCGGGGGTCGGTTATGTCATCCTTATGGTGGGCAGGCTTTGAATCGGGTTCGTTGGAAGAAGGAGCCGTGGGGGGGGAGGCTGTCATCTATGTGTCCGTATGGTGGGCATGGAACGTGTGGAAAACGGGAATGGCGTGCGCGTGGCGTGAACCCGGATAACGCATGGCGGGGCGCACGGATTGCCGGAGGGTGAAATTCTGCCACGGATGGTCTGATAAGGTGATATGGCCCCTGATGGGTTAATGCCGCATTGATGTGCAAGCGGTAAGCCAATCTTCTCCATCGGGAAAGGGCGGATATGTGAGTGACGCGAACATGGTTCCCCTTGCGGCAGGGCGCGTATGGGCGGCCTGGGGGGCCCTGGCGGTGGCCACGTTCGGCATCGGCACGGGTGAGTTCGCGCTCATGGCGCTACTGCCCGACGTGGCGCGCTCGCTCGGCGTTGGCGTGCCGGTGGCAGGTCATGTCATCAGCGCCTATGCGCTGGGTGTGGTGGTGGGCGCGCCGCTTGTAACCCTGTTTGCCGCCCGCATGCCCCGGCGCAGGCTGCTGCTGGTGCTGCAGGCCGTGTTCGTGGCGGGCAATGCCGGGTGTGCGCTCGCACCCGGGTACGGCACGCTGGTAGCCCTGCGTTTTCTGACCGGGGTGCCGCATGGCGCCTTTTATGCCGTGGCAGCACTGGTGGCGGCGGCAATGGTGCCACCCGCGCGCCGGGGGCGGGCCGTAGCGGGCGTGTTTTCGGGTCTTACGATTGCGCATGTGGTGGGCGTGCCGCTGGTAACGTGGGTGGGCGAAGCCCTGGGATGGCGCGCGGTTTACGGGCTGGTTACGCTCATGGGCATCGTGGCGTTTGGCCTGATGACGCACAGCCTGCCGCAGGTGCCGGTTGATCGTGCCCATGCGCCTTCCCTGCGGCGCGAGCTTGGCGCGCTCGGGCGCCCGCAGGTCTGGCTGACACTGGCCACGGGGGCAGTCGGGTTTGGTGGCATGTTCTGCGTCGGCACCTATCTTTCCACCGTGCTGCTGGGCGTTACGGGCGTATCCGCTGGCGTACTGCCGGTAGCCCAGATGCTGTGGGGGCTGGGCATGGTGGCGGGCAACATGGCGGGCGCGCGGCTGGTTGATGTCAGCCCGGTGCTGGCGATCATCATAACCCTGGTGGCGAGCACGCTCATGTCATGCCTGTTTGCGCTCTGCGCAGGCAATGTATGGCTGATCCTGCCGGTAATTGGCCTGACCGGCTGCATCATCGCCCTGCTGCCCGCGCTGCAGACCCGGCTCATGGATGTGGCAGCCGGGGCGCAGGGACTGGCGGCGGCCCTCAACCATTCCGCCGTCAACATCGCCAACGCTTTTGGGGCATGGCTTGGTGGGGCGGTGATTGCGGCGGGTTATGGCGCGCAGTCGGTGGGGTGGGCCGGGGCCTGCCTTTCGGCGGTGGGGCTGGGGATCTTCCTGATCGGGCTGCCCGCTTCCGGGAAGGCTGCTTCTAAATAATAAAAGTTTCGGGTGTCGCCTTTATTTCAAAGCTTTTTGAAAAAAAGCTTCACCCAAACCTTTTATCGGTTTTAGTCCGCATTCGCAGCTTCAAGCTCGGTTTCTGCTTCCAGCCAGTCTTCCTCCGCACGGTCATGTTCGCGCGCAATGGCGGCAAGGCGGGTATTGAGCGCCGTAACTTCGTCAGGCTTGCCGGTTTCATACAGTCTGGGGTCGGCGAGGCGGGCTTCAAGCTTTGTGCGTTCGGCCACCAGTTTTGCCATAAGCTGCTCGGCATCGCGGATGCGCTTGCGCAGCGGGGCAGTCGCCTTGCGGGCCTCGGCGCGTTCGCGGCGGTCATCGCGCTTTGGGGCGGCGGCGGGGCGGTCGGGGTTGCTTGCGGCCACCGCGCGGGCGCGTTCGGTCAGCCAGACGCGGTATTCCGCCATGTCGCCCTCAAACGGGCGCACCGTGCCATCACCCACCAGCCACAGCCGGTCGGCCACGAGTTCAACCAGATGCGGGTCATGGCTGATCAGCAGCACCGCACCCTCGAATTCGGCCAGTGCGCGGATCAGCGCGTCACGCGCATCAAGGTCAAGGTGGTTGGTTGGTTCATCAAGGATCAGCAGGTGCGGTGCATCACGCGTGGCCAGCGCCAGCAGCAGGCGGGCCTTTTCGCCGCCTGACAGGTCGCGCGTAGGCGTTTCGGCCCGCTCCGCATCCAGCCCGAAGCGGGCAAGCTGCGCGCGCACGGCAGGCGGCGTGGCCTCGGGCAGGGCGCGGGCCATGTGATCAACCGGGGTTTCAGCGGGCCGCAGTTCCTCGGCCTGATGCTGGGCAAAATAGCCCACCTTGAGCTTGGGGCTGTGCTGGATCGTGCCCGACTGCGGCTCCAGCCTGCCCGCCACCAGCTTGGCAAAGGTGGATTTGCCGTTGCCGTTCGCGCCAAGCAGGGCGATGCGGTCCTCCATGTCGATGCGCAGCGACAGGTTGGACAGGATGGTGTGATCGCCATACCCCGCACTCACGCGCTCCATGGTCAGCATGGGCGGCGGCAGGGGCGAGGGCTCAGGGAAGGAGAAGTGGCTGGGTGTATCCTCCACCACGCTGTCGATCTGGGGCAGTTTTTCCAGCGCCTTGATGCGCGCCTGCGCCTGTTTGGCCTTGGTGGCCTTGGCGCGGAAACGGTCAACAAAGGACTGCATATGTGCACGCTTGGCGTTGATGCGCTCGGCCATGCGGGCCTGTTGCAGCGCCTGCTCGGTGCGGATGCGCACGAACTCCTCATATCCGCCCGGCGTGAGCGTGAGCTTGCCCCGGTCGAGATGGGCGATGGCATCCACCGCGCGGTCGAGCAGCCCTCGGTCATGGCTGACAATCAGGGCCGCGCCCCCAAAGCGGGCCAGCCAGTTCTCGAGCCAGATCGTGGCTTCGAGATCGAGGTGGTTGGTTGGCTCGTCAAGCAGAAGCAGGTCGGGGTTGAGGAACAGCGCCGTGGCGAGTGCTACGCGCATGCGCCACCCGCCCGAAAAGTCGGACACCGGGCGGGCCTGGGCGCTGGCATCAAAGCCAAGGCCGGACAGGATGGCGGCGGCACGGGCGGGGGCGCTATGGGCATCAATGGTCAGCAGGCGCTCGTGAATATCGGCAATGCGGGCGGGGTCGGCGCAGGTTTCGGATTCGGCCAGCAGGCTCGTGCGCTCGGTATCGCCCGCCAGCACGGTGTCGAGCAGGGAGCCATAGCCGGTGGGGGCCTCCTGCTTGATGCGCGCCATGCGCGCGCGGGCGGAAAGGTGAATGGAGCCGCCATCGGGCGCGATATCACCCGCAATGGCGGCCAGCAGCGTGGACTTGCCCGCCCCGTTGCGGCCCACGAGGCCGATCTTGCGGCCGGGGTCGATGCTCAGGCTCGCGCCATCGAGCAGGGTGCGCCCTGCAATGCGCAGGGTCAGGTCAGATATGACGAGCAGGCTCACGGGCGGAAAACTCCGGCAATAAAGGGGGCATGGCTGGTTTCGTGCGGCTTTGTACCTACCAGTCTGCGGCGATATGCTCTAGATGGCGGTTGTAAGGTGATGTCGGCTTATGTCCAATGCCGCCTCGTATATTTTGCAACCCGTTGAAAGGAGCTGTCCCATGGCAGTCGAACGTACCCTCTCCATCATCAAGCCCGATGCGACCCGCCGTAACCTGACCGGCAAGATCAATGCCGTGTTCGAAGGCAATGGCCTGCGCATCGTTGCCCAGAAGCGCATCCAGCTGACCAAGGCGACCGCTGGCGCATTCTATGAAGTGCACAAGGAGCGCCCGTTCTACAACGACCTCGTGTCCTTCATGATCTCCGGCCCGGTCGTGGTGCAGGTGCTTGAAGGCGAGAACGCCGTGCTGAAGAACCGCGAAGTGATGGGTGCGACCGACCCCAAGAAGGCCGAAGCCCACACCATCCGCGCCCAGTTTGCCGAGAGCATCGAAGCCAACTCCGTGCACGGCTCCGACAGCCTCGAGAACGCGAAGAACGAGCTCTCCTTCTTCTTCGCTGGCACCGAGATCCTGCCCTGATCCTTCTGGGTCAGGAAAGGCCGGGGCGTTATGCTCCGGTTGCGGAAAAGCCGACCTTCGGGTCGGCTTTTTTTGTGCCTGTGGACTGATTTGTGCATAAATATTTTATCGCACGCAATGTTATTGGAAAGCGGAAAGATAGCTCAGGTCACACAGAGATCCGGCTACGATAAAAGCAGAAGAGAAAAATTTTTTGGTGAAGCTTTTTTCAAAAAGCTTCGACAGGACGCTGCCTTTTAAAAAAAAAGACAGCGCCCGGAAACGTGTTTACACCGCCAGCAGGCTGGCTGCCGCATCAGGCGCGGGTGTCGTGGCCGGAGCCAGCACGCGGTGCAGGGCAGCGGGGTAGAGCCTGTGTTCCTGCAGCAGCACGCGGGCGGCCAGTGTATCTGGCGTGTCGCCATCAAGCACGGGTACTGCGGCCTGGCCTATGACCGGGCCTTCATCCATGCCCTCCGTCACCCAATGCACGGTGCAGCCGTGAATGCGGGTGCCGTTTTCCAGCGCGCGCTCATGCGTGTGCAGACCAGGAAAGGCGGGCAGCAGGCTGGGGTGGATGTTGAGCATCCGCCCCTTCCACGCCGTGGTCAGGAATGGTGTGAGCAGGCGCATGTAGCCCGCAAGGCAGATATATTTTACGCCCGCAGCCCGCAGTGTTGCGTCAAGTGCGCGCTCGTGGCCTTCACGGTCGCGGGGGTAGGCGCGGTGGTCGATGGCGCGGGCTTCAAGCCCGGCTTCCCGCGCCACGTCCAGCCCCGGCGCGTCGGGGTTGTTGCTCAGCACCAGGGCAATGCGGGCAGGGTAGTCAGGCCGCGCGCAGGCTGCAATCAACGCGCGCATGTTGCTGCCGCGCCCGCTGATGAGGATGGCGATGGGTGTTTTGTGCATCGGGACCAGGTCAGTCACGCAGTTTGGGCAGTTCATCAAAGGTCAGCGTGGCCGGGCTGTCCGGGCTTTCACCCTGCGTGATGGTGCCGATGATGAAGGCCTGCTGCCCGCGCTCGGCTAGCTTCGCCATGGCGGCATCGGTGTCGCGCACCACCAGCACCATGCCCACGCCGCAGTTGAACACGCGCAGCATTTCCTCGGTGGTGACATTGCCAATGCTTGCCAGCCAAGGGAACACCGGCGGCACCGGCCAGGCCGTGCCATCAAGCACGGCGCGCACGCCCTTAGGCAGCACGCGCGGCAGGTTGCCCGGCAGGCCGCCACCCGTAATGTGGGCAGCGCCCACCAGCAGGCCCGCGTGGTGCAGGTCGAGCACGGGGCGAACGTATAACGTG
Source organism: Komagataeibacter xylinus (assembly GCF_009834365.1). NCBI lineage: Bacteria > Pseudomonadati > Pseudomonadota > Alphaproteobacteria > Acetobacterales > Acetobacteraceae > Komagataeibacter > Komagataeibacter xylinus. The sequence goes on along the minus strand of NZ_CP041348.1, from coordinate 344,408 downwards.
GTGGGCGTCATCAGCGCCTCGCCCAGTGTGAGGCCATCGGCAAACGGGCAGGGGGCATCCCAGCCCAGCCCGCTGCGCTTGACGATATTGCGCACCAGCGAAAACCCGTTGGAATGCACGCCCGCCGAAGGCAGCGCGATCAGCGTATCGCCGGGGCGGATATCGCCGGGCAGCAGCGCCGTGCGCTCGGCCGCACCGACCGAAAAGCCAGCCAGATCGTAATGGCCGGGGCCGTACATGCCCGGCATCTCGGCGGTCTCGCCGCCCACCAGCGCACAGCCCGACTCGGCGCAGCCCTTGGCTATGCCGCGCACTACCTTGGCGGCATCCTCGACGGCAAGCTTGCCGGTGGCGAAGTAGTCGAGGAAGAACAGCGGCGTTGCCCCCTGCACCACAAGGTCGTTCACGCACATGGCCACGAGGTCTATGCCCACGGTTTCATGCAGGCCGCTTTCGATGGCGATCATGAGCTTGGTGCCCACGCCATCGGTGCATGACACGAGGATGGGGTCGGAAAAACCGGCAGCCTTGAGGTCGAACAGCGCGCCGAATCCGCCAAGCCCGCCCATGGTGCCGGGGCGGTCCGTGGCCTTTGCCGCAGGCTTGATGACTTCGACAAGCGCGTCACCGGCGGCAATGTCCACCCCGGCATCGCGGTAGGTGGCGCTTGGCGCGTTGTCGGAGGTAGGCTTTGGCGGGCGGGGGGCGGACGTCATGCAGCAGGCCTTTTTCACAAGCAAACTATCACTTTCCCGGACTCCCTCGCGCAGGCTATGAAAACCGCCCTTGGAGCCGGGTTCAAACGGACTTCCGGCTTTCTTTACGTCATGGCGGGGCTGTGCACAAAGCGGTGGTTGAGCATACGAAGCTGAAAACGGATGAAAACACGCCTGCCGGGGTGATCGGCCAGATGGTGTTGCCGTTTGCCCACACGCCGCGTTTCCGTGCCGCCGATTTCGTTTTTGCCGCCTCCAATGCCGCAGCCCGGAGCTGGCTGCTCGGCGCCACGCCATGGCCCGAGCGCAGGCTGGCGCTGTGGGGGGCGGCAGGCACCGGCAAGACCCATCTGCTTGAAATCTGGGCGCACCGTCATGGCGCGCGGCTGCTGCACGGGGCCAGCCTGTCGCACGCGCATGTGGCGGCCCTGTTCCCGGCCTGTGGCGCGCGCGTGCCGCTCATGGCCATTGCGCTCGATCGTGCCGATGAATGCGCCGATGAGCGCGCGCTCCTGCACCTGATCAATGCCGCGCGCGAGCATGGCATGGTGCTTTTGCTTGGCGCGCGCACGCCGCCTGCACGCTGGGCGGTAGCCCTGCCGGACCTGGCCAGCCGGTTGCGTGCGACCATGGCTGTGGCCATCAGCCAGCCGGGGGATGGGTTGCTGCGCGTGCTGCTGCTGCGCCTGCTGGCCGAGCGGCAGATCGTGGTGGCGCAGCCGGTGGTGGAGTGGCTGCTGCGCCGCCTGCCGCGCACGGCACTTGCCATGCAGGAGGCTGCGAACCGGCTGGATCACGCAGCCCTTGCCTCGGGTCGCCCGGTCACCCGCGCTTTGGCCGCACATGTGCTGGCCGACCTGCTGCCAGCCGAACAGCCGCTGGTGCCTTCGGGCTAGAAAAATCAGGATTTTGCGCGTGTCATAAAAAATTCATGGGCTTCGGCCTTAAGCGCACTGGTGGATATCCCTTTCAGAATAAAAGTTTTTGGGTGCCGCCTTTTTTCAAAAAGGCGGCGTTCTCCTGAATCGTTTTGAAAGAAGCGTCACCTCAGATTTCGGGATGCTGGCCCTGAAGGCTACGTGCGCGCAGGGGCTTGGCGCTGGTCAAGAGGGCGCTCCGTCGTCTAGAATCACTTGCAACAAGCAATGCCACCGCCGAACGGGAGCGCGAATCCATTGGCCAGAACGCCACGCAAGCCTGCCACGGGCGCAAAACCGGCGCCCCGCACGCGCAGCCGCGCCGCCTCCACCAGGGCGGCAGGGCGGCAGGTCGCCCTGCGCGAAGCACCAGAAACCCTGATCGACGCCACATCGCCCGCACGTTTCATTAACCGGGAACTGTCCTGGCTCGACTTCAACCAGCGCGTGGTCGATGAGGCCGACAACCCCCGCAACCCGCTGCTCGAGCGCGTGCGCTTTCTGTCGATCAGCGCCTCCAACCTTGATGAATTCTATTCCGTGCGCGTGGCGGGGCTCGTGGGGCAGGTGCGCGAGGGGCTGGTCAAGACCTCGCCTGATGGGCTGACGCCGCAGCAGCAGCTTTCCGCCGTGCGCGAGCGCACGGGGCGGCTGTTGCAGGAGCAGCAGCGCATCTGGCGCGACCTGCAGCGCGAGCTTGAAGCCGCGGGCGTGGTGGTGTGTGACGAGGTCTCGTTCACCGCCGAGGAGCAGGAATGGCTGGACAGCTGCTTCATGGAGCGCGTCTTTCCCGTGCTCACGCCGCTGGCCATCGACCCCGCCCATCCGCTGCCTTTCATCCCCAACATGGGCATTGCACAGGCGCTGCGGCTGATGAATGCCGAGACCGGGCAGTTTGTGATGGAGGCGCTGATCCTGCTGCCTGCGCGCATCGAGCGCTTCATCCGCCTGCCAGATGCCCTGTCGCCGCCCGGTGTCACGCGCTTCATCCTGCTCGAGCGCCTGATCGTGATGTGCATCGACCGCCTGTTCCCCGGCCTCGTGGCAGGGGACTGGGGGGTAATGCGCGTGGTGCGCGACACGGATGTGGAGTTCGAGGACGAAGCCGAGGATCTGGTTCGCTCGTATGAGAGCGCGCTCAAGCGCCGCAGGCGTGGCGTGGTGATCCATCTCGATATCGAATCGCGCATGCCCGAGGATCTGGCCCGTTCCATGGCCGACGGGCTGGCCCCGCCACCCGATGAAGTGTTCGTGCAGTCCGGGCTGATCGGGGTGGTGGACCTCAAGCAGCTGATCGTCGATGACCGGCCCGACCTGCTGTTCCCGCCCTACACGCCGCGCTTCCCCGAGCGAATTGTCGATTGCGGGGGCGACTGCTTTGCCGCCATCCGCGCGCGCGACATGATCGTGCATCACCCGTTTGAAAGCTTTGACGTGGTGGTGCAGTTCCTGCGGCAGGCAGCGCTCGATCCCGCCGTGGTGGCGATCAAGCAGACGCTGTACCGCACCTCGCGCGACAGCCCGATCGTCAAGGCACTGATCGAGGCGGCGGAAGCGGGCAAGGCGGTGACCGCCATGGTTGAACTGCGCGCCCGGTTTGATGAAGAAGCGAACATCCGCCTCGCCCGCGCGCTCGAGGCTGCTGGCGTGCAGGTGGTGTTTGGCTTCTCCGACCTCAAGACCCATGCCAAGCTCAGCCTTGTGGTGCGGCGCGAAGGCAGCGGCCTGCGCTCGTATGCGCATTTTGGCACCGGCAATTACCACCCCATTACGGCGCGGATCTATACCGACCTGTCGTTCTTTACGTGCAACCCTGAGCTTGCGCGTGATTCGGCGCGGCTGTTCAACTACATGACCGGCTACGCCATGCCCGCCAAGATGGAGGCGATCGCGTTCTCGCCCGTGACCATCCGCCGCACGCTGGAAGAACTGATCGCAGGCGAGATCGCGCATGTGCAGGCGGGCAGGCCGGGGCAGATCTGGCTCAAGATGAACTCGCTGGTCGATCCCGATCTGATCGACCGGCTGTATGCGGCATCGAACGCGGGTGTGCGCATCGTGGCCGTGGTGCGCGGCATCTGCTGCCTGCGCCCTGGCGTGCCCGGCCTTTCGGAGAACATCAAGGTCAAGTCCATCGTGGGGCGCTTCCTTGAGCATGCCCGCATCTATGCGTTTGGTGACGGGCACCGCCTGCCGTCAAAGCAGGCGAAGCTGTATATTTCCTCGGCGGACTGGATGCAGCGTAATATGGACTGGCGGGTTGAAAGCATGGTGCCCATGCTCGACCCGCAAATTCATGCCCGCGTGCTTGACCAGATCATGATGATCGATCTCAAAGACAACCTGCAGTCGTGGATTCTACAGCGTAACGGGGTCTGGCGGCGGCTGGAGCCGGGGCGCAGGCCCTTTTCATCGCATGAGTATTTCATGGAGCATCCGGGCTATCCGGTGCGTGGCGCGTCAGAAGCCCCGATCCGGGTCAGCGCATCGCAGCCGTGGCATGCGGAACAGATTATTGAGGACTGAGGATTACGGCATGGGCACGCTCAAGGCAGGACGCGCGGGCAGCATATGGGGCGCGATGTGACGGGTGCTGGCGGGTTTCGCCGTTCGGCGGTCATTGATCTGGGTTCGAATTCCGTGCGCCTTGTGGTGTTTGACGGCATTTCGCGCAATCCCGCGCCCATCTTCAACGAGAAGGTCGTGCTCAGGCTGGGCCGGGGGCTCAACGCCACGGGCCGGCTGAACGATGAGGCGGTGCCGCTGGCCATGGAAGTCATGGCCCGCTTCAACGCCATCGCGCGCGGCATGGAGGCCAGCCCCTTTGAGGTACTGGCCACGGCGGCGGTGCGTGATGCCACCAACGGCCCGGAATTCGTGGCGGGCCTGAAATCACGCCTGCCCGGCGTGCCGATCCGCATATTGAGCGGGGAGGAGGAAGCCGATTATTCCGCCACCGGCGTCTTGTGCGGCATACCCGATGCCAACGGGCTGGTGGCCGATATTGGCGGCGGCTCGCTTGAGCTGATCCGCATCGAGAACGGGCGCAAACGCGATGCCTGCACCCTGCCGCTGGGCGTGATCCGGCTCAATGATCGCGCTGATGGCGATCTGGCTCGCGCGCGGGCACTGGTGGATGAAGACCTGGCCCGCGTGGGCTGGCTGGAAGATGTGCGCGGGCAGGATCTGTACCTGGTGGGCGGCGCCTTTCGCGCGCTGGCGCGCATGCAGATCGCGCGCACGGCCTATCCGCTCAATATCGTGCATCTTTATCAGCTTGCGCCCGACACCGCGCGTGAGATGACGGACTGGATTTTGAGCGCCAGCAAACGCTCGATCGAGCGCCTGCCCGGCGTGCCGCGCAAGCGGCTTGATGATGCGCCCTTTGCCGCCACCGTTCTGCGCCGGCTCATGCGGCATGCGCAGCCCAACGGGCTGGTCTTCTGTGTCGATGGCCTGCGCGAGGGGTGGTACATGCACAATGTCGCCGCCAGCGTTGCCAATAACGACCCGCAGGATGCCGTGGCGCGCGAGATGTGCTGCATGCTCGGCCGCAGCATGCAGTTGCCCGAGCGCCTGGCGGACTGGACGGCTCCGCTCTTCCCCGATGAAGACCCCGGGGCCGACCGCCTGCGCGCGGTGGCATGCTGGCTGTCGGATGTAGGGGCGCATGACCACCCGGAATACCGGGCCGAGCAGACCTATCTGCGCATCCTGCGGCTGCAGGGCGTGGGCTTTACGCATCAGGCGCGGGCGTTCCTGTCGCTTACGCTGGCGGTGCGCTATGGGGCTGACCTGTCGGTGGCGTATCTGCAGCCTTCGCGCCAGTTGCTTGATCCCGCCCAGTTTGCCCATGCCGTGGTGCTGGGGCAGGCATTGCGGCTGGCCTATACGGTGAGTGGCGGCACGGAAGCCCTGCTTGATGGTACGCGGCTGGAAATGGCGGGTGGCACGCTGTCGCTGCATTTTGCGCCGGGGCGTGACGTGGTGCAGGGCGAGAGCGTGCGCCGCAGGCTCGAACGCCTGGGCAGTGCCATGAACATGCCGGTGCGCGTCCGCGATCACTAGTGTCCTGATCGAGAAGTTTATATGATTATCCTGATGGCAGGAGTAATCGAATGGGACGTGTAGCGGTTGCGATTGAACTGACGGCATTGGAGCGTCAGGAACTGGAATCTCTGGCAAGGGCGCGCAAGACGGGCCAGGCGCTTGCGCGGCGAGCCCGTATTGTCCTTGCCGCAGCCGATGGGCATGAGAACAAGGCGATCCGTGACCTGACGGGCGCGGACATCAACACGGTTGGCAAGTGGCGCCGGCGTTTTGCAACGGACCGTCTGGACGGGCTTTACGATGAACCCCGGCCGGGGACACCACGCTCGATCGGCGACGGGGAAATCGCGGAGACGATCCGCCGGACACTGGAAGAAACCCCGCGCGGTGCTACGCATTGGTCGCTGCGCTCGATGGCACAGGCCGTGGGATATGCACCGTCAACGATCCATCGCATCTGGAAAGCGTTCGGGTTACAGCCGCATCGAACAGAGACCTTCAAACTGTCGAACGACCCCCTCTTCGTGGAGAAGGTCCGCGACATCGTTGGTCTGTATATGGCACCGCCGGAGCGTGCGCTGGTACTGTGCGTGGATGAGAAGAGCCAGATCCAGGCGCTGGATCGCAGCCAGCCCATGCTCCCGATGCGGCCCGGCCAGGTCGAGCGGCGGACACATGACTATACCCGCCACGGTACGACCTCACTGTTCGCAGCTCTCGACATTGCCACCGGCACCATCATTGGAAAGTGTTATCCGAAGCACCGATCCACGGAATTCCGCAAATTCCTTGACCAGATCGAAACCAATGTGCCGACTGACCTCGATATCCATCTGGTGATGGATAACTATGCCACCCACAAGACGAAGCTGATCCGTGACTGGTTGGCCAGGCGCCCGCGCTGGCACGTTCATTTTACGCCGACCGGGGCCTCATGGATCAATCAGGTGGAGCGGTTTTTCGCTCTCGTCACTGAAAAGCAGATCAGGCGCGGCATTCACCGTTCGACCGAAGCCCTGGAGGCCGACATCAGGGCTTTCATCGCCGTCCATAACGAACAGCCCAAGCCCTTCAAATGGACCAGATCCGCCGACGACATCCTGCAGGCCGTCAAGCGATTCTGCCTCCGTACTACCAAAATCAGCGAAACTTCAGAATCAGGACACTAGCTAGAAATCTGATTTAAGGATCAGAAGGTTTGGGCGAAGCTTTTTTTCAAAAAGGCGACTCCCAGAAGCTTTTCTGATTTTTTATTCATGATGTGTTTCCAAACAATCTTTTAGGCTTATCGGTAACAGGGGGCGGCATGAAGCACGCAGCGCAGCGCGACCTGCTGCTGATACGCGGCGGCACGGTGGTTACAGGGCAGGCCAGCCTGCGGGTGGATGTGCTGTGTGGTGGCGTGGGGGAAATTCTGGCCGTCGGGCCGGATCTGGAAACCCCCACCGGCTGCACGGTCATTGATGCCGGTAGCCTGCTGGTGCTGCCAGGCGGAGTTGACCCCCATACCAGCATTGGCGCGGATGAAGCCGGTTTTGCCGCAACGGCTGATGCGCTGGCAGGCGGCACCACCACCATAATCGATGTGATGTACCCACAGGGCCGTGACATGGCGCAGGCTTGGCGCGACTGGCGGCAGGCGGCAGCCCGCGCGCCGGTCGATGTCGGGCTGTGCATGGCGCTGCCGGATGCCGGGGGCGCTGTCATGGGCGGCATGGACACGCTGGCGGGCCATGGGGTCAACAGCTTTCACCTGTCCATGGCAGCGGGCATGGCGGATCGTGACATTCTTGATCTGGCGGCCCATGCCGCTGGCCTTGGTGCGCTCTGCATGGTCGAGGCACAGAATGCGCAGGCCATGGCTTACCTGCGCGCGGCCCTTGACCATGCCGGGGTGAGCGGGGGTGAAGCCTGCCTGCTGGCCTGCCCGCCCGCCACCGAGGCGGATGCCGTGGGCCGGGCCATCATGCTGGCGGGGCTGGTGGGGGCGCCGGTGCATGTGGGCCCGGTTTCAACCACGGGCGCGTGTGCCGCCATTATCGCGGCCCGTGCCCGGGCCCAGCGCGTGCAGGCGCATGTGCTCGCACCGCATCTTGTGCTTGATGAGGCGGTGTATGACGCTGATGACGCTGCCCCCTACATCACCTGTCCGCCCTTTCGGGACAGCACGCACCGGCAGGCGCTGTGGGGCGCGCTGGCCTGCGGCGCGGTGGGCATGGTGGCCAGTGGCTTCAGCCCGGCCCGGCAGGCGGCCCATGGCGTGACAGCAGGGCTGGCCGAACGGATGCGCGTGGTGTGGCGGCACGGTGTGCAGGCGGGCGTGATGGGGGCGGAGGAATTTGTCCGCGCCACGTCGGAGGCGGCGGCAATGGCGTTCAACATCTACCCCCGTAAAGGGGCCATCATGCCGGGTGCGGATGCCGACCTTGTACTGTGGAACCCCGATGCGCAGGAAACGCGCCCTGCCAGCGCGGGCAGCCTGTACGGCGGCATCACGCTGGGCGGGCAGGCGGTGTGCGTGATCCGGGGCGGGGTGGTGGCGTTCCGTGATGGCGCGTTGCATGAGGAGGCGGGCAGTGGTGCCTGCGTGCCATGCCCGGCATTCCGGCCCGGCCTGTCGGAGCGGATGCGGCAGGCGGCGCGGTTATCCGTTTGAAAATGATGCAGTGATAAAAGTTTTCAGGTGCCGCGTTTTTTCAAAAAGGTGGCGTTTTGAAAAAACGCATCACGGCATTGCCTCTTTGCTTTCCGGCAGGGTGACAGGGTAGGATCACTTTCCCATATACTGGGATCAGAAGACATCAATGGCTGTTCCGGCTGTCTGCCTTGAGGGGGGTGAGGCAGTCCGTGGCCGCAGGACAAGGGAACAGGTTTGACGGGGATCAGACACGATATCCGTTTCTATGTCGGAAACGAATATCATGAGTTGGCCAACATCGCGCCAACACGCACGCTGCTGGACTGGCTGCGCGAGGAACGTTGCCTGACCGGCACCAAGGAAGGCTGTAACGAGGGCGATTGCGGCGCCTGCACGGTGCTTGTGGTCAGGCTGGAAGGCGAGCGCCTTGTCTGGCGCGCGGTCAATGCGTGCATCCAGTTCGTATCCATGCTCGATGGCGCGCAGGTGCTCACCATCGAGGACATGCGCGCACCTGATGGCAGCCTGCACCCGGTGCAGCAGGCCATGGTGGAGCATCATGGTTCGCAATGCGGGTTCTGCACGCCGGGCTTTGTCATGTCTATGGTGGCAGGTCGCAAGGCGGCGGGGCTTGCGCAGGATGAACGCGGCATTGACGACATGCTGGCAGGCAATCTGTGCCGCTGCACCGGCTATGCACCCATCGTGCGCGCCATGCGCCACGCCATGCAGGCCGGCCCCGATCATTTCGATGCCATGGCCGATGATATGGCCGAGCGCCTGCGTGCCCTGCGCGATGGGGCCACGGTTGACATCACCGGGCCCATGGGCCGCCTGACCATTCCCGTAACGGCGGATGCGCTGGCGACAACCCTGCTTGAAAACCCCGAAGCCCGCATCGTGGCAGGCGCCACCGATGTGGGCCTGTGGGTGACCAAGGGCCTGCGCGACCTGCCGCATGTGATCCCCATTGGCCAGATTGCCGACCTGCGGCGTATCGAGATGACAGCGCAGGGGCTTTTCCTCGGGGCTGCGGTAACATGGCAGGAAGCCCGGGCGGCACTGGTGCAGATCCTGCCCCAGCCGGATGAGGAAGTGTTCCGCCGCATCGGTTCGGTGCAGGTGCGCAATGCGGGCACGGTATGCGGCAACATTGCCAACGGCTCGCCCATTGGTGATGGCCCGCCGGTGCTGATCGCGGCAGGGGCCACCGTGCATCTGCGCCGGGGCGATACGCGCCGGACCATCGTGCTTGAAGAGTTCTTCATTGCATACGGCAAACAGGACCGCGCGCCGGGCGAGTTTGTGGAAGGGATCACCATTCCCGCCCCCGCGCCCGATACGGTCATCCGCGCGTGGAAGGTGTCCAAGCGCTTCGATCAGGATATCTCGGCCATTCTGGGCGCATTTTCGCTCACGCTTGCACCCGATGGCACCATCAGCAATCCGCGCATCGCCTTTGGTGGCATGGCGGCCACCCCATGCCGCGCGTTGCGCACGGAAGCCGCCCTTGCAGGCCAGAAGTGGAATGAAGCCACGCTGGAAGCCGCGCGTGAGGCGATCATGAAGGATTTCACACCCCTGACCGACATGCGGGCAAGCGCGTGGTACCGCAGCACCGTGGCCGCCAACCTGCTCACCCGCCTTTACGCTGAGTGTGGACCGCAGGCCGCCCGCGTGCCGACCAGCGTGCATGCAGCCTGTACTGCCACGGGAGAACACGCTCATGGCTGATGCAAACATCACGGCCACCGCAGCTCCCGCTGCTGGTGTTGTGCCTGGCGGGGCCTCGGAAAGCCTGCGGCACGAGAGTGCGGCCATGCACGTGCAGGGCACGGCCAGTTATATTGACGACCTGCCCGAACCCCGTGGCACGCTGCACCTCGTGCCTGGGCTGAGCACGCGCGCCCATGCCCGCATCGTGTCCATGAACCTTGACGCCGTGCGGCAGGCCGAGGGCGTTGTGGCAGTCTATACGGCAGCCGACATACCGGGCGAGAACCAGATCAGCCCGGTGGGCAAGGGCGATGAGCCGCTTCTGGCCAAGGATATTGTTTCCTTTTACGGCCAGCCCCTGTTCGTGGTTGCCGCCGCCACGCGTGGTGCGGCCCGACGTGCGGCGCGGCTTGCGGTCGTGGAATACGAGGACCTGCCCGCCATCCTCAACATCGCGCAGGCGCGCGAAAACGGCAGCCCCCTGGTCTGGCGGCCCATGGAAATGAAGCGTGGCGATGCGCTGGCCGGGCTGGAACATGCGCCCCGCAGGCTTTCGGGCCGCATTACGGTGGGCGGGCAGGAGCATTTCTACCTAGAAGGGCAGGTGGCTCTCGCCCGGCCGGGGGAGGAAGGGGAGATGCATGTCACCTCATCCACCCAGCACCCGACCGAGACACAGCACATGATTGCCCATGTGCTCGACCGTCCCTCAAACCTCATCACCGTCGAGGTCCGGCGCATGGGTGGCGGCTTTGGCGGCAAGGAAACGCAGGCCAATGCCTGTGCCTGCCTCGCCGCCCTCGTGGCCGACAAAACGGGCCGGGCTGCCAAGATGCGCCTCGACCGCGATGACGACATGACCATGACCGGCAAGCGCCATGACTTCGTGATTGATTACGATGCAGGCTTTACCGATGAAGGCCGGATCGTGGCGGTGGACATGGTCCTCGCCGCGCGTTGCGGCTGGTCGGCCGACCTGTCCGGCCCGGTCATCGACCGCGCGCTGTTCCATGCCGATAACGCCTATTTCTATCCCGATGTGCGCCTGCGCTCGGAGCCGCTGCGCACCAACACGCAGTCCAATACCGCCTATCGCGGCTTTGGCGGTCCGCAGGGTATCGTCGCCGCCGAGCGTGTGATCGAGGAGATCGCATTCGCCACCGGCCTCGACCCGCTCGAGGTCCGCCTGCGCAACGCCTATGGCACACATGACCGTAACGTCACGCCCTATAACATGGTGGTGGAGGACTCGATCACCCACGACCTGCTGCCCGCACTGGCGCGGCGCTGCCATTATGCACAGCGTCGCGCGGCGTGCCGTGAATTCAATGCCGCCAGCCCGTACCTGCGGCGCGGCATTGCCATCACCCCGGTCAAATTCGGCATCTCGTTCACCGCCACCCATTATAATCAGGCCGGTGCGCTGGTGCATGTCTATACCGATGGCTCGGTGCAGGTGAACCACGGCGGCACCGAGATGGGGCAGGGCCTGCACACCAAGATGGTGCAGGTGGCCATGCGCGAATTTGGTCTCGGGCCCGATCAGGTGCGCATTACCGCCACCACCACCGGCAAGGTGCCCAACACATCGGCCACGGCGGCCTCGAGCGGGGCGGACCTCAACGGCATGGCGGTGCTCGACGCCGTGCGCCGCATCAAGCGCAGGCTGGTGGAGTTTGCCGCCAGCCACTGGAACGTAAGCGAGGACGAGGTGCGCTTCGCGCCCGATGGCGTGCATGTGGGGCACAAGGTCATCGCGTTCCCGCACCTTACGCGGCAGGCCTATTTCGCGCGCGTGTCCATGTCGGCCAACGGGTTCTATAAAACGCCCAAGATCTCGTGGAATGGCGATACGGGGCAGGGGCGGCCCTTCTATTACTTCGCCTACGGGGCCGCATGTTCGGAGGTGGTGATCGACCTGCTGACCGGCGAGACGAAAATCGACCGGGTCGATATCTTGCATGATGCAGGCCAGTCGCTGAACCCGGCGCTGGATATCGGCCAGATCGAGGGTGGCTTCGTGCAGGGCGCAGGCTGGCTGACCTGCGAGGAACTGGTCTGGGACGATGCTGGCCGCCTGCGCACCCATGCGCCAAGCACCTATAAAATCCCCGCCTGTTCCGACCGGCCGCGCGTGTTCAACGTGGACCTGCTGGAAAACGCGCCCAACCGCGAGCACACCATCTTCCGCTCCAAGGCCGTGGGCGAGCCACCCTTCGTGCATGGGGTATCGGTGCTGCAGGCGATATCGGATGCGCTGGCCAGCCTTGATGGCTACCGCACCTGCCCCCGGCTCGACGCGCCCGCCACGCCGGAGATGATCCTGCGCACGGTGGAGCGCCTGCGCTGCGGTCAGCCTCCCGCTGGCTGAACCCCATGAGCATGGAAATGCGCGCCGATCTGGCCCGGTGGCGGCTCATGGGCCAGCCGGTCGCCCGGATCTGCGTGTCCTCGGTACGGGGGTCCACCCCGCGTGAGGCGGGTACCTTCATGCTTGTCACAGCCACGGAGCAGTCCGGCACGGTGGGCGGTGGCGAGCTTGAATGGAACGGTATCCATCACGCCCGCCGCCTGCTGGCCACCGGTGGCGAGGCGCAGGACCTGCGCATCGACCTTGGCGGCCGCTCCGGGCAGTGCTGCGGGGGCGAGGTGATGCTGTTCATTGATGTGCCCGATGACGGGGGGCTGGACGGCATCATGGCACAACTCGAGCGACAGCGCCGCGAGGCTCCGCTGCTTTTGCTGTTCGGTGCAGGCCATGTGGGGCGCGCGCTGGCCCATGTAATGGCCCCGCTGCCGCTGCGGCTGGCCTGGTGCGATTCGCGCCCGCATGAATTCGGCCCCGTCATTCCCGCAGGGGTGGAGGTGCATGATGATGGCGACTGGCAGCGCCTTGTAGCCGGTGCGCCCGCCGGTTCCGGCGCACTGGTGCTGACCCAAAGCCACGCGCTTGACAGCCTGATTGTTGCATCCATCCTCGAACGGGGCGACTTTCGCTATGTGGGCCTGATCGGCTCGCACACCAAGCGCCGCCGCTTCGAGGCGGCCTTCCGCGCGCTCGGCCTGCCCGAAGACCGCATCAATGCCATGGTCTGCCCCATCGGGGGGCAGGACGTGCGTGACAAGCGGCCCCCGGTCATCGCGGCGCTGGTGGCGGCGGAAATCGTCACGCGCTTCCTGCACGCACCGCGGGAAGAGGGTGATGCAGATGGGGATGAGAGACGCTTATGAACGATCCGCTTTCGCGCACGCCCCGCATGATGCGCCTGCACGCGCGGGGCATTTCCTATTTCAATGCGGTGCGGGAATGCCGTTCCATCCGCGAGGCGGCGCGCAGGCTCAATGTCACGCCCTCGGCCCTCACGCGGCAGCTTGCGCAGATGGAGGCCGAGATCGGCGCGCCCCTGTTCGACCGCCTGCCCGAAGGCATGGTCCTGACCGAGGTGGGCACCATCATGGCCCGCCATATCGTGACCGTGATGCAGGATGCCGCGCGCACGGAGGAGCAGATCAACGCCCTGTCCGGCCGACATGACGGCAGGCTGCGCATCATGGCGGTGGAAGGAATCGCAGGCCAACTTTTGCCCGCGCTGCTTGAGCGCATCATCTCCGCTTTTCCCACCGTGGAACTGCATGTGGAGGTCGGTGCCCCCAAGACCATCGTCTCGGCGTTGCAGGATGGGCGGGTTGACCTTGGCATTGCGTTCTCGCTGGCGCTTTATCCTGAATTGCGGCGGGTGGCGGTGGGGCACTTCCCCGTTGGGGCCGTGGTGCGCGCCGACCATCCGCTCGCGCACCTGCGCACGGTCACGGTAGAGGAATGCGTGGCCTACCGCCTGATCCTGCCCACGCGCACGCTCTCGCTATACCGCGTGATGGAGCCCATGTTGCGCCCGTGGCAGGACCGGCTGAACGTGGTGCTGCATACCGGCTCGATCGAACTGACCAACCGCATGGTGCTTGCTGGCGCGGGGCTGGCCTTCCAGTCGCCGCTCGCGGTGGGCGTGCAGCCCGGCCAGGACAGCCTGCGCCACGTGCCGCTGCGTGATACCCGCGCCGTGACCGACCTTGGGGCATATGTGCGCGAATCCCGCTGGCTTCCGCCATTGCTGGAAACCGTGATCGAGGAACTGCGTCTTGAACTGCGCCGCGTGCAGGGCGTGAGCGATGAGCGCGCGGTCTGACCGCCGTTGCGATTTATGCAACGGAACGATGAAATCATTCTACTGGACGAAACACCAGGCGGGCTGATTAGATCACGCCATCGTGGTGCGGTTGGGGGATATCCGTATGGCGTCGGGGGACGTCATACGGGGCTGCATCAGCAAAAGACGAAAAAACAGATGGGAACCCGCAGATGGATACCAACATGCAGCCGAAAGACGGGGGGCTGGCAGCGCTCGATGCAGCCGTGCGCCGTGATCTGGAAATCATCCGCTACCCGCGCAAGGAATGGATTCCCCCCATCGATCGTGATGGACAGCGTGTGCTTGATGTCGCGATCATCGGTGCCGGGCAGGGCGGGCTTGCCACGGCCTTTGCGCTCAAGCGCAACAACATCACCAATGTACGCATATTCGACCGGGCAGCAAAGGGCGGCGAAGGCCCGTGGGTGACATTCGCGCGCATGATCACGCTGCGCACTCCCAAATACGTGACCGGCCCCGACCTTGGCGTGCCCTCGCTCACCCCGCGCTCATGGTATGAGGCGCAGTACGGCGCGGCCGCGTGGGAGAAGCTGGACAAGATCCCCCGTGGGGACTGGCAGGCCTATCTCGACTGGTACCGCGACATCCTCGACCTGCCGGTCGCCAACGACCACGAATTCATGGGTGTGACGTGGGAGGGCGGCCTGCTGCGCCTGACCTTCCGCCGCCCTGATGGTACGAGCCACGTGCATTATGCCCGCAAGCTGGTGCTGGCTACCGGCATCGAAGGGTGTGGCACGTGGCATGTGCCCGACTTCATCCGCAACGGCCTGCCGCGCGAGCGCTATGCCCATACATCCGAGGCGATTGATTTTGCGGCGCTGAAGGGCAAGCGCATCGGCGTGCTCGGTGCCGGGGCCTCGGCGTTCGATAACGCAGCCACGGCACTCGAAGAAGGCGCGGGCAGCGTGACCCTGTGCCTGCGCCGCAAGGAAATCCCCTCCATCAACCCGTACCGGTGGATGGAGAATACCGGCTTCCTTGCCTACTACCCCGCCCTGTCCGATGAGCTGCGGTGGGGCTTCATGCGCCGGATCTTCGATCTCAACCAGCCGCCGCCGCAGGATACGTTCTGGCGGTGCCGCAGGCATGAAAACTTCTCCTACCGCACCGGCTGCCCCTGGACGGGCGCGCGCATGGAAGGCGATGAGATCGTGGTCGATTCGCCCACTGGCGAGATGCGCTTTGACTTCGTGATCATTGGCACCGGCTTCGCAACCGACCTCTCCCGCAGGCCCGAGACCGCATCGTTTGCGCCCTCCGTCGCCCTTTGGGGCGAGCGCTACAAGGCTCCCGCAGGTGCCGAGAGCGCGGTGCTGGAAAGCTACCCCTACCTTGGCGACTGCTATCAGTTCCTGCCGCGCCACAAGGATGATCCGCTGGCGCCCATGCTGGCCAACATCCACAATTTCACGTTCTCCGCCACGCCGAGCATGGGGCTTTCGGGGGCTTCGATCAGCGGCATGCGCTTTGGTGTGGAACGTCTGGCCCATGGGCTGGGGCGTGACCTGTACGTGGCCGATGGCCGGCAGCACCTTGAAAGTCTGCTGTCTTATGACGTGGCGGAACTAGTCAGTCTCGATCCTCCTGTTGCATGATGCGCCCCGGGTAGATTTATCCATTCGGGAGAGAGTGAGTAGATGAGTAGCGCTGTAAGTCTTTCGCCTTCCGCGCCGGGTGTCGCCGGTGCGGAGGCAAGCAATGACCACAAGGTTCCCCCCGTGGCTGATCTGGCCCGGATGATCGGGCTGAACATTCCGGTGGCCTGCCTGCCAGATGTCGTGGCCAATACGGCGTTGCTGCAGGGCTATGCCGACCTCGTGGCAGGCTTCGTGCTGCCCGATGACTGCGAGCCAGCCTACGGGTACGTGCCATGAGCGCGCGCGCCATGGGGGCAGCGCTTGGTATCGCGGCCGAGATACGCGCGGGCCGCCGCAACGCCGTGGGCGTGGTCACGGCCGTCATTTCCGATATCGAGGCGCGTGATACCCGCTTCAACAGCGTGACCCGCATCCTTGGCCCCGCCGCCGTGGCGCAGGCCGAGGAAGTGGACAAGGCCATTGCCGCAGGCCGCGACCCCGGCCCGCTGGCAGGCGTGCCCTTTGGCGTAAAAGACCTGTTTGACGTGCGCGGCGAGGTTACCACCGCAGGCTCCATCGTGCTGCGCGACAACCTGCCCGCTACCGAGGACGCTACCGTCGTCGCCCGCCTGCGTGCGGCTGGCGCCGTGCCGGTGGCCACCCTGAACATGGATGAATTTGCCTACGGCTTCTCGACCGAGAACGCGCATAACGGCACCACCCGCAACCCGCATGATCATGCCCGCCTTGCCGGTGGCTCGTCAGGCGGGTCGGCTGCCGCCGTGGCTGCGGGGCTGCTGCCGTTTACGCTGGGCTCGGACACCAATGGCTCGATCCGCATTCCGTCCGCGCTGTGCGGAGTGTGGGGGCTCAAGCCCACCTACGGGCAGATGCCGCTGCGTGGTGTCTATCCGTTCGTGGCCAGCCTCGATACTGCAGGCCCCATGGCCGACACGCTTGAGGACCTGATGGCGGTGTATGCCGTCATGTCCGGCCGGGACGTATCAGCCCTGCCCGATGTGGCATCGGTGAAAGTGGCGCGGCTGGGGGGCTGGTTTGCCCGCAATGTCAGCACTGAGCTGACGGCTGCGATTGATGGCGTGATGGCGCATCTGGGCCATGACCGCGTGATCGAACTGCCCGAGGTGGCGCGGGCGCGGGCATCCGCCTTCCTCATCAGTGCGGCGGAAGGGGGCAATCTGCACCTGCCCCGCCTGCGCAGGCGCTCCATGCAGTATGACCCGGCCACCCGCAGCCGCCTCATGGCAGGCGCCATGCTGCCTGCGGCCACCTTCGTGCAGGCGCAGCGCTTCCGCCGGTGGTTCCGCGCGCAGGTACATGAGGCCTTTACGCAGGCCGATGTGCTGGTGGCGCCCACCACGGTGGGCGTTGCGCCGCGTATCGACCAGCCTTCCATTATGGTGGATGGCAAGAGTGTCTCCGCGCGGGCCAATCTGGGCATTTATACCCAGCCCATCAGCCTGGCCGGGCTGCCAGTGCTGGCAACCCCGCTGGCCGCTCCGGGCCTGCCGCTGGGCATCCAGTTGATCGGCGCGCCGGGGGCTGAGGCAAAACTGTTTGCCGTGGCCGCCGAACTGCAGCGCGCGGGCCTTGCCGCCTGCCGCCCGCTTGATGCGGGTTACGCGCGGAAGGAGCAGTCATGCTGAATACGCCGCGTTCATGCCGGGGGATGGTCACATCCCCCCACCACCTTGCCAGCCAGGCAGGCCTTGACGTGCTCAAGGCAGGCGGCACGGCCATTGAGGCCGCCGTTGCCACTGCCGCAGCATTGGCCGTGGTCTATCCGCACATGACCGGCATCGGGGGGGATGCCTTCTGGCTGACCATGTGGCCCGATGGAAGGGTTGAAACCATCGATGCCTGCGGTGCGGCCGCAGGCAAGGCGGATGCCGCGTTCTATCACGCCGCAGGCCATGACACGATTCCGTGGCGTGGCCCGCTTGCGGCCAACACGGTCGCGGGCACGGTATCGGGGTGGGAGATGGCCCTGTCATGGAGCCATGCCATGGCGCCGGGCCTGCCGCTTGGCCGCGTGCTGCGCGATGCGCTGTACTATGCCGAGCAGGGCGTGCCAGTCACCGCGGGCGCTGCCGAGATTACCCGCCAGAAAATGGATGAACTCAAAAACGTGCCCGGCTTTGCCGCGCAGTTCATGCCCGGCGGCAAGCTGCCGCAGGCAGGCGACATCCTGCACAACCCGCGCCTGGCCACGACGCTGCGCCAACTGGCTGATGAAGGGCTTTCCAGCTTCTATCGTGGCACGGTGGCGCGTGAACTGGCCGCCGACCTGCAGGCCCTTGGCAGCCCGTTGACCCTGGCCGACCTGCAGGCGCACAAGGCGACCCACCAGCCAGCGCTGCATGCCCGCATCCATGGCGCGGACCTGTACAACATGGCGCCCCCCACGCAGGGCGTGGCCTCGCTGCTGATCCTGGCGCTGTTTGACCGGCTCAAGGCGGCGAACGCGGATGATTTCGATTACCTGCACGGACTGGTCGAGGCCACCAAGCAGGCCTTCCGCTACCGCGACACGCATGTGGGCGATCCCGCCTACATGACCGTGCAGGCGCAGGACATCCTTGATGACCGCAAGGCGCTTGACCGCATGGCGGCCGCCATCGACCCGAACAAGGCGGCCCCCTGGCCGTGGCAGTCGCAGCAGGGCGATACGGTATGGCTGGGTGTGATCGATTCCGATGGGCTGGCCGTGAGCATGATCCAGAGCCTGTATTTTGAATATGGCTCGGGCGTGGTGCTGCCACGCACGGGTGTGGTGTGGCAGAACCGCGGTACCAGCTTCGGGCTTGACCCGCAGGGGTGGAACGGCCTGCGGCCGGGCCGCAAGCCGTTCCATACACTCAACCCGGCGGGTGCGCGCTTCGAGGATGGGCGGACCATGGTGTACGGTACCATGGGCGGCGAAGGACAGCCCCAGACACAGGCGGCCCTGTTCACCCGCTACGCGCGCTACGGCATGCCGCTGCAGCGCGCCATCACGGCGCCGCGCTGGCTGCTGGGCCGTACATGGGGGGAATCCAGCGTCAGCCTGAAATATGAAGACCGCTTCGACCCCGAGGTGATCGCCCGCATGAGTGCCGCGGGCCACCAGATGGAACGCGTGGCGCCGTTTTCCTCCATCATGGGGCATGCGGGCGCGCTGGTGCGCCACGAATCCGGCCTGCTGGAGGGGGCGAGCGACCCGCGCAGCGATGGATGTGTCGCCGCATGGTAAACGCACGGGACAGCATGGACCGCCCTTCGGGCCAGCGCGCCGTTGCACGCTGCACCGAGCTGGGTCGCGCGCCGTATTCCGAGATGGAGGGCGGGCTGTTCCGCCCCTATCTCGGCCCATCCTACCGCGCCACCTGCGACCGGCTGGCTACGTGGATGCACGCGGCAGGCATGACCACGCGCATGGATGCGGCAGGCAACCTGCTGGGGCGCTACGAGGGCCTGACGCCGGATGCCCCGGTGCTGCTGCTCGGCTCGCATATCGACAGCGTGCGCGATGGCGGCTTTTTTGATGGCATGCTGGGGGTCATCCTCGGCATCGAGGCCGTGGCCCATTTCGCGGCAGAGGGCAAACGCTTCCCCTTCGCGCTGGAAGTGATCGGCTTTGGGGATGAGGAGGGCTCGCGCTTTCCCTCAGGCATGCTGACCTCGCATGCCGTGGCTGGCGTGCTCGAAGCGCCTGATCCCGCCATGAGCGACTGGGCCGAGACCGCGACACTGGCCAAGGCGCTGGCTGAATTCGGGCTGGATGTGGGCCAGATGCACACGGCATCACGCAAGGGCGAAAAGATCCTTGCCTATGTCGAGGCGCATATCGAGCAGGGGCCGGTGCTCGAGGCCGAGGGCCGCGCCCTTGGCGTGGTCAGCGCCATTGCCGCGCAGCACCGCTACCGCATGACCCTGCGCGGCATGGCGGGGCATGCAGGCACCGTATCGATGGACCTGCGGCGCGACGCGCTGGCAGGCGCTGCCGAGATCATCCTCGCTGCCGAGCGTATCGGCCGCGCGGGCACGCAGGGGCTGGTGGCTACCGTAGGCTCGCTCGATGTGGTGCCGGGTGCCGCCAACGTGGTGCCAGGCGAGGTGGTGCTGACCGTGGATGTGCGTGCGGGAACCAATGCGGTGCGCGACCGGGCCGCGCAGGAAATCCTGGCCGTGGCCCACGCGGTGGCGCAGGCGCGTCATCTCGCGCTGGACGTGGCCCTGCAGCAGGATCTCGACGCCACCCCATGTGATCCGCGCCTGACATCCTTCATGGAACAGGCCGTGCGGGACGTGACGGGTACTGACCCGCGCCTGCTGGTCAGCGGTGCCGGGCATGATGCCATGATCATGGCGCATCTGGCCCCGGTTTCCATGTTGTTCGTTCGTTGCGAGGGCGGTATCAGCCATAACCCCGCTGAATCCGTAACCGATGCGGATACGGATGCGGCCTTGCGGGCCATGATCGCCTTTATCGGACTTTTTGAGAGACATTTCGGATGACCCAGACCTTTTTCGGCCAGATCAACCCACCTGCCCGGCTGCTCATGGGGCCGGGGCCGGTCAACGCGCACCCGCGCGTGCTGCGTGCCATGGCGGCCGACATGCTGGGCCAGTTCGACCCCGAGATGACCGATTACATGAACCAGACGATGGAACTCTACCGTCAGGTGTTCATGACCAACAACCGCTGGACCCTGCTGGTTGATGGCACGGCGCGGGCCGGGATCGAGGCGGCGCTGGTCTCGCTGGTCGAGCCGGGCATGAAGCTGCTGATCGTGCGCGCGGGGCGTTTTGGCCTGCTGCTCTCCGAGATCGCGCAGCGCATCGGCGCCGATATCGTGACGCTGGACCTGCCCTGGGGCGAGGTCGCGAGCCTTGAACAGATCGAGGATGCCATCGTGACCCATCGCCCGCATGTGCTGGCGTGCATTCATGGCGATACGTCCACCACAATGGCCCAGCCGCTCGATGGGGTAGGCGCGCTGTGCCGCAGGTATGACGTGCTGTCCTATGTCGATACCACGGCCACCCTGGGCGGCATGGAAGTGGCCACCGACCGCTGGGGCGTGGATGTGGTGAGTTCGGGCCTGCAGAAATGCATGGGTGGCCCGCCGGGTTCCGCGCCCATCACCATCTCAGACCGCGCGGCCGAGCACATCTTCGCCCGCCGCCATGTCGAGGCCGGCATCCGGGGCAGCGACACGACCGATGGCACGCGCGTGCGCATTCCGTCGAACTATTTCGATCTGGCCATGGTTATGGATTACTGGTCCGAAAAGCGCCTGAACCATCACACCGAGGCCACCACCATGCTCTACGGCGCGCGTGAAGCCGCCCGCGTGGCGCTTGAGGAAGGGCTGCAGGCCCGCTTCGCCCGCCATGCAGCAGCATCGCGCGCGGTCTGCGCCGGGCTGCGCGCCATGGGGCTGGAACTGTTTGGCGGCGATGAACACCGCATGACCAACGTGACCGGCGTGTACATCCCCAAGGGCATTGATGGCGAGAAGGTGCGCGCGCGCATGCGCGAGGATTTCGAGATCGAGATCGGCTCCGCCTTCGGCCCGCTGCAGGGCAAGATCTGGCGCATCGGGGCCATGGGTTACAACGCTGAAAAGCACAAGGTGCTGCTGACCATGGGCGCGCTTGAAACCGTGCTGCGCCATGAAGGCCACGGCTTTAGCGCAGGCAGCGGCGTTGATGCTGCCCTTGCCGCCTATAACGACTGATAACAGGAGACCACGGCGTAATGTCTGATACAGGTGCCTATCCGCGCGACATGGTTGGTTATGCCGGTAACCCGCCCGATGCAAAATGGCCTGGCGGGGCGCGGATCGCGGTCCAGTTCGTCATCAATTACGAGGAGGGGGCCGAGAACTCGGTCCTTCATGGCGATCGCGGGTCGGAGGCATTCCTGTCCGAGATGGTGGGGGCGCAGTCCATTCCCGGCGCCCGCGCCATTGCGATGGAAAGCCTGTATGAATACGGCTCGCGCGCCGGGTTCTGGCGGCTGCACCGCATCTTTACCCAGCGCAAACAGCCGCTTACGGTGTTTGCCGTGGCTGCCGCCATGGCGCGCAACCCTGCAGCAGTTGCCGCGATGAAGGATGCCGGGTGGGAGATCGCCTCCCACGGGCTGCGCTGGATCGACTACCAGCACGTGCCTGAAGCCGTTGAGCGCGCCCACATCCTTGAATGCATTGCGCTGCATGAAAAGCTGACCGGCTCGCGCCCGCTGGGCTGGTACCAGGGGCGCACCAGCCCCAATACCGCGCGCATCGTGGCGGAAGAAGGCGGCTTTGTGTACGACGCCGATTCCTACGCCGATGACCTGCCCTATTACGACCGCAGCGCGGGCCGGGCGCAGTTGATCGTGCCTTACACCCTTGATGTGAACGACATGCGCTTCGTGGCGCTGAACGGCTTTACCGAGGGCGAGCAGTTCTTCAACTACCTGCGCGACACGTTCGATGAACTCTACGAGGAAGGGGCGGATAAGCCGCGCATGATGTCGGTCGGCCTGCACTGCCGTGTGGCCGGTCGCCCGGGCCGTGCGCGGGCAGTGGCACGCTTCCTTGACTATATTGCCCAGCGCGAGAAGGTGTGGGTCGCCACCCGGCTGGACATTGCACGGCACTGGCTCGAGACGCATCCGGCATGAACCGTGTCTTTGACCGGGTAAATTCCCTCTCCGCCGTGCGGTTTGTGGAACTGTTTGGCCCGATATACGAGCATTCGCCCTGGATTGCCCAGCGTGCCCATGGTCACGCGCCCTTCAGCGGGCACGATTCCATGCTGGCCGCCATGGCGCTGGTGCTGGAACAGGCGGATGAAGCCGAAAAGATGGCCCTCATTCGCGCCCACCCCGAGCTTGCGCAGCGCATGGGGGTTGACCCCACGCTCACCTCGGCCTCGGCAGCCGAGCAGGCCTCCGCCGGGCTGGATCGGCTGACGCCTGATGAGTTTTCCAGCTTCCGCGCGCTCAATGAGGCCTATGCCGCCAAATTCGGCATGCCGTTCATCATCTGCGTGCGGCGTTCGGACAAGCAGGCCATCCTGAACGGGCTGCGGACCCGGCTGGAAAACACGCCCGAGGCCGAGCAGCAGACCGCGCTGGCCGAGATCAACAAGATCGCAGCACTTCGCCTGGCTGATGTGCTCGAACGCCTGGAGCATGAAGTATGAGCACGCTTTCCACCCATGTGCTTGATCTCGTATCGGGCAAGCCTGCTGCTGGCATGGGCATCAGCCTGTGGGCGGGGCAGGACTGCCTGTTCAGGGGCGTAACCAACGCTGATGGCCGCTGCCCTGAACTTGGCGAGCAGATGGGCGAGATGCAGCCCGGCGCCTACCGGCTGGAATTTGCCGTGGCAGATTATTTCCGCGCGCAGGGGACGACTTTGTCCGAGCCGCCTTTCCTTGATGTGGTGCCGATTGCGTTTGGCATGGCGGCAGCCGGGGCGGATGGCAGGGGAGGGCATTACCATGTGCCGCTTCTGGCCTCACCGTTCGGGTTTTCGACCTACCGCGGGAGCTGAAAACCAGAAGTTTTTGGTGAAGCTTTTTTCAAAAAGCCTCAGATAACGGCGTCTCTCACAAAAAGAGGGCGTCAGCATAAATGCAAAAAGGGCCGTGGCATGATCGCCACGGCCCTTTTTGCATGCTCCTGCGACAGGTCGCCCCGCCGCAGGATGCACCAAAATCAGGAAACAGCCTGCTTCAGCGCTGCCGTCAGGTCGGTCGTGCTGGCCTTGCCGCCAAGGTCGCCGGTGCGCACGGCACCCGAGGAGATGACCTTCTCGATGGCCTTGTCGATGCGGGTTGCCAGGTCCTGGCGGCCGACATGCTGCAGCATCATGTTGGCAGCGAGCAGCAGCGAGGTCGGGTTGGCCTTGTTCTGGCCCGCAATGTCAGGAGCGGAACCATGCACGGCCTCGAACACGGCGGCCTTCTCGCCAATATTCGCACCTGGTGCCAGGCCAAGGCCGCCAACCAGACCGGCGGTCAGGTCGGACAGGATGTCACCAAACAGGTTGGTGGTGACAATGCAGTCATACTGCCAGGGGTCGGTCACGAGCTGCATGGCGCAGGCGTCCACGATGCGCTCGTTCACTTCCACGCGGCCTTCATATTCCTTGGCGACCTTGCGGCCTTCCTCAAGGAACAGGCCGGTCAGCAGCTTGAGGATGTTGGCCTTGTGCACCAGCGTCACGCGCTTGCGGTTGTTCTTGACCGCGTATTCAAAGGCATAGCGCACGATGCGGTTGCATTCCGCGCGCGAGGTGTAGCCTGCGCTCGTTGCGATGGCATGCGGGTCGTCACCAACGGGAATGTAGTTTTCGAGTGCGGCGTAATAGCCCTCGAGGTTCTCGCGGAAGATGACGAGATTGATGTTCTCGAAGCGGCCGCCCGGCACGATCGTTTTTGTGGGGCGTACATTCGCGAACAGGCCGAACTCCTGGCGCAGTGTCACGTTGATGGACTTGAAGCCGCCACCGACGGGCGTGGTCAGCGGGCCTTTCAGCGCAAGGCCGGTGCGGCGGATGCTCTCGATCGTCTCCTTGGGCAGCGGGCTGCCGGTAGCCTCAAGGGCGGAAACGCCACCAAGCGCCTTTTCCCATTTGAAGGGGGCGCCAACCGTATCAAGGATCTCGACAACGGAGTCGACAATTTCAGGCCCGATTCCATCACCGGGAATCAGGGTAGCGGGAATTGTTTTTTCTGCAGACATTCTCGAACGTCTCCCTTTAGTGCTTGCTACTGAAAAGCGTTTCAGCATACGCACCGGCTTGGCGGACCCGGTTCGTTGCCGGGTGCCCCGTCGGAACTGGTTAAAAGTCCTAGGCCCCCCAGTCCGGTGTGACAATCGGGCCACGGGGCCGGGCTTGCGGTTTTACAGTCACATTATCCGGCGTGCAGCGGCGCGCAGGCGGCTGCAAGCCATGTGCGTGCCGGAGTTTGCAGATGCGGGGCAATGCTTTCAAAAACCCGTGCATGATAGCCATCAAGCCAGGCAATTTCGGCTGCTGACAGGCTGGCGGCATCAATCAGCCGCCTGTCAAAGGGGGCGAGCGTAAGCACCTCGAACTCCAGAAACGACCGGTTGGCCTCGCCCACGGTGCTGGGCTGGATCAGATGCAGGTTTTCAAGCCGGATGCCAAACGCGCCGGGGCGGTAATAGCCCGGTTCGTTAGACAGGATCATGCCTGCATGCAGCGCCACGGGCCGGAATACGGGCGAGATCGTGGCCGGTCCCTCATGCACCGACAGATAGCTGCCAATGCCGTGGCCGGTGCCGTGGTCATAATTCAGTCCGCCCTCCCACAGGGCATGGCGGGCCAGCGCATCGAGCGCGTGGCCGGTCACACCGGTGGGAAAGCGCGCGCGGGCAAGCGCGATATGCCCGCGCAGCACGCGGGTAAAGGCATCACGCACCGCCGCATCGGGCGCATCCGGCCCGGTCCAGATGGTGCGGGTGATGTCGGTGGTGCCAAAGGGATACTGCCCGCCGCTATCGATCAGATAGACCTCGTTGGCCTGTAGCGCCCGGTTGCTTTCGGGGGTGACGCGGTAGTGGATGATGGCCCCGTTCGGCCCCGCGCCGGAGATGGCGGGAAAGCTCTCCTCACGGTAATCGGGGCAGTCGGCGCGAAAGCCGTTGAGCTTTTCGGCGGCATCAAGTTCCGTAGTAAGGGCCGCGTTTTCATCCAGCCAGTGCAGGAAGCGGCAGATCGCAACACCATCAAGCAGGTGAGCGCGGCGGCTGCCTTCCTGCTCGGTCGGGTTCTTGATGGCCTTGGGCAACTGGCACGGATCATCCTTGCGGATGACCGTGGCACCGGCCTGCTCCAGCACCTGCATGAACCAGATGGCATTGCGGGCGGGGTCAACCTGCACACGGGCCGGGGCCAGGGCGCGCAGACTCTCCTCGAGCGCTGAGGGTGGCAGCAGGGTCACGTCGGCGCCCAGCCAGTCGCGCGTCTGCGGCGCTACCTTGGCGGGGTCGATGAACAGCGTCACCCGCCCGTCATCGCGCACGATGGCAAAGCTCAGGCTGAGCGGGGTGTAGGGCACATCGGTGCCACGAATGTTGAGCAGCCACGCAATCGAGGCCGGGTCGCTCAGCACCAGTGCGTGCTCGCCCGCGGCCTGCAGGCTGGTGGCAAGGGCTTCGCGCTTGGCGGTGCTGGCCTGCCCGGCCCAGGCTTCTGGCTGCGGCACGCAGGGCGTGCAGGGCGGGGCAGGGCGGTCGGTCCAGATCTGGTCCACCGGGTTTTCAGCCAGCGGCACGAGCGTCAGCCCGGCATTACTGAACGGGCGCAGCGCGCTCTCGGCAATCAGGCGTGGGTCGTAGCCGATGCGCTGGCTCGCGCCATGCTGCGCCAGCCAGCCTGCGGGCGGGGTCCGGGTAATGTGCAGCCGCTCCCAGATCGTGCCATCAACCTGCTGGTCCATCTGGGTAATGTAGCGCCCATCGGAGAACACGGCGGCGCGGTCGGGCAGGATGGCCGCCAGCCCCGCGCTGCCGGTAAAGCCGGTGAGCCAGGCCAGCCGTTCCGCGCAGGGGGCGACATATTCGCCCAGATGCTCATCGCCACGCGGCAGGATGAAGCCATCCACGCCCATCCGGCTCAGGGCGGCGCGCAGGGCTTCGGGGCGGTTCGGGGCTGGCGACATGGGCATATCCTTGACGGGGTTGGAACTTATACCGGCGACATGATGCGGTACAGGAACAGGAGGTCCATCCAGCGGCCATACTTGGTGCCGCATTCTGGCAGCAGGCCCCCATGCTGGAAGCCAAAGCGCTCATGCAGCTTGCGCGAGGCGATGTTGGTCGAGGTAATGCCCGCGATCATGACATGCACGTCCGCCGCCTTCGCCCGCTCGCACAGGGCCTGCAGCAGGGCGCTGCCAATGCCCTGGCGCTTGTAGACGGGCGCTATATACAGCGAATGCTCCACCGTATGCCGGTAGCCCGAAAACGGGCGGAACATCTTCCAGCTACTGTAGCCTGCAACATTGCCATCGGGCATCTGCGCCACCAGCACGGGAAAGCCGCTGGCCTGGCTGGTGTGCAGCCATTCCAGCCGGGCCTCGATGGTGGTTTCCTGCGTTTCCCACATCGAGGTGCTGTTGCGGATGGCGTGGTTGACGATCTCGACAATGGCCGGGATGTCGTCATCCGTCGCATCGCGGATCAGGAGGGCAGGCGTGTCAGCCATGGGGTTTGCGCAGGATCAGCGTGCCCCAGTCTCCCTCGCGCAGGTGGCGCTCGAGAACAAGCCCGTGGCGGCGATGGGCGGCCAGCACCATGCGCACCTGCGTGTTGAGCAGCCCGGCCAGGATTGCGGTGCCACCGGGCAGCAGGTTGAGTGCCAGGTCAGCGGCCATGCTGCACAGGGGGCGCGCCAGGATGTTGGCAAACACAAGGTCATAGGGTGCATGGTGGCGGATGGCGGGCGTGGCCCAGCCATTGCCCAGATGGCAGTCAACCAGATTGGCAAGCCCGTTCATGGCGGCGTTGCGCTTTGTCACCCGCACCGACCACGGGTCGATATCGGTTGCCAGCACCGGCTTGTGCAGCAGGGCTGCGGCTGCCATGGCAAGGATGCCCGAGCCGCAGCCGAGGTCGAGAATGCGCTGTGGTTTGCGGTAGGCCACCATTTCAAGCGCGCGCAGGCAGCCGCGCGTGGAGCCGTGCTCGCCCGAGCCAAAGGCCACGCCCGCATCAAGCGTGATGGTAATGCGCTGCGGGTTGGGCGCATCTTCAAGATGCGTGCCGCGAATGGCAAAGCGCCTGCCCGCAAGCTGCTCGGGGAAGGATTCGTAGGTGCGGGCCAGCCAGCCTTCGGCCTCGGTGTGGCTGCGCTCGAGTTCGGCATCCACGCCGCTGGTCAGGGCGGCGAGGATCAGGGCGGCGCGTAGTTCGTCCTCACCGTTGCCGGTGTCCTTCACCCCTTCCACGCGCCACAGGGTCTGGCTGTCATCAAGTTCGAATATGCCGATGGTGGCGCAGACGGTGGCGAGGGCGGATTCATAGGCCTCGACCGCATCGGGCGGAACGGTGACCGATATGGTTTCAAGTTCGGTGGCGTGACGCCGGGGGGAAAGGCTCATCTATACCTGCTCAACAAATTTATCGATCACCCGCTTGGGGCCTGCTTTTTCAAACGCGACTTCCAGCCGGTTTCCTTCGACCGAGGTAATCGTGCCGTAGCCGAATTTCTGGTGGAACACACGCACCCCCACCTTCATGCCGGGTGCAGTCTTTGCCGCGGGTGTGACGTCATGCACCTTTCGCGCCGCAACAAGCGGGAAGGGGGATGAGCCGAACACCGCCGGGCGGCCCAGAAAGTTGCGGCGGCTGCTGGTGCTGTCGCCCCGGCTTTCAATATGCTCGGCGGGCAGTTCCTCCACAAACCGGCTGGGAATGGCGGACTGCCAGCTGCCATAGATCAGGCGGTTGGCGGCATGGCTGATGATGGCCAGCCTGCGCGCGCGCGTAATGCCCACATAGGCCAGGCGGCGTTCTTCCTCCAGCCCCTTCAGCCCGCCTTCATCGAGCGTGCGCTGCGAGGGGAAGACCCCTTCCTCCCATCCGGGCAGGAACACGGTATCGAATTCCAGCCCCTTGGCGCCATGCAGCGTCATGATGCTCATGCTGTCATCGCCCGCCTTCGCCTCGGTATCCATGACAAGGGCGACATGTTCGAGGAATCCGCCAAGGTTCTCGTAATCAGCCAGCGAGCGCACGAGTTCCTTGAGGTTCTCGATCCGGCCCGGCGCGTCGGGCGACTTGTCGGCCTTCCACATCTCGATATACCCGCTTTCATCGAGCAGGTTGTCGATGGCTACGACATGCCCTTCGCGCCCGGCCTGCTCGCGCGCGGTGGCGAGTGCGTGCATCAGCGCGGTCAGCTGTTCCTTCGCCCGGCCCCTGATCTCGCCGGTGGCGAGCATTTCCAGCACGGCGGCGGTGAGTGGCATCTGGCGTTCGCGGGCGTGCATGTGCAGCTTCTGCAGCCCCGTTGCCCCCACGCCCCGGCGCGGCACGTTGATGATGCGCTCGAACGCCAGGTCATCGGAGGGCTGGCTGACCACGCGCATATAGGCAATGGCATCACGAATTTCGGCACGTTCATAAAAGCGCAGGCCGCCCACCACGCGGTAGGGCAGGCCAAGGGTGATCAGCCGTTCCTCGAACGCGCGGGTCTGGAAGCCCGCGCGCACGAGGATGGCGATCTCGCTCATGGCGTGGCCATCGCCGCGCAGGCGTTCGATCTCGGCGCCGACCATGCGGGCCTCGTCATCGGAGTCCTGCACGGCAATCACGCGCACCTTCTCGCCTTCCGCATCCTCGCGGCCGGGGTGCAGCGTCTTGCCAAGCCGCTCCTCGTTATGGGCGATCAGGCCCGAAGCTGCGCCAAGGATCTGGCGGGTGGAGCGGTAATTGCGCTCGAGCCGCACCACGCGCGCACCGGGGAAGTCGCGCTCGAAGCGCAGGATGTTCTCCACTTCCGCCCCGCGCCATGAATAGATGGACTGGTCATCATCACCCACGCAGCAGATGTTCGAGGGCTGGCCTTTCCTGTGGGCGAGCAGGCGCAGCCACAGGTACTGGATGGTGTTGGTATCCTGATACTCATCGACGAGGATATAGCGGAAGTAGCGGTGATACTGCTCCAGCACGGCGGGGTGTCTGCGCAGGATTTCGGTCATATGCAGCATCAGGTCGCCAAAGTCGCAGGCGTTGATCTGCTTCAGTCGATTTTGGTAGTCGGTATAGATCTCGGCGCAGCGACCATTGGCGAAATCGGTATCCTCGGCGGCCGTGATGGCGTCGGGCACGAGGCCACGATCCTTCCAGCGCTGGATCACGCCCATGATCGCCTGTGGCGGCCAGCGCTTGGTGTCGATACGGTAGGGTTCGAGCACCTGCTTGAGCAGGCGCAACTGGTCATCGGTATCGAGAATGGTGAAGCTGCTGGTAAGCCCCACATATTCCGCATGGCGGCGCAGCATGCGCGCGCATAGCGCGTGGAAGGTGCCCAGCCACAGCCCTTCCGCCGGTTCGCCCAGCAGGGCGCTCACGCGCTCGCGCATCTCGCGCGCGGCCTTGTTGGTAAAGGTTACGGCAAGGATCTGGTTGGGGCGCGCCCGGCCCGAGAGCAGGATATGCGCGAACCGCGTGGTCAGCACCCGCGTCTTGCCCGTGCCCGCACCGGCAAGGACCAGCAGCGGGCCATCGGTTGTCTCGATCGCGTCGCGCTGCTCGGGGTTGAGGCGGTTGAGGTATTCCGGCGCGTTGCCGGTAGGGATAAGGCTGTCCATCACGCTTTCTTCTATACCAATCCGGGCAGTGCGCACCAATGCTATCGGGCGTGTGGAGGGGTCATGAAAGAAACAAAGCCAATAAAAACACCGGCACGGGTCGGCCCCGGCGGCCACAGGGCGCGCATGCGCGAGCGCATTCGCGTGGCGGGCGCGCACTCGCTGGCCGACTATGAACTGCTCGAGGTGCTGCTGTTTGCCGCAACCCCCCGGCGCGACACCAAGCCGCAGGCCAAGGCCCTGCTGGCCACGTTTGGCAGCCTCGAGGCGGTGCTTGAGGCCACGCCTTCCGCCCTGCGGGCGGCGGGGCTGGGGCCGCGCGGGGTGGCGGTCATCAGCGTGCCGGGGGAGGTGGCGCAGCGCCTGGCCCATGCCGACCTGCGCGGGCAGGTCGTTTTTACCGATATGGCGGTGCTGCTCGATTACTGCGACCGCCTGCCGGCCTGCACGCCTGATGGCATGCGGATGTTCTACCTTGATTCAGCCCGCCAGATGCTGGCCGATGAGGTCGTGCCCGCGGGCCTTCCGCCGCAACAGTGCCGCGCGGTTCTGGCCCGCGCGCTTGAACTGCATACGGTCTCGCTCATTGCGGTGCGCGACATGGGCCGGCACGCGCCCCCACCGGCTGAAAACCTGCCCGAACTGCGCCTTGTGCGCATGTTATACGCCCATGCCCGCCTGCTCGGCCTGATGTTTCAGGACTGCCTGGTGCGTGGGGCGGGGCAGGTGGTGAGCATGCGGGGGCTGATGGAGCGCTAGGTGTGGGGATGGGCCTCGGCTGCCGCGAATTGCTGGCGGATGGCGGCCAGCAGCTCGGCAGGCTGGCTGACCAGCGCATCCGCACCCGCCTGCACAAGTTCCTCGCGCGTGCCGTAGCCCCATAGCACGCCCAGCGCGCGCACATGGTTGGCATGCGCCCCGCTGATGTCGAAGCGGCGGTCGCCGATCATCAGCGCATCCTCGCGGTTGACGGCGTATTCACGCAGCACGGCGGCGATCAGTTCGGGCTTTTCGGCCCCGCTTTCATCCTCACGCGCGCCGGACAGGCCGTCAAAATACTGCACCAGGCCGCGCATGTGCAGGATCTTGCGCGCCAGGTAGCGCGGCTTGGAGGTGGCTACGAACAGCCGCACGCCCTCGGCCGAGAGGGTCTCGATCACCTCGCGCATATGCTCGAAAACCGGGCTCTTGTGCATGCCCCCCGACTCGTAGTGTTTGCGGTACAGCGCCATTGCTTCGTGCACACGGTCATCGCCATAATGGGCGAGGATGTGGCCGATCAGTTCCTCAAGCGGCGGGCCAACCACCCAGGTCAGGTCCATCGACAGGTCGGGCTCATGCCCGAGGTCGCGCAGCACGGCATGGATGGATTCGACAATGCCATCACGCGAGCGGATGATGGTGCCATCGAGGTCAAAAAGTACGGTATGGGACTGATGAAGACGCATGCAGGTTCATAACCTCCTTATTTTGTCGCCATCATGCACCATGGCGGCGCGTTCTGTCCTGCAATTGTTGGGGAAGGGCCGTTTTGTCCGACCATAAGCCACCCGTTCCCGCATCAGTGCCGCTTGGCGGCAGAATCAGCCGTGCGCAGGATCATGCGCTCCTGCATCGTCTCATCCGCACGCTTGATACGGCGCACCCCGCCCCCGACCGGCTGGCAGCCAGCCTTCTGGCCCGTTTCGGCTCGGCGGGCATGGCGCTTTCGGCGCATGTGGGCGGGCTTGATGAAGTGGCGGGGCGCGAGGCCCTCGTGCCGCCGTTGCTCGCTGTGGCGCGTGAGGCGGCATTACGGCTGTATCGGGGCCGGGTGCGGCGCACGGATGTGCTCGCGGGCCGCAAGGGGCTGGAGGCCTACCTGCAGGCCTGCATGGGCCATGAAGTGGTCGAGCAGTTCCGCGTACTGTTTCTTGACGGGGAGTTCCGCCTGCTGGCCGATGATTTAATGGGCACTGGCACGGTCAACCATTCCCCCGTCTATCCGCGCGAGATCATGCGCCGCGCTTTGCAACTTGGCGCCGAAAAGCTGGTGCTGGCCCATAACCACCCCGCAGGCCGCCCCGAGCCATCAGGGGCTGATATCGAGATGACCATGCGCATTGCTCAGATTGGCAGGCTGATGGGTGTTGTCGTGCATGACCACATTATTGTGGGCAACGGGCGCACCCACAGTTTCCGCGCCATGGGGCTGATTGCCTGACAGGTCAGGGCCAGGCGTCTTTTACCAGCATGGCCCCAATCCAGGCATTGCTGCCTGAAAGGGCGGTCATGATGATAGATCGTTCAAAACCGCTAAGCGGGCCCGTCATTCAATACAAACAGGATACAGTTTGAAGGTTCATCGTTAATGAAAAAGTAAAAGTCCTCACGTTCCGCCGGTTTTTCAAGAACACGGCATCTGGTGAGGCTTTTGAACAAAACATCTATTATCTCGGGCGGCCTGTTTTTAAGCAGCCTTTCAGGGAGCCGTGTCTTTTTCCTTTACAGGCGTTGCAAGAGGACCGAGGGCAGCCTCAACACCGAACTCACCTGGCAGGCTGCCGAGTGGAAAGATCACGTTCACATGCCCCATCTTGCGTCCCGGCCGGGCCTTGGCCTTGCCGTAATGGTGGGCCAGCAGGTGCGGGGTGGCCATGATTTCAGGCCACAGCGCCATGTCATCCGGGCCGATCAGGTTTTTCATCACCGCGTCGCTATGGCGGGTGGCAGGTGGCAACGGCAGGCCGGTTACGGCACGCACATGCATCTCGAACTGGTCCACCGGGCAGGCATTCATGGTCCAGTGGCCCGAATTATGCGGGCGGGGGGCGATCTCGTTCACGCGCAGACTGCCGTCGTGGTCCACGAACATTTCCACGCCCAACAGGCCCACAAGGCCAAGAGCTGTGGCAATGCGTCGGGCCAGGTCACGGGCCTGTGCCGCAAGATCAGGGCTGATGCGGGCCGGGGCCAGGCTGATGTCGAGAATGCCGTTGCGGTGGCGGTTCTCGGTTACGTCAAAGGTGCTGATATCGCCCTGCTCGTTACGCGCCACCATCACGCTCACCTCGCACGCGAAGCGGATCATGCCCTCGGCCACCAGCGGGTGGGGGCGCAGCGTATCAAAAGCGTGGTCCAGATCGGCAGCGCTGTGAATGCGGGCCTGTCCCTTGCCGTCATAGCCCAGCCGCGTGGTCTTGAGGATGAAGGGATAGCCCAGTGCTTTCGCTGCGCGGTCAAGGTCGGCGCGGCTTTCCACCGCATGCCAGGGGGCGACGGGGATGCCGTGTTCGCCCATGAAGGTCTTCTCGGCAATGCGGTCCTGGCTGATGCGCAGGATCGCGCCCGCCGGGTGGACCGGGCGCAGGCTGGAGAGCAGGTCAAGCCCGTCA
The DNA here is from genome assembly GCF_009834365.1 of Komagataeibacter xylinus. Taxonomy (NCBI): domain Bacteria; kingdom Pseudomonadati; phylum Pseudomonadota; class Alphaproteobacteria; order Acetobacterales; family Acetobacteraceae; genus Komagataeibacter; species Komagataeibacter xylinus. The sequence goes on along the minus strand of NZ_CP041348.1, from coordinate 310,863 downwards.
GCGCTGATGTTCTCGAACTCGAAGGTGATGACATCCACCGCACCGGCAAAGCGGCGCAGGGCGTCGTGGTCATCATAGGCGCCTAGGGTTACGGCATGCGCCACCTGGGCTGCGGGGCCATCGGCCTCGGTGGTCAGGATATGGGCGCGGTAGCCAAGGCGGGCAGCGGCAATGGCGGACATGCGGCCAAGCTGGCCACCGCCCACAATGCCCAGAACGGAACCGGGGGGCAGCATGCTCATCGGGTTGGTTCATCCGCCACGGCGGCCGTCTGGGCCGCGCGCCATGCTGCCAGCCTCGTGCCAAGTGCCGGGTCGGACAGGGCGAGGATGGACGCCGCCATCAGGGCGGCATTGGTGGCCCCTGCCTTGCCAATGGCCAGCGTGCCCACGGGGATGCCGCCGGGCATCTGCACGATGGAAAGCAGGCTGTCCATGCCCTTGAGCGCATGCGATTCGACCGGAACTCCCATTACCGGCAGCGCCGTCCAGGCTGCACACATGCCCGGCAGGTGAGCCGCCCCGCCCGCGCCTGCGATAATGACCGAGAGCCCGCGCCCCTGGGCTGATTTTGCATAGTCGGCCAGACGGTCCGGTGTGCGGTGGGCGGAGACGATGCGCACCTCATGCGCAACTTCAAGCTTTTCCAGCACGGCGGTGGCATGGCGCATGGTTTCCCAGTCGGACTGGCTGCCCATGATGATTCCCACGCGGGGGGAGGCGGAAGAAGGGTGGCTCACGGTTTGAAATACTCTCGTCAGGTCGTCAGGCAATACTGTCGGGGATCAGGCGGCTTTCCAGCCAGGTGATCTCGTCCTTGAGCAGCAGTTTGCGCTTTTTCAGCCGTTGCAGCTGCAACTGGTCTGATATCTGCAGGGCCATGCGGCTTATGACCGTGTCAAGGTCACGATGTTCGCTGCGCAGTTCATGCAGCTTGCGAAGGAGGGTCTCGCGATCTGTCAGCATGGCGGCTCATCTGTTCGGTGGGCAGGGCCCTAGTCTAAGCATATCCGCGCCAAAAGGCGAAATGCGCGCCTTACCCCACGGTCTGCAATTTTAGCATGGAATTCGCCCGCGCGTCTGGTCTAGCCTGATCGGGTCGTAGCAAAACGCTGGAGGATTCCATGTCGTATGAAGCGCGTATCAACAGCCTCAAAACTCGCCATGCGCGGCTTGATGCCCGCATTTTTGATGAAGATCGCAGGCCGCTGCCCGATGAGGGCGCGATCAGGCGGCTCAAGCTGGAAAAACTGCGCGTAAAGGAAGAAATCGAGCGACTGGCCAGGCTGGGCTGAACAAAAGGCCCTGCTTTCCGCCCGGCGGCATGGGCCACCGGGCGGTCAGGCTTTAGAGCGCGTGTTCGCTGTCGTCGTCGAGTTCGAGCGGCGGGGGCACGGCCTGGCCTTCACGGGCAAGGCGCTCATTGGCGGCAGCAACCATGGCATTGAGGTCGGTCTGGCTGCACAGGCCCAGCGTGACGGGATCACGCGGCTTGATGTTGGGGCTGTTCCAGTGCTGCTTGCTGCGCACTTTCTCGATCGTGTCCTTGGTGGTGCCCAGTAGCTTGCTGGTCTGCTGCTCGGACAGTTGCGGGAAGTTGCGCAGGATGAACGCAATCGCATCAGGCCGGTCATTGCGCTTGGCCACCGGCGTGTACCGTGCGCCCTTCGAGCGGCGGTTGATCGGGTTGGCGGGCGGCAGGATCTTGAGGCGCGACTCAGGGTCTTTTTCGCAGCGATCGATTTCCGCCTGGGTCAGCTGGTGGTTGGCAATCGGGTCATAGCCCACGATTCCCTGCGCCACTTCGCCATCGGCGATGGCCTGCACCTCAAGGGGGTGCATTCCACAGAATTCGGCAATCTGGGTAAAGGTCAGCGCCGTCTTTTCAATAAGCCACACGGCGGTGGCCTTGGGCATCAGGGGCAGGGCAGTCATTGTCACTCAGGTCCTACAGCGTGTGGCGCCACACGCAGGCACCTGAAAGGGTGTTTGAAACGGCTCCATCCCGAAGCGGGAACCGTGCGTGCCTGCTGGCGCGCCAGAAACGGAAAACACTCGTGGAAGTGATATGAAGGTTGAGGGCGCCAAAGGTCAAGACTTCAATCCGCCCGCGCTGGATGTTTCGCATCCATCAGCCCCGGACATTGCAAATACGCTGACCCGCCGGGCAGGCAGCCACACCATGCAAAACAGGGGCAGGCCAGATGGCCCGCCCCCGTCGTCAATGGCGCTGCCATTGCGGGTTCTGCTCAGGCGGCGCAACCGCAGGCGGCAGGTTGGGCCGCCATGGCAGGTGCCGCAACGGAGTCCGGGGGTGGTGCGCCTTCCATGCCCATGACCTGCCCTGACGAGATGGGAATGCGGCGCGGCTTGAGCGCCTCGGGCACGATCTGGCGCACGGCAATGCGCAGCAGGCCGTTGGTCATGTCCGCCTTTTCCACCACCACGTGGTCGGCAAGAACGAAGCGGCGCTCGAACGCGCGGGTGGCGATGCCGCGATGGAGCATCTCGCGGTCCTGCGTGTTTTCCGCCACGCGACCGGCCACGATCAGCGTGTTGTCCTGCACGGTCAGTTCGATGTCATCAGGGCCGAAGCCTGCCACCGCCATGGTCAGGACATAACGGGCATCGGACAGTTTTTCGATATTATAGGGCGGGTAGGACGGGCTTACCGGATTCTGGGCTGCCGTATCGACAAGCTGGGCCAGCCGGTCAAACCCGATCGCGCTGCGAAACAGTGGTGCGAAATCATAAGCCATGTTCAAAACCTCCATGAAGCAAGGTCTGCGGGTGGGCGGCTCCTCGGTCGAGCGGGCCGCGCTGTAGGGAAGATGCGAACCCGCTCGGGCGTTCGCATGGTCCAGACATGGGAATGCCCGGCCCCCCGTTCAAGGGACCGGGCATTGCCGGTAACCGCAGTGTATGTTCGGTGGAGGTGAGGGTTATCAGCCCTTCTTGCGCTGGCCCAGCGCGCCGAACTTCTTGTTGAACTTGGCGACCTGGCCCCCGGTGTCCATCATGCGCTGCACGCCGGTCCACGCCGGGTGGGACTTGGTGTCGATGTCGAGGCGGAGCGTATCGCCCGGCTTGCCGTAGCAGGAGCGGGTCTTGTACTCGGTGCCATCGGTCATGATGACATTGATCTCGTGGTAGTCGGGGTGGATGCCGGATTTCATTTCAAACAACTTTCGCGCTGGGCCCACCGATGCCGACCGGGGGCGTATGTTCGGCTGGCCTATAGACGAGATGGGCGCCCGAGATCAACACCCGATAACAAGAAAACCCGCGCCCGCTGCGGGCAGGCAGGGTGTTACCGCGTTGCATCAGGCAGCCGGAATGGCAAAAAAGCGGCGTTGATGCAGTCGTCACGCGCGCCCGATGTTGCTAGGAATGAATTTCTTCTGAGAAATAAAGGATTGGCGTTAATGGCAAAACTGCCGGATCACGTGCCTGAACTGCACGTCAAGGATATTCATGTGCCTGGCTGGCTGGGCGAATTCCGTAACTTCCTCATGCGCGGCAACGTGGTTGACCTCGCTGTCGGTGTTATCGTCGGCGCGGCTTTCACGGCTATCGTGAACAGCCTGGTGAAGGATATCTTCACCCCCATCCTTGGCCTGCTCATTGGCGGCATCGACTTCACCAACCTGTTCGTCACGCTGCGCGGCCCGCATCTGGCCACGCTGGCCGATGCGCAGAAGGCAGGCGCCGTCACGCTGAACGTGGGCCTGTTCCTCAACGCCGTGATCCAGTTCATCATCATCGGCTTCGTGATTTTCTGGGTGGTCAAGGTCATCAACCGCCTGACCGCGAAGAAAGAAGCCGAGAAGCCGGCAACGCCGCCCGCACCCCCGCGTAGCGAACTGCTGCTGCAGGACATTCTCGACGTGCTCAAGACCGAAGCCGCCCAGAAGGGCGAGGCCCCCAAGGCCTGAACGCACGCCCCAGGCGCAGCGTAAGGAACGGGCACCCTGTTGTGGGTGCCCGTTTTTTTTGTGTCCTCCCGCATACTTGTGCCCGGTGGCCCGTGTGCCCACTATCGGCAGGCGCGGGTTGATCGGATGCAGCGTTTGTGTAACCCGATGGCCGTAACCCGCCCGCCTGGCCACGGCGCGGGGCATGCGTTGTGCATGAAAGAGAATTTTCAAAGCCGTTACAGGGTTGGCGCTACATGATTGATATTCGAAGACATGTCCGTTCCGGCATGCTGCTTGTGGCGGCAGTCGGCCTGCTTGGGGGCTGCCACGGTCTGCGGCGCCCGGACATGGCGCGTCTGCCCGGCCCGGCACAGGATTACCTGCTGGTCTCGACCTATTTCATGGCCGAGGGCAGCCTTGTCAGCCGCCTGCAGGATGGCGGGCTGTCGGGCCAGCAGGTGTATGACATGGCGGCCTCGCTTAAATACGGCAAGCACACGATCATGACCGTGCTGCAAAAGCCCTCACGCCGCACGCGCCGTGAAGGCAGGCAGGCCGTGGCCCTCATGGTGGCCTGCGCCAACCAGCCCGACCCTTCCACGCTGAATGGCGTGGCACCTGCACGCTGCCTTCCCGGCGCGCCCCTCATGCCCGTCAATGCAAACGGGCAGGTGGTCGTGCCGCCTGCGGCTGGACCTGCCCCCAGATAGTGTGGAGAAAAGCTTCAAAAAAAGAATGCCGCCTTTTTGAAAAAAGGCGGCACCCAAAACTTTTAAATTTTATGAATTTGACGTTGCGCTCTCACGAGCGAGCGGGCGGCCGTGCATCCCGCCGCAGGCGCTTTTCGCCCATCAGCAGCAGCAGCGGCGCTGCAATGAAGATGGAAGACGACGTGCCCACCACAATCCCGAACAGCATCACCCACGCAAAGCCGGACAGGCTCGCCCCGCCAAACAGGGCCAGCGGCAGGGCGGCCAGAAAGACGGTGCATGACGTGCCCAGCGTGCGGCTCAGCGTCTCGTTGATCGACAGGTCGATCAATTCGGCCAGCGGCATGGTGCGGTATTTGCGCAGGTTCTCGCGCACGCGGTCATACACCACCACCTTGTCGTTTGTGGAATAGCCCAGAATGGTCAGGATGGCGGCCACCATCACCAGATCGAACTCAAAATGCGTAATGACCAGAAAGCCGATGGCCTTGGTCAGGTCCAGCACCAGCGTCACCACCGCGCTGACCGCGAACTCCCATTCAAAACGGAACCAGATATAGGCCAGGATCATCAGCAGGCTGATGCCCAGCGCCAGCATGCCGTTGCGGAACAGTTCCCTTGATACCGAGGCCCCGACCGCATCCGCCCGCAGCACCTGCGCGCCCGGCAGGGTGGCGATGGCATGGCGCACGGAGTCGACCATGGCCTGCGTGCGGGCTTCATGGTCGGGTTCGCTGTCGGGGGGCGTGTCGAGGCGGATCAGCACGTCGTCCGGCCCGCCAAAGGACTGCACGCCCGCAGCCGAGACATGCTCGCTCGCAAGGGCTGCGCGGATGACGTTGAAATCAGCCGGCCCCTGCGTGCGGGCCTCGACCACGATGCCACCGCGGAAATCCAGCCCCAGCGTCAGCCCGGGGTGAAAGAACAGGATCAGCGACGCAATGGACAGCACGGCGGACGTTGCCAGCCCGATGAAGCGCCCGCGCATGAAGTTGATTTTCGTGCCGCGCGGCACGAACCGGAGAAGGGGACGATCAAACATCATTCGGCGCGCCTCAGACCGGCAGGGTGCTGGGGCGTGTGCGGGCATACCAGCGCACCATCAGCATCCGGGAAAGGAGAAGGGTGGTAAACAGGGTTGTCACGATACCGATCGTGATGGTCAGCGCGAAGCCGCGCACCGGCCCGGTTCCGAAAACGAACAGCATCACATGGGCCAGCAGCGCGGTGGCGTTACTGTCCACGATAGTGGCGGTCGCGCGTTCGAAGCCTGCCTGCATGGCCTGGAGCGCGCTGCGGCCACGGGCCACTTCCTCACGGATGCGCTCGTTGATCAGGATGTTGGCATCCACCGCCATGCCCAGGGTCAGCAGCATGCCCGCCATGCCCGGCAGGGTCAGTGTTGCCTCGAACAGCGAGAGGATGGCGGTCATCAGCACCAGGTTGGCCAGCAGGGCCATGTTGGCGTACCAGCCGAACCGGCCATAGAACAGCGCCATGAACGCGATCACGAGCACGAAGCCGGCGGCAAGGCTGTAGCCGCCTGCCCGGATCGAATCAGCACCGAGCGACGGGCCGATGGAGCGCTGCTCGATTACATTGAGCGGTGCGGGCAGGGCGCCCGCGCGCAGCAGCAGGGCGATGTCGGTGGCCTGCTGGGCGGAGAAGCCGCCGGTAATCTGCCCGTTGCCGCCGGTAATGGCGCCGCGGATGACCGGGGCCTCGATCACCTTGTTATCAAGCACGATGGCGAAGCGCTTGCCCACATTGGCGCGGGTCACATCGCCAAATTCCTGCGCGCCGGTCGAATCGAAGGTGAAGTTCACCGCCCATCCGCCGCCATCGGGATCAACCGAGGCGCTGGCATTGGTCAGGTCAGCGCCATCTACATCCACGTGCGAAAAGACCGGCAGCGTGCCCTGTCCCTCGCTCATGGGCAGCATTTCCACGCCTGCTGGCGGCACGGCGGAGCCAATGGCGGAATCGGCCACAAGGTGGAAGGTCATCTTGGCTGTGGTGCCGAGCAGGTTTTTTACCCGCTCGGGGTCGCTGATGCCCGGCAGCTCCACAATGATCCGGTCTTCGCCCTGGCGGGTGATCTCGGGGTCGATCGCGCCGGTGGCGTCAATGCGGCGGCGCACGATCTCGATGGACTGGGTCACCGCATCATAGGCGCGCTGGCGGGCGGCATCGGGCGAGAGCGTGAGGGCGATCTGCCCGCCATCGCCCTGTTCCACCCTGAACTCGCCCGGCACATTCATCGGCATGCTGCGCAGCGCCTTGAGGTCAGGCTGCGTCTCGTCGGGCGTGCGGGGCGTAAACGTCACGCCGCGGGGGCCGGTGGCAAGGTTGCGGTAGCCCAGCCCGGCCTTGAGCAGGGTCTGGCGTGTCTGGTCCTGCAGGCCGCGCAGCCTGTCGGCGGCAACACTGGCCATGTCCACCTGCAAAAGCAGGTATGAGCCGCCACGCAGGTCAAGGCCCAGATGAATCTGGCGCCATGGGAGGGAAGGGCTGGGCTGGCGGATGAAATTGGGCAGGCACAGCGCCAGCCCGATCAGACATACGCCAATGACCGAAGCCATTCTGAGCCGACTGTAATACATCATGACTTGATGGAAAGCTCCCTGCGCCCGGCTGAGCCGGTTCCCTTGCCCGGCATGGTCAATGTGTCGTGTGCACGTAAAATCAGTGCGGGAACATGCCGCCCCACGCCCGATGATGCAACCGCTGATGCACCGAGCGCCTGCCCGGCGTTGCCGTTTTGCCGCATTGGCAGGGGGAAGCGGGCATGGCGGGGGGCTGTGCGACCGGCGTGCCGGCTGCTAATCCGGCAGGGGGCCGTTTCAAAAGCGCGGTAACAGGCCTGCTTTTGAAACGGCCCCGAAAGAACGGCATGCACGGAAGGCAGGATATGGCGCAGGCAGCACGGCGGTTACGCATCGGCATTGTGGGGGCAGGGCATTTTGGCCGCTTTCACGCGCTCAAGGTGCTGTCTGGCGCGCGGGAGGAACTCGTGGGCATCCATGACCCCGATGCCGCGCGGGCGCGCAAGGTGGCTGATGAGGCCGGTGGCGTGCCGGTGCTGTCCTACCCCGACCTGCTGGCCCGTTCTGATGCGATCATCGTGGCGGCGCCGGCGGAATATCATTTCGACCTCGCCCGCGAGGCACTGGCGGCAGACCGGCACGTGCTGGTGGAAAAACCCATGGCCGCGACGCTGGAGCAGGCCGATGAACTGATGCATCTGGCGCAGAAGCATGGCGTGGTGCTGCAGGTGGGGCACCTGCTGCGCTATTCCGCCGAGCACCGGGCCATTACCGAGCGCATTACCCGCCCGCTCTATATCGAGGCGACCCGCATCGCGCCCTACAAGCCGCGCGGTACGGATGTATCGGTCATTCTTGACCTCATGATCCATGACCTCGATCTGGTTCTGGCCATTGTCGACAGCCCGATCGAAAGCGTGGATGCGCTGGGTGCGGCGGTGAGTTCACCGTTCGAGGATATCGCCAATGCCCGCGTGCGGTTTGAAAATGGCTGCGTTGCGACCATTGCTGCCAGCCGCATCTCGCTCAAGACCGAGCGGCGCATGCGTGTGTTCTCACAGGAGGGCTATCTCTCCGCCGATTTCATGAAGCGCGAACTGACCATGATCGGGCGCGAACGTGGCCTGCCGCTGCCGGGCACTGGCGGCTTCCGCCGCGAATCGGTCACGTGGCGCGACCATGACACGCTGGCCGCCGAACACGCGGCCTTTGCCGCTGCCTGCCTTGATGGCGTGAAAGTACTGGTTGATGGCGCGGCAGGCCGCCGGGCGCTGGCAGCCGCCCTTGCAGTTACGCAGGGCATTGCCGCAACACGGGCGCAGATGGAGGCCTCGGGGCTGATCATTCCCCCCGTTCAGGAGGACTGAAGCGTCTCGCGCAGCATTTCAAGCTCCAGCCAGCGTTCCTCGGAAGATGTCAGGTCGGCCTGCGCCTTTTCGAGGGCGGCGGTAGCGGCGGTGAAGGCGGCAGGGTCGCGGGCATAAAGCCCGCCATCGCTCAGGATTGCCCGCAGACGCTCGATTTCCGCCTCGAGGGCAGCCATCTGCTTCGGCAACTGCTCCAGCGCATGCTTGTCCTTGTAGGTCATCTTGCGCGCGGGCTGGCGGGGCGAGGCGGTGGGCGTGACATCGGTCGTGGCGGGTGGGGCCTCACTGCGCTCGGTGCGGGGGCGGGCGGCGAGTGTTGCATCCTGCCGCTGGGCCAGCATGTCGCTGTAGCCACCGGCATATTCCACCCATCTGCCACCGCCTTCAGCCATAAGGATGGAGGAGGCGACCCGGTCGAGGAAGTCACGGTCGTGGCTGACGAGCAGCACCGTGCCGGAATAGGCGGCCAGCATCTCCTGCAACAGGTCGAGCGTTTCAAGATCGAGGTCGTTGGTCGGCTCATCGAGCACCAGCAGGTTCGAGGGGCGTGCCAGCGCGCAGGCCAGCATCAGTCGCCCGCGCTCACCGCCTGACAGCACGCCCACCGGGGTGCGCGCCTGCTCGGGGCGGAACAGGAAGTCCTTCATGTAACCGATCACATGGCGCTTCTCGTCGCCCACCTGCACCATGTCGCCACCGCCGCCTGTCAGCGTATCGGCCAGGGTGGCCTTGGGGTCGAGCGTGCGGCGCTGCTGGTCCAGGGTTACGACCGATAGCGCGCTGCCGATATTGATCGTGCCCGAATCCGGCTTGTCCTGCCCGGTGAGCAGGCGCAGCAGCGTGCTCTTGCCCGCGCCATTGGCCCCTACAATGCCCAGCCGGTCCTTACGCAGCACGCGCAGGTCGAGGTGACTGACCACGGGGTGGGCGGGGTCATAGGCGCGGCATACATCCTCGGCCACGGCGACGAGCTTGCCCGACAGGTCGCTCTCGCGGGCTTCCATCTTCAGGCCGCCCTGCGGGCGGATGGCGGTGCGGCGCTGGTTGCGCAGTTCGGCCAGTTCGGCCACGCGGCGCACGTTGCGCTTGCGGCGCGCGGTCACGCCGTAGCGCATCCAGTCTTCCTCGCGCGCGATCTGGCGGTCGAGCTTGTGGCTGTCGCGTTCTTCCTGCTCCAGCACTTCCTCGCGCCAAGTCTCGAAGCGGGCGAAGCCCTGGTCGAGCCTGCGGGTCACGCCCCGGTCAAGCCACACGACCGAGCGCGACAGTGTCTCGAGCAGGCGGCGGTCATGGCTGATGATGACCATGGCCGATGAGAGTGAAAGCAGTTCACGCTCCAGCCATTCAATGGTCGGCATGTCGAGGTGGTTGGTCGGCTCATCGAGCAGGAGCAGGTCCGGCTCGGGGGCCAGCGCGCGGGCCAGCGCGCAGCGGCGTGCTTCCCCGCCCGAGAGGGTCGAGGGGTCTTCCGTGCCGTTCAGGCCGAGTTCGGTCAGCAGCAGTTCGGCGCGGTATTCCGGGTCGTTTGGCCCCATGCCTGCGCGCACGTAATCCAGCGTGGTGGCAAAGCCCGACAGGTCGGGCTCCTGCGGCAGGTAGCGCACCGTGGTGCCGGGCTGGAGGAAGACCGTGCCGTCATCGGCCTGGATCTCGCCCGCCGCAATGCGCAGCAGGGTGGACTTGCCGCAGCCATTGCGCCCGACAAGGCAGACCCGCTCGCCGGGGCCGATGCCAAATCCCGCGCCATCAAGCAGCGGCGCGCCGCCAAGGGTCAGGGTAATATCCTGGAGGAGGAGAAGGGGAGGAGGAGCCATACCCGCTTATGTCGTGTCAGGCGGGCCGGGCGCAAGGTCCGTGTAGGCAACCCCTATTTGCGCACCGTGCTTTCCAGCAACTGGAGGAAGGACAGCCCCCAGCCCAATGCCGTGCGGTTGGCGATGGCGTTCCAGCAGGCCTGCCAGCGTTCACGCTTTTCGGGTGCGGGCATGGCCAGCGCCTGCTCGAGCGCATCGGCCATGCCATCATGGTCGAGCGGGTTGACCAGCAGGGCCGCATCAAGCTGGCTGGCCGCCCCCGCCAGCCGCGACAGGATGAGCACGCCGGGGTTCTCGGGGTCCTGGGCTGCGATGAACTCCTTGGCCACGAGGTTCATGCCATCGCGCAGCGGGGTGATGTAGCCGATATCGGCCAAGCGCATGTAGCCCGCCACCGTGGGGCGCGGGCTGCCGCGGGTGAGGAAGCGCAGCGGCGTCCAGTCCGCCTGGCCGCGATGGGCGTTGAGCTTGCCGATCTGGTGCTCGAGCTTCTTGCGCAGCGCCTTGTAGGAGGCGACCTCGGTGCGGCTTTCGGCCGCGATCTGCAAAAAGGTGACCTGCCGCTCGCGCTTGGGGTAGGTCTCGAGCATGCGCTCATAACCCGCCAGCCGGTGGTCCAGTCCCTTGGTGGGGTCCATGCGGTCCACGCCAAAGATCAGCTTGCGCCCCGCCAGCGAGCCCGAAAGGCGCTTCAGGTCCTGCGAATCGGCTGCGGTGGCTGCGGCGCGTGCAAAGGCCTGCGGGTCGATCTCGACGGGAAAGGTGCCCACGCGCACCGTATGGTCCTCGAACATCAGCGTGTCCTCACCCTTGAGGACCGCGCCTGCCGTGCGGGTTGCGGCGAAGATGAAATTGGCGGTGTCATCAGCAGTCTGGAAGCCGAGCAGGTCCGCCTTGAGCAGGTCACGCAGGAAGGTGCCGCCATCAGGCGCCGTGGCCAGCATGTCGGGCGCGGGGAAGGGCGTGTGCAGGAAGAAGCCGATGGGCTGGCGCACCCCGTTGCGGCGCAGCAGGGCGGGCAGCGGCAGCAGGTGGTAGTCGTGTATCCAGATGATGTCATCGGGCCGCAGCAGGGGCAGCAGGTTCTCGCAGAAGCGCTGGTTGACCGACCAGTAGGTTTCAAGCTCGCGGCGCTCGAAGTGGATGTGCTCGGGCAGCGAGTGCATGAGCGGCCACAGCGTGGAGTTGGAAAAGCCGGTGTAGTAATTGCGGTGCTCGGCGGGGGTGAGGCCGATGGTGGCGTATTCCACTCCTTCGGCCTGCTGGTGTTCAGGCGGCAGGTGGGCGGCGTCGGGGTGGCAGGTGCCGTTCCAGCCAAACCACATGCCGCCCTGGCGGGCCAGCAGGTCCTTGAGCACCACCGCGAGGCCACCGGGCCGCAGCCCCTCCTTGGGAACGGGAACGCGATTGGAGACGATGACCAGCCGTTTCATTCTGCCCTCTCTTCACTCAGCTGTCGCATGGCGGCCCAGCTTCGTCCGGCAGCAACCGGGGCAGCATACACATCTGGCCGGGGAGCGGGATGCCGGTTGCGCCGGGACTGGCATGCGGCTTTGTCAGTTCAGCGGTACCCCGCCCGATACGGCCTGATAGGTGGATACCGCCAGCGTCAGCGGTTCGAATGGCTTGGTGATGACGAAGGCCGGCTCGATCGTATCGCCCGTGAGCAGCCGTTCGGGGTAGGCGGTGACGAAGATGATCGGAATGTCCTGGTGCTGCAATATGGCCGAGACGGCATTCATTCCGTCACCGCCATCGCCGAGATTGATGTCGGCCAGGATAAGGCCGGGCCGGGTCTCGCGTGCAAGGCGCACGGCCTCCTCCTCGCTGCTGGCAACGCCGGCAATGGTGTGGCCGCACTGGCGCACCAGTTCCTCGATATCCATCGCGATGATCGGTTCATCCTCGATGATCAGCACGCTGGTCTGGGCGCACGAGCGCAGGCGGGCATGGGCATCCTCCAGCATGGCGGCGGCCTGCGGCGGGGCAATGGCCAGCACGCGGGCAGCATCATTCACGCTGAGTTCCTCAAGCGAGGTGAGCAGGAGCAGCTTGCGCGCCAGCGGCGGCATGCCGCCCGCCTTCGCATCCTGCGCGCCGTGCTGGGCATGGTGGCGCGAGATCCATTGGTAAAGGCGTAGCCTCGGTGGCAGGGTGGGGTCATCCACCGCCATGAGTTCGCGCAGGCTTTCGGCCACCAGAAGGTCGCCGCTCGACTGGCTGCCACATAACGCACGGGCGTAACGCCGGGCATAGGGCAGGGCGCGAAGCAGGTCTTGACGCCGTGATAGCGGCATGAGGCATTCATCTCCCCAGATAAACTGTTACACTCCGGATCATGACAGCGTTAGACTGTGCTGCAAGAGTTGAAGAGTAAACAAACTGGAATCAGGAATACCATTTGATCCGTCACGGGTCACGCACTTGCGTGGGGAGATCCTGTCTCTCCTGCCACAATTGCGTGGTTTTGCCCGTTTCCTGACCGGCCAGCCCGCGGCAGCGGATGACCTGGTGCAGGAAACCGTGCTGCGCGCGCTCGGCGCGCTCGAGCAGTTCACGCTGGGCACCAGCATGAAGGCGTGGCTTTACACCATCGCGCGCAACCTGTTTTACGAGCAGGCGCGTAAGGGGCGGCGCGAGCGTGATGTGATGTCGGATTACGCCCGTCGCCCCGACCAGGCCGAAAGCGACACCAGTGTGGGGGAGGCCGATGAACTGCGCGACCTCAATGGTGCGATCTGGCAGCTCACTCCCCGCCTGCGCGAGGCGCTGGTGCTCGTGGGCGTGCAGGAAATGACCTATGCCGAGGCCGCCCTTGTGTGCGGCGTGACGGTGGGCACGCTCAAGGCTCGCGTGTCACGCGCGCGCGCCCAGATCATGGAATACATGCAGGCGGGCGCCGCCGGCGAAGGCTGAGGGAACCGGTGCGCGGTGCTCGCGTTTTCGTTACATGGAAAATGTAACCTTTCATCCCTCCCGTTCATTGCACTGGCATGAACGACGAAACAGGGGAGATGAAAATGACCAGCAGCTTTCATGACCAGATGATTGCAATCCTGCCCCGACTGCGTGTGCAGGCCCTGTCGCTCACGCGCAACCGGGCGGCAGCCGATGACCTGGTGCAGGATGCCGTGTGCAATGCGCTGGCCGCCCAGCACAGCTTTACGCCGGGCACCAATTTCTCGGCATGGATGCACCGCATCCTGCGCAACCGCTTCATTTCCGACCTGCGCAAGAAGCGCGAGACCGGCAATATCGAGGATGTGCCCGCGTCCAGCATGGCAGGCAGCGGCGCGCATGAAGAACGCCTGATGGTCAAGGAACTTGCCGAGGCCATGAACCGCCTGCCCGCCGACCAGCGTGAGGCGCTGGTGCTCGTGGTGATGCAGGGCATGAGCTATGACGAGCTTGCCGTCGCCACCAGTTGCGCCGTGGGCACCGCCAAGAGCCGCGTATTCCGCGCCCGCCGCCAGCTTGCTACGTGGCTGTATGGCGAGGAGCGCGATATCTCCACCGTTGAACTGCGCGGGGCGGTGCAGCGCCTGCGTTCGCGCACGCAGGCCCGTGTCGCGACGACCGCTGCATCGGCCTGAGACGGGAATTCCCACTTTGAATTATGGCGTGAATATGGCACTGACACTGATATCTTCGTCAGTACCTCGGGATTCTACAGGGTAATGATACGGCCCTGGCACGTAGGCAGGGGTTGTGTGAAGTGGGAATTTACTTCGGGATAATGCGATGGCTCTGAAGGACAAGTGTCCTCCCAGGCAACCAGGAAAGAAGTCCACAAGCAGATCGGATGATGCGTTCGAGCTATGGCTGAGGCGAGGGCTGCACCAGTTGTTCGATGATGTGACCAAAGAGCCTGTTCCCGAGGAGCTGCTGCGTCTTATTGAGGAAGACCGGAAGCGGACAAAATAGACATGTCCGTTCCACCTTCTTCCGGTCGGGGCGGCAGGCACGGGCGCCATCGCAGCCTGTTTACGCGGGTCGGGCGCGTGTTCGATGCCGTGCGTGGCCGGATGATGGCGATCATCCTGCTCGCGGCCATGCCCATCGCCCTGATCGGGGCCGTGCAGGCATGGCACAGCTATCATAATACCCTCGAGGCACCGGGCTACCGCACGGACATGGCCGTGGCGCGCATCGATCTTGAACTGCACCATGAATCCGAGCATGTCGCCTCGCTGCTGCAGGCGGTGGCGCGCATGCGGCTCGACAGTAGCGGGCTTGCGCGCATGCTCCAGCTTGTCGAGTCCCTGACCGGGCGGCATTACAGCCAGATCGCGCTGGCTGATGACCGGGGAAATATCGCCGCCGCCGTCGGCCCCGACCATGAGGCGCCCACCCTGACCGTTGACGAGATGCCCCGCTTTCAGGGCGATGTGAAGGTCGTGGCCATACCTGATGCACTGACGGGCGTGCCCGGTCACTTCCGCATCACCGTTGCGGCCATGATTGGCGATGATGCGGGCCGCCCGGCGCGCTCGGGCTATCTTACCGCCATCATGCCGCTGTCATGGCGCAGTGCCATGCTCCAGACCAGCGACCCCCGGCTTGACCTGATGCAGCAGAATGGCCCGATCGAGATCTGGGTCATGGACAGTCACGCCCGCGCCACAGCGCCCCTCTGCGCGGATTGCAACTGGCAGGAACATCCGCCGGCGCGGATCATGCAGTGGGCGCGCTTTGAGGTCATGCGTGGCGTGGAGCACGACCACATCACCCTGCCTGAAGGCTCGTATTCCATCGGGCGAGTGCAGGGTGGGGTATATGTGCTCACCATGACGCGGCGCAACGCCAGCGAGCGGCATGCGGTGGTCATGTTTGCCATTTCGCTTGTTACAAGCGGGGTGCTGCTGCTCGTGGGGCTTCTGGGGGCTTCGAAAAGTGCTGATGTGCTGGTGATAACGCCCCTGCGCCAGCTCACGGCCTCGGTCAACCAGTGGCAGCTTGGCGGGGTGTATGACGTGCGCTCGAACTGGGCCATGCCGCTTGAGGTCAGGCAGCTTGCCCATGCCTTCAGCAAGGCTACGCGCAGGCTGGCGCGGCATGAAAAGCGCCTTGAGCGCGCGCAGGTGCGCCAGGAACTGCTGCTCAAGGAGATGCACCACCGCGTCAAGAACAACCTGCAGATCGTGGCCTCTCTGCTCAATCTGCAGGCCGGCCGCATCCGCCAGCCTGGCGCGCGCGAGGAATTTGCCCAGGCGCGCGACCGTGTGCGCGCGCTGGCCACCCTGCACCGCTATCTGTATGCCGATGGCGAGCTGTACAGCCTGAACATGCAGAGTTTCGTGCGCGAACTGTGCGGCCAGATCATGCATGCCATCGGTGAATCCGATGAAGGCCGGATCACGCTCGACATCCGCGTGGATGACCTGCTGATGGTGCCCGACCAGGCCGTGCCGCTGGCCCTGATCGTGACCGAGGCGGTCAGCAACACCATCAAATATGCCTTTCCCGACCAGTTGCACGGCACGCTTGAAGTGGGCCTGCGCGCGCTTGATGGCGGCCGGGCGTGCCTGTGGATCGCCGATAGCGGTGTGGGCATGGCAGCGGGCCGCAACCTCAGGGGAGCGGAAGACGAGCGCAGCGGGATCGGCATGCAGCTGATCCGCGGCTTTGCGCGGCAGTTGGGCGGTACGTTGCAGATGTTCGAGGAAAACGGCACCCGCTATGTGCTTGTTTTTCCGTTAAAGCAGCCCGATCAGGATGAACTGGCCGACTGAATGCATGCAAAAATGCATGGCAGAGTTATCTCACGGGCAGTTTATGGCGGCGCATGATGGCTGTCCCTGTGTCGTGTCATTCGGTATAGGGAGCGGTCATGAACGATGACAAGACAGTGATGAAGGCGTGGACCCGGGCACAGTCGCGCCTGGGGCGCAGGCAGGCCATGCCTGTCGTGTTGCTGGGTCTGGCCATATCCGCCGTTGCCGTGGGGCAGGTGTGGTGCATCGCCACCGTGCTGGCCTGCGTGCTGGTGCCCGGTGGCATGCCGGTTGTTGCGTGGCCGCTGGCCGGGCTGGTCGGGCTGGCGGTGGTGCGCGCAGGCCTGCAGGCCGCATCCGATACATTGGCCGCGCGCGCGGGCATGAAGGGGCGCGCCCGCCTGCGTGGCGGCGTGATCGAGGCGATCATGCGTGGCGGGCCGGGCCTTTTGCGCCAGCACCATACGGGCGAGCTGACCGCGCTGGCCGTTGACCGGATCGAGGCGCTGGACGGATTTTTCGCCCGCTGGCTGCCCGCATCCGTGCTGTGGGTGGCCGCACCCTTTGTCATCGGGGTGCTTGCGGCGTTCGTGCAGCCGGGCTCGGCGCTGATCATGGCCATCTGCGGCCTTGCCGTGCCGTTTGGTCAGGCGTTGTTCGGCATCGGGGCGGCGGTGGCCTCGCGCAACCAGTTCCTGGCCATGACCCGCCTGCAGGCGCGTTTCCTTGACCGGGTGCGCGGCATCGCCACCATTGTCCTGTCTGGCCGCACGGAGGATGAAACCCGCAGGCTTGCCGCGAGCGCCGAGGAACTGCGCCTGCGCACCATGAAGGTGCTGCGCGTGGCCTTCCTGTCTTCCGCCTCCATTGACTGCGCCATGGTCGTGGCCCTTGTGCTCATCGCGCTGCGCAACGGTGCCCACCTGATGGACCTGCATGAGCAGGGCGTGCCTGCTGCCGTTATGGCCGGGCAGGTGGCGCGCGGGCTGTTCGTGGTGCTGGTGGTGCCGGAATTCTTTGCTCCCTTCCGCAGTCTCGCCCTGGCCTATCAGGACCGGGCGCATGCCTCGGGGGCCGCGAGTGCCATGCGCATCCTGCCCGATGCCACGCCCGCGCGGGTTGGCGGCCAGGCGGTGTGCGACATGACGGGGGGCGTGGCAGTTGCCTTCGAGCATGTCAGTTTCGCATGGGATGTCGCACGCGGCATGGCGGTTGATGATGTGTCCTTCAGCGTGCCCGCGGGCCAGACGCTGCTGCTGTGCGGCGTGTCGGGTTCGGGCAAATCCACCATCATCGAACTGCTGCTCGGCTTCATCCAGCCTGCCAGCGGGCGCATCACATTCAATGGCGTGGACATGACCACGCTGGCGCCTGAAGCGCTGGTGGCCATGACCTCGTGGATCGGGCAGAAGCCGGTGCTGTTTGCGGGCACGCTGCGCGAGAACATCCTGTTTGCCCGCCCCGATGCAACGGAAGACCAGCTTCACGCCGCAGTTACGGCGGCAGCGGCCGGAGATTTCGTGGCCAGCCTGCCCCACGGGCTTGATACCTTTATTGGCGAGGGCGGCTTCGGCCTGTCTGGCGGCCAGGCGCAGCGCGTGGCGATTGCCCGCGCCTTCCTTAAAGATGCGCCGCTTGTGGTGCTTGATGAGCCAACCGCGCATCTCGACCCCGACACCGAGGCAGACGTGTTTGAAAGCCTGCGCCGCCTTGCCGCCCGGCGCACCGTCATCCTGGCCACCCATTCCAGTGCCGTGGCCGGGTTTGACGGCCAGCGGATTGACCTGGCGCAGGGCCATGTCGTGACCAGTGGGGAGAAAGTATCGTGAAATCCTCACAGACAAGGGAACTGAACCGTGAGGCTCGGCGCGAGGGCGTGCTCGCCCCCGTGGGGCACATCTTGCAGATCTGGCAGCATCGCGCGCCGCTGCTCACGGCGGGCGCGCTGCTGTCGCTGCTCGCCCTGATCATCGGCCTTGTGCTGATGCGCGAGGCAGGCATCCGTGTCGCGGCCATGACCATGGGCATGATCGTGGTCACCACCGGGGCGCTGCGCATCTTTGGCAGTGCGCGGGTGATCCTGCGCTATGCGGAGCGGCTGGTCGCGCATGATGCCATGTTCCGCGCGCTGGCCGATGTGCGGGTGTGGTTCTTCCGCCATCTTGCGCGCGGGGCGGCGGCGGGGCTTGGCTTCCGCCGCGCGGGTGACCTGCTCTCGCGCCTCGTGTCGGATGTCGAGACGCTGGACGGGCTTTACCTGCGCATCATCATTCCGCTGGCGGGCGCGTGCCTTGTACTGCCCTTCCTGTTCATTGCCATCAACATGGTCAGTTCCGTGCTGGCCGTGGTGGTGTGCGCGCTGTTTGCCTGCGGGGCATTCGTGCTGCCGTTCTGTGCTGCCATGATGGGGCGGCGCGAAGGCGGGCTGGTCAACCATGAGGCGGCGCAACTGCGCGTGGGCGTGCTCGACATGGTGGGTGGCCTGCGTGAGATCGCGACCTTCGGGGCGGAGGGGCGCATGCTTGACCATGTGCGCGACCGTGATGCCGCACTCTGCCGTGCGCAGATGAAGCAGGCCCGCATGCTGGCGCTGGCTGGTGCTGCCTCCTACCTGTGCGGGCAGGCGGCGGTTGTTGCGGTTCTGGCGGCGGCCCTGGGTCTGGGCCTGCCGCGCATTGCCCCGCTGCCTGCCGCAGCCGTGCTGTTCCTTACGGTTGCGGCCTTCGAGAGTATTGGCGGGCTGACGCGCGCGGGCGCGCTTGCGGGCAACATCACCCGCGCCGCCGCCCGCGTGGTGGCGGTGGGCGACCTGCCCGAACATGCCCCGCTCGAAGGCACGCAGCCTGCGCCTGCGGGCACAGACATCCGCTTCGAGCAGGTTTCTTTCCGGTGGGATGAGGCCCGCGCGCCGGTGCTTGATCGTCTTGACCTGAGCATTCCCGCAGGCCAGCGCATTGCGGTCATGGGACCTTCGGGGGCGGGCAAGTCCACGCTGGCGGCACTCCTGCTCAAGGTAGTGGGGCCGCAGGCGGGGCGCATTACGCTGGGCGGCGAGGATATCGCCACCATCCGCGACGAGGCGATGCGCGAGCGGATTGCCTGGCTGTCACAGGCCACGCATCTGTTTACCGATACGATTCGCGCCAACCTGCTGCTTGGCCGCCCGGATGCCACCGAGGCCGACCTGTGGGCGGCGCTCGAGCAGGCCCGCGTGGCCGACGTGGTCCGCGCCCTGCCTGATGGGCTGGATAGCTGGCTGGGTGAGGGTGGTGCCAGCGTATCCGGCGGGCAGGGGCGGCGCCTGGCGCTGGCCCGCGTGCTGCTGTCGCGCGCGCCGATCCTGATCCTTGATGAGCCGGCCACCGGGCTTGATGCCCAGACCGAGCGTGAATTCCTGCTTACCCTTAATGAGGTGACGGAAGGGCGCACGGTCATTCTGATCGTGCACCGGCTGACGGGTGTGGAAAAGCTGGATCAGGCATGGCGTATCGTGGGTGGTAAAACCGTGGCGGCTACGGCATGAAGGGGCCATCCCGCCTGCCGAAAGGATTGACGTGCCCCGCCCCAGCGGGCACGAAGTAGCGGAAAACCGGATCGGACACACCTCCAGGCTGGGCGCGGTCCGTCATGCATATCTGAAACGGGAGTAACTCCATCATGCGTCGCCTGTCCCTTCTTCTTGGTCTCGGTCTGCTGACAGGATGCGCTGGTGGCCATCCGGGCAAGTATGTCGTGTTCTTCACCCCCAATTCGGCCCAGCTTGATGCCCCGGCCCAGACCGTGATCTCGCAGGCAGCCCAGCGCGCGGTGGCAAACAATGCCAAGGTGCGCGTTGAAGGCTATGCCGCTGCCAGCCATGACCTGTCGGCCGATGAACTGCTGGCCATTGACCGCGCCAAGATCGTGGCCCGTCAGCTTGCGGTTGACGGCGTGGATGCAGGCCATATCAGCCAGCAGCCGCGTGGCCCGATGAACAACGAAGACGGTGCGCTCGCTTCGCGCCGGGTCGAGATCGAGGTCGGCGGACACTGAGCGAAGGCCCCGCTTTTCATGATATGACGGCGCCCGAAGGCAGCACGCGCGACCCGCGCGCGGTGCTGGCCGAGGTTTTCGGCTTTCCCGATTTCCGTGGCCTGCAGCAGCAGGCGGTGGCGGAGGTCATGGCCGGGCGCGACTGTCTGGTGCTCATGCCCACCGGCGGCGGCAAGAGCGTGTGCTATCAGGTGCCCGCCCTTGCCCGGCCCGGCACGGGGCTGGTCATATCCCCGCTGATTGCGCTGATGGATGATCAGGTTGCCGCCCTGCGGCAGCTTGGTGTCAATGCGGGCGCCCTGCATTCCGAGCAGGAGCCTGACGACGCCGCCCGCGTGCGCTCGGACCTGATGGCAGGCAGGCTCGACATTCTCTACGTCTCGCCCGAGCGCCTGCTCTCGCCGGGTATGCTTGACCGGCTCGGGCGGCTGACGCTCTCGGTCATAGCCATTGACGAGGCGCACTGCATCTCGGCCTGGGGCCATGAATTCCGCCCCGAATACCGTGAACTCGCGGCATTGCCGCAGCATTTCCCCAATGTGCCGCGCATAGCGCTCACCGCCACGGCGGATGCGCGCACGCGTAGCGACATTCTTGAAGCCCTGGCCATGCCCGACGCCACGGTGCTCAAGGCCAGCTTCCACCGCCCCAATCTCGATATTGCGGTCAAGCCCAAGACATCGGAAATCCGCCAGCTTACTGCCATTCTCGACCGGCATCGCGGGGCGGCTTCCATTGTGTATTGCGGCAGCCGCAGCAAGACCGAGCGTGTGGCCCGCTCGCTGGCGGGCAAGGGCTATGCGGCGCTGCCGTTCCATGCCGGTCTCTCGCCGGTGGAAAAACGCGCCGCACTGATGCGCTTCCGCTCGGGCGAGCCGGTGGTGATCGTGGCCACCATCGCCTTTGGCATGGGCATCGACCGGCCCGACGTGCGCGCCGTGGTGCATCTCGACATGCCTTCCTCGCCCGAAGGGTATTACCAGCAGATCGGCCGCGCCGGGCGCGATGGCGAGCAGGCGGAAACCGTGCTGCTTTATGGCGGCGATGACATGGCGCGCGCACGGTACTGGCTGGAGCAGTCCAACGCGCCGGATGCGCAGAAACGCATTATGAGCGCGCGGCTCGAAGCCATGATTGCCCTGACCGAAACCACGGGCTGCCGCACCCAGGCGCTGCTTTCGTGCTTTGGCGAGGAACTTGATGAAGCCTGCGGCCATTGCGACAACTGCCGCAGCCCGGTGGCCACGTTTGATGGCACGGTAGCCGCGCAGAAGGTACTCTCGGCCATTTACCGCACCGGCCAGCGCTTTGGCGCGGTGCATGTGGCGGGCGTGCTGCGGGGCAAGGCCTCGGACATGACGGCGCGGCACGGGCATGAAAAGCTGAGCGTGTTCGGCATAGGCCGCGACCGGCCCGAGCCGTTCTGGCGCGGCGTGATCCGCCAGCTTATCGCGCGGGGCGCCATCAGGGTAACGGGCGAATATAACGCCCTTGCCCTTGAGGAAGGACGCGCGCGGCCCATATTGCGGGGCGAGGAACCGATCATGCTGCGCGAGGACGCGACCGAGGATCTCAAGGCCGCGCGCGGCACAGGCGGCACGCGCCCCGCCATGGCCGACCTCACGCCCGAGGCCGCTGCCCGCTACGAGGCGCTGCGCAGCTGGCGGCTGGGCGAGGCGCGCGAGCAGGAAATTCCGCCCTATGTCATTTTTCATGATGCGGTGCTGCATGATATTGCCCTCGAGCGCCCGACCACGCTTGATGAGCTTGGCATGATCCGTGGCGTGGGCGGCTCGAAGCTGGCCCGCTATGGCGAGGCGGTGCTCGATGTGCTGGCGCAAACCGGGGCCTGAGTCCGCGCCACGCGTGCTTTTGCCCCCAGATCAGGAACAGCTTGCCCATGCGTTGCCCTTTTTGCGGACATGACGACACACAGGTAAAGGACAGCCGCCCGCATGAAGATGGGGCGGCCATTCGCCGCAGGCGCATCTGTGGCTCATGCGGGCAGCGCTTCACTACCATCGAGCGCGTGCAACTGCGCGATCTGGTTGTGATCAAGGCGGATGCCCGGCGCGTGCCCTTCGAGCGCGACAAGCTCGCGCGCTCGGTCAAGGTTGCGCTGCGCAAGCGCCCGGTTGATGCCGAGCGGATCGAGCGGATCGTCAATGGGCTGGTGCGCAGGCTTGAGGCGATGGGGGAGACGGACATTCCCTCGCGTGATATCGGGCGGCTGGTGATGGAAACGCTGCGCGAAATTGATTCGGTAGCCTATATCCGCTTTGCCAGCGTGCACTGGGATTTCCGTGAAACCAAGGATTTTGCTGATATTCTGGCCACGATTTCGACCGCCGGGCCAGGCGAGGGCGGCGAGGACTTTCCGCCTTCCGGCCCGAAAGACAAAGATTGAACTGGACCCCGCCGCCCAAAGAGGCGATGAAGCCGTGATTTTGCAGCAACGCCACAGCAGGAGTAACGCGCCATGACACAGACAGACGGCGACCGGCAGCCCAAGGTCCGTTCCCGCACCGCTTCACGCGTGGCAGCGGTGCAGGCCCTGTTCCAGATCGAGCAGGGGCGTGAAGGGGCGGAGCAGGTCATCAACCAGTTCAACCGCCATCGCCTTGGTGGGACCGGTTCCGAGTATGCCGAAGGCCAGGTGCCCGATGCCGATGCGCGGCTGTTCGGCATTGTGGTGCGCGGGGCCATGGCCCGGCAGGAGCGCATTGACGCGCTGCTGCACGAGATCCTGCCCGCGTCGTGGCCGCTGGCCCGGCTTGACCCGGTGCTGCGCGCCATCATGCATGCGGCAGGCGGCGAGATGCTGGCAGCCGACCCCGCACCCGCGCGCGTCATCATCAATGAATACATGGATATCGGCCACGGCTTCCTGGCTGGTGATGAGCCGCGCATGCTCAACGGCGTGCTCGATGCCCTGTCACGCCGCGTGAACGAACCGGCGCCTGCCGCCACGGCCGAGGCGGCGCAGGACGTCGTTGATGAAGCACCCGACAGCCCGGCTTCCTGAGGCAGGGAAAAAGGAGGGCGGCCATGGCACCGGAGCGCGCCGGGGAGAACGGCCTTCCAGCTGAATTCGGCTTCATTGCCCGCGTGTTCCGCCCGCTGGCGGGTGATGGCGCTCTGGACCTGCGCGATGATGCAGCCGTGTTCACGCCCCCCGCAGGGCGGCAGCTTGTTGTTGCGGCGGATGCCATGGTCGAGGGTGTGCATTTCCTGCCTGATGACCCGTCGCACACCATTGGCCGCAAGCTGCTGCGCTGCAACCTGTCCGATCTTGCGGCCATGGATGCAACGCCTCTGGGCTACCTGCTGACCGTGTCCATGCCACCTGCGCGTGATGAGGCTTGGTTTGCCGGTTTTGCGGCTGGCCTCGCGCAGGACCAGCAGCAGTTTGCCATTACCCTGCTTGGTGGCGATACCACCGCCACATCCGGCCCGCTGGTGCTCTCGCTCACCATACTGGGGCATGTGGCGCCGGGCATGGCGCTACGGCGCAATACCGCGCGGGCAGGTGACGGCATATGGGTAACCGGCACGATTGGCGATGGCGCCATGGGCCTGCTGGCGCGGCAGGGGCAGGTGCCCGATCCCGATGGCTTCCTTGCCAGCCGCTACCAGTTGCCGCGCCCGCGACTGGGGCTTGAACTCGGTGGCATTGCCTCGGCAGGCATGGATGTGTCGGACGGGCTGGTGCAGGATCTGGGGCACCTGGCGCGCGAGAGCGGGGTGGGTGCGGTCATCGAAGCCCCACGAGTGCCGCTTTCGCCAGCCGTGCATGCGCTTGGCTCTGCATGGCTGGCGCAGTGCCTGACAGGCGGCGATGATTATGAACTGCTGCTGGCCGTGCCGCCGGCAAAGGAATCCAGTTTACTGGCCCATGCTGCCCGCGTGGGCGTTGCCGTGACCCGTATTGGCCGGATGGTGCCGGGGGCGGGTGTGCAGGTGCGTGATGAGGCAGGCAACGAGATGCCGCTCGCCCGGCGGGGCTGGAGCCACGTGGCCGAACCGAAGGCAAACTCCAAAAAATAAAAAAGCTTCGCAGGAACGCCACCTTCCTGAAAAAAGGCGGCATCCGGAAACTTTTATTTTTTTCCTATTCTTCCAAGGGGCGGTCATACACCCGGTAGCGCTTGCATGGCTCGGGCGTGATGCGCTCGATCAGGCGGCGCATCGATGTGTTGGTTTCCAGCACCCAACCCAGTTCGATGGTGCGGTAGGGCAGGCTGTGGCCACGCTTCATGAGTTCGGTAATGGCCAGTGCGGGCATGATCGCACCAAGGGCGGTGCCATCAAGCACGGAGCTTACGCCAAGCAGGATCACGCGGGCGGAATGGAACTCGTGGCGCAGCAGGCGCTTGCCCAGCTTGAGCCAGCCCAGCGGCGAGGGGGCGCCGTTCAGGTCTGCCGAGATGTCGAACACGTTGGGCACCACCAGCGCCACGCAGACCGGCTTGCCCGCCTGTTCGATCAGCACGAAATGCTCGGGCTTGAGCAGCGGCTTCATCTCCACGATCATGGATTCGATATCTTCGCGCGCCAGCGGGATCGAGCCCCAATTATTGCGCCAGGCATCGTTGTAAAGCTGGCGCAGGATCTCGCCATCTTCCTTGATGCGGTCCATGCGCAGGCCGCGCGTGGTGACATTGCCCAGCCGGCCTTCGCCCAGCCGCAGGCTGGCGGGCACGAGATGGGCTTCCTCCGCATCAGGCCCAGTGTGCATCTGGTAGGCCACCAGGTCGCGCACCTTGGTGCAGCCGCAGGCCTCCATCATGCCCGGCAGCCATTTTGGGTGCCACGGCATGGCCACCATGGGCAGCGCGTGGTGACCTGACAGCATCATCCCGAACTCGCCGTTGCTGTCGAGCGTCTGGGGGCCGCGCATGGACTTCATGCCGCGCTGGCGCAGCCAGGTGCCTGCGGCATCAAGCAGGGCGGATACCACCTCAAGGTCGTCAATCGCATCGAGCGCGCCAAAAAAGCCGATCGGCTCGCCATAATGTTCCATCGAGACCGGATCGATCTGTGCCGAGATGCGGCCCACGGCCCGCCTGCCGCGCATGGCGAGGAAATACTGCGCCCGACCATTGCGGAAAAAGGAGTTCTTGCGCGGGGTGAGCAGGTCGCGCTGGGTGAGGTCGAGCGGCGGCACATAGCCTGGCAGCCCCGCATAGAGGTGGCGGGGCAACTGGATGAAGGTGGTCATCTGACGAAAGCCGGAAACGGGTATGATAGTAAGACGATCGGTTTCGTTCATGACCGGTTCGTTGCATCCTGAACATTACCGGCATCGACCTTCATTCCGTGGCAAAACGGGGCAGGCTATGCAGGCATGGGTTGAAAGAAATGATTCGGTGGTCCGTCCTGTTGTTGTGCTCATGGCACAGATGGACCCCGAAAAGGAAGATGGACAATGACAGTAAGCTCTGCATCACGCACGGATGAAGGCCGATACGTGCTCATTACGGGGGCCTCGAGCGGGATAGGAGCGGAACTGGCATGGCTTTATGCAGCCCAGAGGCGGCCGCTGCTGCTGTGGGGGCGTGATGCCGGGCGGCTTGATGCGGTGGCGGCGCGCGCGCGCGGGTGCGGCGTTGCGGTCGAGACCCGCGTGCTTGACCTGGCGGATGGGGCCGCCGCCATCGCGGCCCTGCGCGCCGATGATGCGGCCCATCCCATCGGCATCGCCATTCTTGCCGCAGGGCTTGGCGACATGCGCCGCAGCGATGATGTGGTGGAAAAGGCGGAGGACGTGCTGCGGCTGGGGCTGGTCAATTATGCCACCCCTTCCGCCATGGCGGCGGCGGCGGCCGAATGCATGGTGCCGCGCGGGCGGGGGCATATCGTCATGCTCAGTTCGGTCGCGGCCTTTCATGCGCTGCCGTTTGCAGCCGCCTATTCCGGCTCAAAGGCCGGGCTCAAGCGCTTTGCCGAGGCCCAGCAGATGGCCCTTGCACCTTTAGGCATCGGGGTGACGCTGGTCTCGCCAGGGTTTGTCGATACGCCCATGAGCCGCCGCGTGGTGGGGGCCAAGCCCTTCCTGCAAAGCGCGCCCTCTGCCGCGCGCCGCATTGCGCGCGCGGTGGCGCGTAACCAGCCCCATCTTGTCTTTCCGTTCGTGTTCTCGGTGCTGCGGCTGATCGACACATTGGTGCCATGGCCGCTCAAGCGGCGCATCCTTTCCGCCATCAGGGCGGACCAGACGGACTGATTTCAATGCGTGCGCGGGACTTAATAAAATGTATTTTAGTCCCGATTGTGGGGATTGTGGCTATTTTGTGACCTCGATCAATGAAATACCGACCCGACTGGTCTTTTTTCATACCCGAGACGTGAACCCATGGGCCTGCAAAGCCTCAATTCATCTGCCTGTTGCATGCAATGCCGGGGGCGGGCACACTTGCAGGCCGTTTTTATTACAATGATGCAGGCAGCAAGCTGCCGTATGGCCACGGAGCGTGACCGGACATGAAAGAGATCGTAGCAGTTGACATTGGTGGAACCCATGCGCGGTTCGCCATTGCCCAGGTGGACCAGGGCCGTGTCGTCACGCTGGGGGAGGCCACGACCCTGAAATGTGCTGATCACGCCAGCCTGCAGCTGGCATGGGAAGCCTTTGCCCGCGTGGTCGACCGCCCGCTGCCCAAGGCGGCCGGCATTGCAGTGGCGTGCCCGATCAAGGGCGATATCCTCAAGCTGACCAACAACCCGTGGGTGATCCAGCCTGCGTGGCTGCCGGTCAAGCTGGGGGTGGACGAACTGATCCTGGTCAATGACTTCGGCGCGGTGGCCCACGCCGTGGCGCAGGTTGGCGTGGACAGCCTCCAGCATATCTGCGGGCCTGACATTCCGCTGCCCGAGCAGGGCGTGACCACCGTGGTCGGGCCGGGCACGGGGCTGGGTTCGGCTTATATCGTGCGGCGCAAGAATGGTTATTTCGTGTGTGAGACCGAGGGTGGGCATATCGATTTCTCGCCACTCGACCAGTTGGAAGACCGGATCCTGACCGTGCTGCGCCGCCGTTACCGCCGCGTGTCGGTCGAGCGCGTGGTATCCGGGCCGGGCCTGCTGAACCTGTATGAGGCGATTGCCGAGATGGGAGAACTCTCGGTCAAGGCGCGTGATGACAAGGCCCTGTGGACCATGGCGCTGGAAGGCTCGGACCCCGTGGCGGCCGCTGCCCTCGAGCGCTTCTGCCTCAGCCTGGGCACCGTGGCGGGCGATCTTGCGCTGGCGCAGGGTGGCAGTGCCGTGGTGATTGCAGGCGGCCTCGGGCTGCGCCTGGCCAAGCACCTGCCCAATTCTGGTTTTGCCGAACGCTTTGTGGCCAAGGGCCGGTTCGAGGGCATGATGTCGGAAATGCCGGTAAAGCTGATTACCTATCCGCAGCCCGGTCTGCTCGGTGCGGCCGCAGCCTTTGCCGAGGCTTACCGCCAGGACTGAGAGCCTGTTTGAAATTGGCTGCTTTATAAAAACAAGACCAACCTGTGGATGCCGCTTTTTTGCAAAAAAGAGCGGCATTTTTTTCAGAACTGGTTTGAAAACAGATTATTGATAAAAAATAAGAACAGTTTTTTGGTGTCACCTTTTTTCAAAAAGGCGACTTTTTTTGAAACTCTTTGAAGAAAGCTGCACCAAAAATTTTTTCTGAACAGGCATAAGGCTTGCGTGAGACCGCCTTCAGCCGCGCCACAGATGGCCGGGCATCGCATCGTAATGCCGGGTCAGGAAATCAAGCAGCAGTGCGAGCACCTGCCCCATATGCTGCGGGTCATGACGGGCATGGCGGGCAAGTTCGGGCAGGGGGCGCTGATCGATCATGGCGGCGATGAGCACGCGCTCGTAACGTGCGCCGATAATATCATGAATATGCCGGTACCGGCTGATCGACCCGCTCCGTCCGTTGAGCGGGCGGCGTGACAGGCCGAGCGATGTCCGGTCAAACAGCGGGTCTTCGAGCCCCATCACGCCAATCCGGTAATCCGTGGCCCAGAACCGTGCCGCCTCGACCTGGCGGGCGGTAATGATGCCATCATGGCGCAGGGTCTCGATAATGACGGGAAGGGCCGGGTCATGATCCGCCTGCGTGCCGTGGGCGGTTGTCTGGGCAGTCGGGGGCACGGGACTGTCGGCAGGCAAGGGGCGTACTTTCATGGTCGCGTAAGCATGTATCATCTTCGCGTTGTGGTGGGTGGTCAATCACAAGATGCACGCTTGTGCCGCCATGCGCCGTGCGCCTGTGCCGGTCTTCCATAAAAAAACGGCATCACCCGGGTGCAGGTGATGCCGTAAGTTTCCGTGGGAAGGGTTGGGAAATCGACGGTTGGGAATCTGTCGGAGAGCCCACGGGTTGTATTCTTGATAATGATAATCATTATTATTATCAAGATAAAAATTGACGCCTGCTTCCTCCCCCCGCTGCTGGACCCGCACCCCGAAACGTGTTGCCATGATCCACACCTTCAAAGCAGGCAGGGAACAGCATGGCCATTACACCGCTTGAGGTCGCGGCACGAAGAACGGGAGGGCGGCGCGGCGCCGATATCCTTCTGGAAATTCTGGAAAGTGAGGGGGTCCGCTATATCTTTGGCAATCCCGGCACGACGGAACTCCCCCTGATCGATGCCCTGCAGCGCCGCCCGGACCTGAAATATATCCTGGCCCTGCAGGAGGCGAGTGTTGTGGCCATGGCCGATGGTTATGCGCAGGCAGCAGGCCGCCCCGGCTTTCTCAACCTGCATACGGCAGGCGGGTTGGGGCATGGCATGGGC
Source organism: Komagataeibacter xylinus (assembly GCF_009834365.1). Lineage (NCBI taxonomy): Bacteria > Pseudomonadati > Pseudomonadota > Alphaproteobacteria > Acetobacterales > Acetobacteraceae > Komagataeibacter > Komagataeibacter xylinus. The sequence continues at coordinate 281,978 of NZ_CP041348.1, read as the reverse complement.
AACCTGCTCAATGCCAGCGTATCGCAGACACCGCTGGTGGTGACGGCGGGCCAGCAGGATTCGCGGCATACCATCTCCGACCCGCTGCTGTTTGGCGATCTGGTCAGCATTGCCACCCCGGCGGTGAAATGGGCGCAGGAAGTGCTGCATGCCGACCAGTTGCCCGTGCTGGTGCGCCGCGCCTTTAACGATTCGATGGCAGCGCCTTCGGGGCCGGTTTTCCTGTCGCTGCCCATGGATGTGATGGAAGAGGCCAGCGAGATCGACATCGGCAGTCCTTCGGTCATCAACCGAGCGGCCATAGCCGGCGGCCTGCCCGAACTTGCCCATGCGCTGGCGGGCATTACGCCGGGGCGGCTGGCCATCATCGCGGGTGATGAGGTGCATGGGGCGGATGCCGCAGCACAGGTCGCCGCCGTGGCCGACATGCTGGGGGCGCCGGTTTATGGCGCGTCGTGGCCCTCGCGCATTCCGTTCGCCACGTCGTGCCCGCTCTGGGCAGGTAACATGCCCACGCGCGCCACCGATATTGCCAGTCGCCTGGCGGATTATGATGCGATCTTTGCACTCGGCGGCAAATCGCTCATCACCATCCTCTATTCCGAGGGCTCGCCCGTGCCGCCGGGCTGCGCGGTCTATCAGGTCTCGGCCGATGCGCGTGATCTTGGCCGCACGTTCCAGACGCCGCTTTCCCTCGTGGGCAATATCCGCGCCTCGCTTGACGTGCTGCTGCCTCTTCTCCAGCGCGAGACCGAACCCTGCCGTGCGGCCCATGTTGCCGCACGTGGAAAAGTCGTGGCGGCCCGCGCCCGCAGGCGCCTTGAGGCCGAAGAACTGGTGGCGGATCATCAGGGTGATGCGGTCATAGCCCCCTGTGTTGCCGCCTACGAGGCCGTGCGCGCCATTGGCCCCCAGGTTGCCATTGTGGATGAGGCCATTGCCACGTCGTCCTACACGCGCATGTTCCTCAACAGCGACTGGGCGGCGCAGTATTCCTTCCTGCGCGGCGGCGCGCTGGGCTGGGGCATGCCGGCTGCGGTGGGGGCTTCGCTGGGGCTGGGGCGCGAGCCGGTGGTCTGCCTGGTGGGAGATGGTGCGGCCCTTTATTCCCCGCAGGCGATCTGGACTGCGGCGCATGAGCAGTTGCCGGTAACATTCGTGGTGATGAACAACCGCGAATATAACGTGCTCAAGGGTTTCATGCGCGGGCAGACGCATTATGTCTCGGCCCGGCAGGGCAATTTCCTGGCGATGGATCTGTGCGATCCGCCCATTGATTATCAGGCGATGGCGACTTCATACGGGCTCGAAGCGCGGCAGATCACACGAGCGGCCGATATTGCCCCGGCCATTGAGGCGGCGATGGCCTCAGGGCGGCCCAACCTCGTCGAGATCGTGATCAGTACGGTCTAGTGAGTTGAGGGCGCTTTTCAAAAAGCTTCGGAAGATGTCGCCTTTTTAAAGAAAGGCGACGCCCGAAACTTTTCTTCTTTTTTATTAATAATCTGTTTTTAAATGCGCTTTTAGCGGATGGGGAAGCTGCAGACTGCAGGCGTAGCCTCGACCCGCTCACCACCGGGATTGACCTTCAGGGTCAGGCGCATGACGGCAGCGGCCAGATGCGCTCCGCTCGTGTGCATGGTCGCCTTGATGTCAACGCCGTGGTTGTTATCGAGTACTGTCACGTTGCGGCCCCGGCCAATCGTGCCTTCGGCCCGCACCGACCAGTACGTGCCATTGATATCGGACAGGCGGGCGAGGTTATAGACCTTTCCTTCGCCCCGCAGTGTGCTGTAGCCGATTCCCACAGCGCCGCCGCCCGTGATCTTGACCGGGTAGGAATGGCCACCAAAATAAAGCCGTCCCTTGCCCCATGAATAGCCACCGGCAAGGGCAGCGTCATGCAGGCGAAAGCACAGCGAAGCCGTTGGCTGGCCCAGCGCGTCAGCCGCCCAGGCGGAGGGGGCGGCCAGTAGTC